>CAZNZA010000005.1:89898-103167 GCA_964577325.1 uncultured Polyangiaceae bacterium
CGCCCGCGCCGGCACAACCTGTCGTCGAGCTGCCCACCTTCGATCTGGACGCCGCTCATGCACGGCTGGAAGAAGCCGCCTCCGATGCCGTTCACTGTCTGAACGCGGATACGGCGCCCCTGGCGGGGAATGTGGTCGCTCGCTTTGCGCACGACGGCAAGGTGGAAGCTCTGGAGCTGGAAGGTTCGGTTGCGGAAGCCAACGAGGCCCCTTGTATCCGGTCGATCTTCGAGAAAATGAGCGTCCCGCCCTTTCGTGGGGCGTCGGCGCGAGCAGAACGTCAGCTGGACCTACGCCCGCGTCCCTGAGTCTGAACCAAGTTTCGTCACTTCAGACGGATTGGGGTTTTGCTGCAGGGTTACGGCACGATGTGCACGATCGTGCCCTCCCCAAACGCATCCCCTGCCTCGCTGCCGTGCCAGTGCTCGGGCACGTCGGGGCTCGTGAACTGGAAAACGACGCGAGCGTCTACTGGCGACAAATTTACGCATCCGTGGCTACGCGGACGGCCGAAGTCGTCATGCCAGTACGCGGCATGGATGGCGTAGCCACCCTTGAAGTACTGCACCCATGGCACGTCTCGCAACTCGAACTCGCTATCTGCGACCTCGGAATCCATGGTCGTGGTCACGTGCTTCTGGTAAACACGAAAGGTGCCGAGGGGCGTGCTCCAGGTCGTTGACGGATCGGCTATGCCATCACGTCCCGAAGATACCAGCGTCGCGTACACGGGCGTGTCCCCTTCCCATAGCACCAACGTCTGGCTCAAAATGGAGATTTGGATCCAGCGCCGATGCTTGCTCGCGAACCATGGAAGTTGGGACGGTTTAACGGCGGTTTTCAGGTCTTCGCTGCGCAGCCACTTCCCGTTGCGGGCTTCGACCATGCGCACGCCAGCAATGCGCTTCACTTTGCCCGTCAGCGGGATGAACTCGCGCCACCCCAAGTGCTCTGTGGGCTTTAATTTACCGCCCTCGTACTGCCACCACGTTGCGCCGGTCTTGCGAGCGAACGCGACCGGAAGTCCGACGTCTTTCACGGCGTAGCCGTGGAACGGAGAACCGGAGTCGGCTTTGAGCTTGTCCGCAGGGATGAGGCGGGCATCCGTCGTGATGGCAAAACGCCTGCTCTGTGCGTCCTCACCAGCCACGAACGTGCCCAGTACAGCTACGCCGGCATGCCGCTTTATGCGCCCGGCCATCACTGAGTAGGAGGGGGCTTTGAACGAAGAGACGTTCGGGATCAATCGTTTGCCACCTTCCAACCACCACGGGACCTGGTCGCTGCCATCGCCTCCGTAACGCTGACTCATATCCATGGAGGTGGCGCTCGAAGGGATCCCGCCGATGGCATACCCCTGCTCATCGAGGGGAACATCGTTGGCCCCCACCTCGAGCGCATCCCATTTGTCTGAAAGCCGTTTGTAATTGCGCAAATGCCTCTCGAGCCGCATCTCTCGCTTGAACTGCTCCTGCTTGTCCGGGATCTTGAGATAGTTCGGCGCCACTGAGCGCACGAACGCGTAGGCGTACGGCATCGGCTTCGCCCGTTGAGGCTCCACGTCGATGGCGCGCACCAATGGATGGGTGAGATCGGTGGTGGCGTGATCTTCAGCGCAGACGAATCCGATCGGACGCACGGCGTACCATCCCGCGGGGCAGTTCTCGAAGCCGACCGGCTCCGCCGAACGTGGTACCCGAGCTCCCAGACGCAAGTAACCGACTTTCGGCGCGTCCTGCTGGGGCCGTTCGTATACCGGGACCTCCATTTTCAGAGGCAACAATGCGGGTCCGTCGGCGGCAGGCACGGGAATTGCCGCAATCGGGTCGACGTCGAGCTCCGAATGCAGTTGTTTTGCATGATTCTGCTCGGGCTGCTCCAGCCCGGAGGGGCGACCACAGCCGGTCCCGCCCAGGGCCAAGCCAAGCGCAAACGACCAAAAAGCTTTCGTAACGAGCATGCCGCCTTGATGCCAAACCCCGCGTCTGCAGGCCCAGTATTCAACGAACCGTGGACTGAAGTTGTGAACGTTCAGTCTCCGGTCAAAGATGGGGCGCAAGTACTGGTTTCGATAAAGCAACAGACTGCCAGACGCGGCGGGCTTTTTGGCTACCGATAAGCTTGCGAAGCTTTCCACAAAGTGAGCATGATTCGCGCCCCTGAACCTCACTTCTTGCCGATCTCTCCTCTGACCCACAAGACTCTGAATCATGTCTCAACGCGAATCGCTCAGCATTACCGACAACAGAACTGGCAAAACCTACGACTGTGGCATTTCCGACGGCACGATCCGCGCGTTGGACTTGCGCCAGATCAAAGTCAGTGACGACGATTTTGGCCTGATGACGTATGACCCTGGGTTCACCAACACCGCATCCTGTCGTTCATCAGTGACGTTCATCGACGGCGATAAGGGCATCCTGCGTCACGGAGGTTACCCGATAGAAGAACTTTCCGAGAAGGCGAGCTTCCTGGAAGTTGCCTATCTCCTTTTCAATGGGGAGCTGCCTGACGAAAGCGCATTGCAAGGGTTCGAGAGCGAAGTTCGAGAACACACGTCGGTGCCAGAGAACTTGGTCCGGATGATCCAGGCCTACCCTCAAGACGCGCACCCGATGGGCATGCTCATCAGCAACGTCGCTGCCCTGAGCACCTTCTATCCCGAGGCACAGGACGTGCAAGACGCGCAGGTGCGTCGTCATCAGATGGTGAGACTGCTGGCGAAGATGCCGACCCTCGCAGCGTGGGGGTACCGACATGGACGCGGGCTGGCTTTTACGCAGCCTGATCCCAGCCTTGGCTTCACCGCCAACTTTTACGCCATGATGAAGCGCAACGGCAGCACTCCGTTCGAGGTCGATGCAGACATCGTCAGGGCCCTCGACGTGTTGTTCATTCTACACGCCGATCACGAACAGAACTGCTCCACGAACACGATGCGGAGCATCGGCAGTTCCCATGCCGATCCCTTTTCTGCCGTCGCTGGCGCGACAGCCGCTCTTTACGGTCCTCTGCATGGTGGCGCCAATTCTGCGGTGCTGAAGATGCTGCGAGAGATCGGCAGCGTCGAGCGCGTCCCCGAGTTCGTGAAGAGCGTGAAGGAAGGCACCGGCGGACGACTGATGGGGTTCGGCCATCGCGTCTACAAGAACTACGATCCGCGCGCCCGCGTCATCAAGGGCCTGGCCGATAGAGTGTTTGATCTCGTCGGAGCTCGAAACCCCTTGCTCAAGGTAGCGCAGGAGCTGGAACGAATTGCCCTCGCCGATGACTACTTCGCTCAGCGCAAATTATACCCGAACGTCGACTTCTATTCGGGGTTGATCTACGAAGTGCTCGACATCCCGGTGGACATGTTCACCGTATTGTTCGCGGTGGCGCGCACGGCGGGATGGCTCGCTCAATGGGAAGAGATGCTGCGCGACAAAGATCAGCGCATTGCACGCCCGCGTCAGATCTACACGGGTCACCAGCTTCGCACCGTCAAGCCCATCGTGGAGCGCTAGAAGCCACGCGATGGCTACACCTCGTGAGCTCGTGGACGAACTTCGCACGCGCCTGGCGGAACATGTGGACGGTGCGGAGCGCATAGGCGCGACGTTCAAGTTTCACGTCCTTGGCGAGAGCGGCGGTACCTGGCGCGTCCAGCTCAGACCTCCTGCGGGGGTGCTGGAGGACGACGATCAAGCAGATTGCACGATACGAATCGACGATCGCAGCTTCGTCGACTTGTTCGAAGGCCGCGTCAACGGTCAGCAGCTCTTCTTCGCAGGCAAGCTCGAAATCGAAGGCGACCTCACTCTTGCGTTGAAGTTGCAGGAGTTGACTTCATTGCTTCGACAGCCGTCAACCTAAGGCCGTTGCGTACCCATCAAGGAATTTCCGCGCATCGCCTTTGCTCCTATGTCGCCCCCCAAACCTGTCGTACATTTCTTGGGGCCGGAAGGCACCTTTGCTCACTCCGCCGCGCTAAAGCACTATGGGTTAGCGGCACGACTGGCGCCCGAGGCCGATATCCTAAGCGTATTCGAAGCCGTCAAAGCCGATGCGAATGCTCAAGGGGTAGTGCCCATCGAGAATTCAATCGAGGGCAGCGTGTCTTTGACGCTGGAAGCGCTGCTGGACTGTCCCGAGCTGCAAGTCATTGGAGAGGTGACTATCAATGTGCAGCAGTGCCTGCTTGGCGCAGGCCCGCTCGAAGAAATCGACACCGTATACTCTCACCCCCACGGTCTCGCTCAGTGCAAGCACTGGTTGCGCGCCCATCTGCCGCACGCCAAGCGTACGGCGTTGGGCTCGACGTCCGCCGGAGCATTCCTGGTCAAGCACGAACCCACCTCGGCGGCAATTGCGAGCGAACTGGCCGCTGAGCTGGCGGGGGTTCCTGTATTAGTCCGCTCGATCCAGGATGGGCGGGAAAACGCGACCCGATTCCTGGTGCTCGGTCGCGAGCAGCCGTCAGCCACGGGTAAAGATCAGACGAGCGTGGTTTTCGGCGCCGCCCACCGCCAAGGAGCCTTATACGATTTGCTCGGCGTGTTCGCCCGGGAGGGCATCAACCTGTCGCGCATCGAATCGCGCCCGAAGCCCGGAAACATGTGGCAGTACATCTTCTACGCAGATCTAGAAGGTCATGTGAGTGAGCCACACATACAAAAGGCGTTGCAGAAGTTGACGGCCGAAGCGCCGTTCGCGCGGGTGCTTGGCAGTTATCCGCGTTCACAGTGAGACTGCGCCCGGCAACGCACCGCTTTCACGAGCTCCATCGTGAGCGTTCATGCTCCGCCGTCTGGGCGAATAGCGGCGGGCTGGTACCCACAGCGAGCGAGCAAGAACACGACGTCGCGCCCCTTCGGGCGAGCCAGAAGCAGCTGCCCGTTTAGTGCGCCAAGCACTGAAGCGACGCCCAAACCGATACCCCCGTCGAGTACTTCGAGCGGACGACCCATCGGCGACAGCGCGGCCAGAGCGCTGTCGCCCGCTGCCGACTCCAACGTCAACCAAGCGTGAGGCACGCCGCTCGGAGGTCGAGGGTCGAACAGCAAGGTAGGAAGCGTTCCACCAAACTTCTCTCCGTCCACGGCATGTCGTTCGACGTCCCCTCCCGCGGTGAGACGTCCCACGAACACCCGCCCCCCGCTCGTGCCCGCGTTGCTGAAGTCTTCCCGCCACGATAGCAGCGCCGAACCATCGTGTCCGGCTTGGAGGTCGAAGCTCTGCACCATCGCATCAGGCGAGGACGCGGTGATTGGCTCGCCCTGCGGCTGTCCGGCGGCGTCCAGACGCAGCACCTCGATCCAACGCCGCGTAGCTCGCATCGCCATGGGTTCGGAATGAGACGCGGTGACTTCTTCGGCCGGCTGCAGCGAGACACTTAGCCAAGCCAGCCAGTAACCCCCTGCGTGGGCCGCTACACGCGGCGCTTCGGCGTCGCTCGCAGGAGGCGAGAGATGGCGCAGTCCACCCTGTATGTTGCCCTCGTGGTCGAGCGAAGCTCCGACGATTGCGCCCATTGCACGCTCGCTGATGAAGTCATCCCAGACCAGAAGGGCACCGTCAGCGGTGGCTGCAACATCGAATCCGGAAGCTTCGTCCCTGCCGCCATCGATCTCCGAACCCCATGTCACTTCGTTTCCCTGTACGCGTGCCACACGGTAACTATCTCCACTGGCGTCTGCATCGGGCACGATGGCCAACACTGCATCGTTAGCCAGCGCCACGACGCGTGGTGGGGCAGCGTCCCAATGCACGATGCCCAAGGTGGCACTGCTCGACGCGGATAGATCAGGCTTCAGAGCCGTCAACCCGGCCGTCGATTTCCTACCGTCACCGCTGAGCCAGGGCACCCAGTACCCCTGCTCACCCACGATGGCTGGCCCAAGCTCGATGGCGAAAAGGTCCGACGTGGCGTCGCCGGCGCTTGCCTCCGATGAAGCGTGCAAGGTTTGCTGAGCGGAGCCTATCGCACAACGACTGGGCACCCCACGAGTACCATCGGTTTGGCCTGCGCGCTCGCTCACCGCGGGCGGGTCGGAAGCACAGGTGCAGGCGCTCAACGAGGCGGCGCTGAGCAGCAGCGCCCACCTGGAGCAGCCACCCATCGCGCGCCGCACGGCGCCGGTTGAACCACTGATAGACCGAGGCATGAGGAAGCGCTAGCCCCTACAACAATTTGGGCTCTTCTCGCTACTTCGTGGTCCGCCGACGCGTGAACGTGGCCGGCCCAGAGGTGGACCGACCCGCCCAAGTCTGGGGTAGACGCTCGGTTCTGTGATATTCGGCAACCATCCCCCACTCACCCGTCGTTCATGACCAAGCCTTCCGTCACGCAACCCTATCGTCCTCACCCCGCATTGAGGGCTGCATATGCCCCATTCTTCGATCGGATTGGAGTCGACGAGCAGTGGGTCCAGACGGTGCGCGCGCACGCAGAGGTGGGATCTATCGTTTACATCCTGCGCAACCTCAACTTCATCGACTTCCTCGCCTTGGACCACTTGACGAAGCGTTTCCAGCTTCCTCAGGTGCGGTTCGTCAACGACTTGGGGCTGGGTCTGCTCAACCCTCGCATGGGGACCGGACTCATGAACTCGCTGTTTCGGCGGCGTCCGCTCACGGAAGCTGAAGCTCTGAAGGACGCGTTGTCGAGCGACGACGGTTCGGCAGCCTTGTTCCTCAAACGACCGCCCAGCGTGTTGGACGTGGCTACCAAAGGTATCAGCGGTGGGCGAGGCTTACGTGAAGGGGATGACCTGATGGGTGCGCTGATATCGCTGCAACGCGAAAGCGAGCGTCCAATCCTGTTGCTGCCGCAGGTCATCGTGTGGTCGAAGCGTCCCGATACGCGCGGCACGAGTGCCTTGGATTGGGTGCTTGGGCCGCGCGAGTGGCCAAGCCCGGCGCGCGTGGTGGGCCAATTCCTCACCAACTATAAGAGCGTGGTGTTGCGCTCGGGGGAGCCGGTCAATCTCAAAGACTTCTTGGAGGAACACGGCAAGCTATCGGATGGACAAATCCTCAACAAAGTGGTGTTCACCATGCTGCGGCGTATGGAGCGTGAACGGCGCAGCATTACCGGCCCAGCGCGCAAGCCACCGGACCGCGTTCGTCAGGATGTCCTGCGCAGCAAACGCTTCCAGGATACGCTGAAGCGACTGCATCCCACACCGGAGCAGCGCAGCATGGCTCTGCGCCAAGCTGACGAGATGCTTGCGCGCATGCAAGCCACTCCCAATGGCGCCGCTCTGAGCGCGCTCGAGGTCATGCTGGATAAGGTGTTCCAGCGCATCTACCGCGGTCTGGAAGTCGATCAAGACGGGCTACAGCGCATCCGACAATTGGGAAAAGAAGGCACCCTCGTCCTGCTCCCCAGCCACAAGAGCTACATCGACTTTCTCATCGTCTCGTATGTCTTCTACAAAGCGAACATCCCGGTGCCTCTCATCGTCGCCGGGGACAATCTGTCGTTCTTTCCCATGGGACCTGTGGCGCGTCGTGCGGGAGCCTTCTTCATCCGCCGTTCGTTCCGCGGCGATCGGCTCTACGCAGCCGTCGTCGACGCCTACGTGCGACGGTTGTTGCGAGATGGCTACTCGTTCGAGGTGTTCTTGGAGGGTCAACGTAGCCGAACGGGCAAGCTGTTAGCGCCCAAGTTCGGCCTGCTCAGCATGCTGGTCAATGCCGCGTTGAGCCGCGACTCGTCGAACGTGCACTTCGTGCCCATCAGCATTGGCTACGAACGGATCATCGAGACGAGCTCGTATCAGAACGAAATCCTCGGTGGGGAAAAGGTGAAGGAGGACGCCGCTGGACTGCTCAGCGCTACATCGGTACTCAAGCATCGCTACGGCCGTATCAGTCTCCAATTTGGCACCGCGCAGACGCTTCAACAGGTGGGGTCGGAACTGGGCATCGTGCCGGATACCCCCGATCTCGGCCCCAAGCAGGTAAGGGCGCTGGTCACGCGGCTGGGCAATGCCGCCATCGACGAGATCGGACGCGTGACGGCCGTCTCGCCGGGGGCGTTGACCGCGCTTGCCCTATTGAGTCACCACCAGCGCGGCATCGAACATCCCAAGCTACTGCGTCTCTGCGAGCAACTGTACGACACCCTTCACCACCACATCCAGGTCCGGCATACGGCGGCGCTTGCCACCTCCAATGGAGTGCTGCGTCGCGAAGCCATCCGTGAAGCCATTCAGATGTTCGCCGACGTAGACATGATTCGCGTGCATTCGTCTCACCATGGCAGGCGCGCCGAAAAAGGCCTTCCTCGCGTCGGGAACGACGCCATCTATAGCGTCGTGTCGGAACGACGCATCGAACTCGACACCTCAAAAAATATCATCATCCACTTTTTCGTGGAGCGGGCTTTGCTTGCAACGGGACTGCAGTGCTACGCTGAATCGGTGTCTCGCTCCGAATTGTGGGAGCACGTGACGTACCTCGCACGGCTCTTCAAGTACGAGTTTCGCTTTCGCAGCGACAAGTCGTGCGACGAGGCCTTTTCGGAGACCTTGAACGCCATGGTCCGCGCCGAAGAAGTCACTATCCTGCCTGAGGCGGCTGACGCGAATGAAGCCGGCGAACGGGTAATGCCTGGGCCCGGACGCAACGGGTGGACCGGCCGCAAGTGGCTTTCAACTTATGCGTCCATCGTGCGCAATTTCTTGGAGGGGTACCGCGTCGTCGTACGTTCGCTCAACCCCCTGCTGGATCAGCCGTTGCCCGAGAAAGAATGGATCAAAGACGCCATCAGCCTCGGCCAACGCATGTATCACGCTGGTGAACTCGAACGGCTGGAGTCGGTCAGCAAGCCCATGTTCGAAAACGCCCTGCTCGCGCTCCAAGACCAAGGTTGCGTCAGGACCACTCAAGGCAAACTGACGCTGACCCCGCAGTTCGCCACGGAGTCGAGCCTGGCTGAGCTGGAAAGCAAAATCTCCTTCTACCTCGAACGGGAGCTCGAGCTTTGAGTCTACGGCTACTTGGCGTCGCGCTATCACTATCGCTGAGTGCTTGCGTCGGGGCACCGTCCCCCTTGCATCCCCAATTCAGCGGTTCGATCGGTTTCCCTCACAGCGGTATGCAAACACAAGCTGTGGAGCTCCCGCGCAATGGCCCAGGCTATGTTCGGTTTCGTCCCCACGACCGGGTGTACTGGGGGCAACCTGGTCTGGTCGATTCGATCGTACACGTTGCAGCTACGGTCGAGCGGCAGTTTGCGGGCGGGCCACCACTCGTGCTGGGTGACTTGTCCGCACGCTTCGGTGGCAAGATCCCGCGGCACAATTCACATCGTAGCGGCCGCGACGTCGATCTTCTCTGGCACGTCATGACGCCCGAGGGTCGTCCTGTTCGTTCTCCTGGATTCATCTCGGTGGGCACTGATGGCTTAGCGGTCGAGCCTGGCAGCGGTCGCATCTATCGCCTCGATCTCGAGCGGCAATGGGCCATCGTACGCGCGTTCTTGCTTGCCGAGCAGGTTTCGGTCCAATGGATGTTCTGCGCCGCTTGGATAGAGGCTATGCTGATCGAATATGCCCGCGCGCGGGGCGAGCCCGACGAGCTCGTATGGCGGGCGCAAACGGTATTGCTGCAACCTGCCGACAGCCTGCCCCACGACGACCACATCCATCTGCGAATTGCCTGTTCACCAGAACAAGCGATCAGCGGGTGCATGGGTGGCGGCCCCCACTGGAACTGGCTCCCTCCGCTGCCCGTGCTGGTCGAGTTGTCCCGCCAGGACCTCGAGGAAATTGCCCACTTCGATCCCTACGTCGTAAGCCACGATGAGGAACCGAGCAGTGGCTGAAGCAACCAACACGAGCCCCATCAATCCGCGCCTCCGCCTGGGCGATTGCCTCAGCGAGCTCCCTCATCTGCGAGCAAACTTTGGGCCGTTTCAGCTGGCGTACCTCGACCCTCCGTTCAACGCGGGGGGCACACGACGCGCCAGGACAGCAAAGGGTTTGCGCCAAGAAGGCACCACCGCGTACGTGGACTACTGGGGCGGGCTCGACGATTTCTTGACGATGCTACGGCCACGTCTGCAGGTCGTTCACCAAGCCCTCGCCCCCATGGGCAGCCTGTGGCTGCACCTCGATTACCGCGCCGTGCACGATTGCAAGATCCTGCTGGACGAGATCTTCGGCCGCACACGGTTTGCCGGTGAGATAATCTGGGTCCCCGGCAACGGGGGCAAGCGCCGTTCGGGCCCCAGCGTCACCCACCAAACGATCCTGATCTACCGCAAGGGCGAACAGATGATCTGGAATGGCGACGATGCGGCTCTACGCGAGCCGTTCAGCGATACGAGCCTGAAGATGCACTTCAACCACGTCGACAGTGCCGGACGCCGCTTTCGAGAACGCCACATCAACCATAAGACCTATCGCTACTACGCCGATACCGGGCGCCGCATCGGCAGCGTTTGGACGGATTGCCCGGCCATGACGGCCAACACTCCCCTGACGGGCGAGACTACCGGATATCCGACTCAGAAGCCCGAATCCTTGCTGGAGCGAATCGTCCTGGCCTGCACCTTGCCCGGTGGCGCCGTTCTCGATCCAATGTGTGGCTCGGGGACGACGTTAGCTGTTGCTCACCGCCTTGGCCGCACTTACGCGGGATGCGACCAAAGCCCCGTGGCTCACCGCATCGCCAGCAGCCGGATAGCACGGTTGAGCGAACCAACCGCCGCATTGTGCCACTCCCGAACCGCGTGAACGAGTAGCGGCAACGGCGAGGAAACGCTACTTCCGACGCTCGAGCGCGGTATGCTGGGAACATGAACTTCGCGCTAACGGAAGAGCAGCAAGCACTAGTCCACGCGGCCCGCCGCTTCGCCGAGGAGCGGATCATCCCGGTCGCCGCGGAAGCCGACCGTAAAGCGGAGTTTCCGCGCCAAGTTTTCGAGGAAGCTTGGCAGCTCGGGCTGGTCAATCCAACTGTCGCGGAAACGTACGGCGGCGCCGGGTTGAGCCACTTGGACAACGCCCTGATCTCGGAACAACTCGCCTACGGCTGCACCGGGATCCAAACGAGTATGTTGGCCAACACCTTGGCGCTGACCCCGATTCAACTCGCGGGGTCGGATGCTCAGAAACAACGCTATTTGGGCAAGCTCACGCGGGAGCCCTGCTTCGCCAGTTACTGTACGACGGAACCAGGCGCAGGAAGTGACGTCGCTGCCATGCAGACCCGCTTCCGCAGCGACGGGGAAGACTATGTGTTGAACGGCGAAAAGTGCTGGATAACCAACGCTGGACTAGCCAGCTTCTACGTCGTCTTCGCAACGTCGGACCCCAACAAAAAACACAAGGGGATTGCCGCCTTCATCGTCGATCGGGACGCCGCGGGGCTACGCGTCGGCGTTCACGAAGACAAACTTGGTCAACGCGCCAGCGACACCGCGACGGTGCACTTCGACGAGGTCCGGGTGCCACGCGAGAACCTGCTGGCTGCGGAAGGGCAAGGCTTCAAGCTTGCGATGGAGACCTTCAACCAAACCCGACCTGATATCGCCGCCATGGCAACCGGCCTCATGCAACGCTGCCTCGACGAATCTGTGCGCTATGCAAAAGAACGCAAAGCTTTCGGTGTGGCGATTGGTGAACATCAACTCGTTGCAGCCATGTTAGCGGAGATGAAGATCCGCACCGACGCAACACGTCTGTTGTACCAACGCGCCGCATGGTCTCTCGACCAAGGCCAGATCGACCCCGTGGAATCGGCAGTGGCCAAGGCGTTTGGGGCCGATGCCGCCATGCAAACGGCAACCGACGCGGTGCAAGTCTTTGGCGGAAACGGCTACGTGAGAGACTACCCTGTCGAGAAGCTGTTTCGCGACGCGAAGTTGCTCCAGATTTACGAAGGGACGAGCCAGATACAGCGCTTGGTCATAGCCCGCGCATTGATGAGGTGAAGCGTTTCGACGGCGCACGCGAGTCGAAGACTTCGTGCGAAGGCATGGCATCGATCTCCGAAGCGGTGCATCACCGCTTCACCGCTTCTTGTAGTGCGGTATTTTTGCACGTCCCGTGGCTCAGGTTTGGAAGCTCGAACCGCGCCGCGGGCGCGGTCGCTTGCGGACGTCGATGTGCGATGGGATGCCTGGAGTTTCGACACGATTGCGACTATTTAGTGACGGGTACATCCCGCGTATCGGGATCCATTTTCGGAATTCCGCTCGGACGTCGCCCCCCCTCTCCGAGACGCGTTCGCTCCCCTTTTTGCGTTCGTCACCCTACGGCCGCATCACCATTAAGAGACTCTCATGACTACACCCCGGTTGATCGCCTTCGAAGGCGTAGACGGAGCCGGCAAAACTACCGTACTCGCTATGGTAGCCGAAGCACTCTCTCAGCGCGGACACCGCGTGTTTCTGCCGCGCGAAGGGAAAGAGCACTCGTCTCACCCCACACGCATGATTCGAGCCCTGACGCGGGATCCCCGCAACTTGGATCTCACAGCCCGGGCGGAGCTTGCGCTTTATTGTGCGCGGGAGGCTCAAGTGCTCGATGAACTGGTGCGACCGGCACTCGCTCGCGGGGAAACCGTGCTCGTAGACCGCTCGTTCTTGACTCCGGTCGTGCTCGGTGCGTACGGCAGAGGCCTCGATCGGCAGCTGTGTACGACAATGGCGCAGGCTGCCGCCGACGGTGTACGGACTGACTTGACCCTCATTTTCGACGTCCACCCGCGCACCAGCCGAATTCGCAAACGGCTGGAGAAAGTGCGCACCAAGACTTTAGGCGGCGGCGGGCGCAAGGGCCTGGCGGGAAGCGGCTTCAAGGAACGGGTGCGCGACGGCTACTTGGCAATCGCGCAGGAGAATGCCTATCCAGTGTTTCACGCGGAGCGCGTGGGCCCAGCTGTGGTGGCCGAACGCGTGCTGGCGTTCATCGAACATGGCAAGCCGCCGAGCGAAACGGAGGGTCCACTGGACTCGGTGCCCAACTGGAGGATCGAACCGGGGACGTCCTTTGCGGACGGGTTGAAGCAGGTCCCCCCTGCCGTGGCCTTGTTCCTGACCAATGGGCTGCGCTCTGGTCGCGCGCTGCGCGAAGCGCTGTTCGACCAGGAGCCCGAGGTGTGTGCATGGGCGCTCGACGCGGAAGATCCGCTCCGGGAACGTGCGCTTCACGTCGAGCCCGACTATGCGCTGCGCGGTTGGTCGCGTCGTCCTCTCGACGGGGCTTCCGATCTGCGCCTCCAGATGCTGGAGCAGTGCCCGACAGCCGTCCTCTCGACCCTGAAGCACCTCAC
>CAZNZA010000006.1:0-10027 GCA_964577325.1 uncultured Polyangiaceae bacterium
CCTTGATGTTGTGGGCGCAACTGGATTTGAACCAGTGACTTCAACCGTGTGAAGGTTGCACTCTACCGCTGAGTTATGCGCCCTAAGGTGAGGGGAGAGCGCACGTACCACTGGCCCGCACTTTTCGTCAAGGCACACGTGGCTCGGAAAGAACAGCGCAACCCCGTCTACGTCGTCGTCGCGTGATGGAGGCTTGCATCGGCAGGAGGGATACCCAGGTCGAGGTTTGGCCCTTCCGCACCCGCAGCGGCGCCACCACAAGAAACTATGAAAAATGGAGACCGGTCGTTTCAGACCATCAACGTCCGCGGGGAGATGACCAAGCGCCGGAACTTTGCCGGCAAAGTCATGGACGCTTGCGGCGAGTGGATGGCGCGCCCAACTGTGTTCTTCATCCTGCTCGGGGGACACGTGGCTTGGATCATCCTCAACCTGGTCCCGGGGCTGGCTTGGGATCCACCCCCCTTTGCGGTGCTGGCGATGATTGCCTCGGTCGAGGCGCCTTTTCTCACGCTTATCATCCTCATGCGTCAGAATCGCGACGAGCGCATCGCGGAGTTGCGGCAAGAGGTGCTGCTGCACGTGGTGTGTCAGCTCGATCGACAGCTTTCCCAGCTGACTCAGCAAGAGCCACTGGAGGCGAGGTCGCTCGTTAACCTCATCCGTTGTGAACTCGAGCGCGACGAAGGCCCGATCGAAGGCGAGAAAGGAGGCTAGTAAGGAGGGAGGGGAGCAGAAGGCGGCGCCCCTAGCATGGAGGGATGGAAGCTCGCAATCAAAAGCGGAGCCACGGGCACCGGCACGGGCACGATAGAGGCTACGCTCGGAGCGAAATGTAGAAAGTCGAAGCCCGATCGTGCTTCGTAAGTTTTTTCGCGGCGCCTGCGGTGCTATGAGCTCCACCATGAGTAAGCGCCGTTCACATGCACCACACGCGGCGAAGCGTGATCGGCTTCTCGGGCTCGGCTTGATCGCCGTTGCGTTCATCATCGCGCTCGGCATCTCCTTGCGCTCCAAGCAGGCATCGTTGCCCCTCGTTTCGCCACCGCCCGAACCCCCGCGTACCGATGGTATCGGGGGCTTTCCAGAAGCGGTCAAGGCTCTGAGCTTGGAGCCGCTCGCGCGCCGCTTGACCGCGCGGGATCAATTGGTGGGTGTTTCGTTCTCGAAAGTAACACCAGAAGGTACGTTGAACGCCCAAAACGGTGGTGCTCGCTTCGTGTACCGCAGCCTCGAAGGGCAAGGACCCGAGCCAGCGCGGCCCTACGGCACGCTCGCGGCCCGCAAGTACTGCGGCTTTCAGGTCGTTCGACTCACGTCCGCCGGACTGGGTGCCGAGGCAGACGTCGCCGACGCGGATTGCCGAAGAGCTATCGAGCCGTTGCCGGCGCCGAACTGCTCGCTCGAGCGGCTGTGGGAGCTCGCCCGGCAACGGGGTGCCGGCAGCGAGCCGGCGGACATCGACTACTATCGGGCGCGAAGCGGTCCCGCTTGGTACTTCGAGAGCGGCAGCACGCGGTTTGCGGTGGGTGCAGACTGCCGCACGCTGCTACCGGAGCAAGAGGCCGCTTCAGTGGGCTCTAGGCGCGTTCCGGGGTAACGTCGCCGCCGAGTTGTCGCACGGCTTCGCTCGGTAATATCGAAGCCAATTTGCGCAGCTCCAGCCATAGTCGCATGATCGTTTCGGGTTGCTCGACGCTGACGCCAAACACTTGGCCATGGCTGGTTTGCCGCAGCGCCTTTAGCGCTGCGGCGCGCTGGCCGCTGGGCAGCTTGTCGAGCTTCGTGGCGACGGTCACCACGCTTAGCGGCGTTCGGGCGACGCGTGGGGGTTGAGACAGCATTTCGTGCAGTTGAGCGTCGTCGTCTTCGATACCTCGTCGGCAATCCACCAGTGAGACGGCTACAGCCAGCGTCGGACGCTCCAACAGATAGCCCTCGATGAGTTTTCCCCACGCCGAGCGTTCTTGCTTGGAGCGCTTCGCGTAACCGTAGCCGGGGAGATCAACCAGCGTCAGGATGGCGTCGTCCTTGGTGCGTACTTCGAAGAAGGACAATTGGCGCGTACAGCCTGGCGTGGAGCTCGTGCGCACCAGGTTGCGGCGGCCCGCCAGAGCGTTGAGTAGGCTGCTTTTGCCGACGTTGGAGCGTCCAACGAACGCGATTTCGACTCCGGTGGGAGGCGGGATCTGTTCTGGCGCGGTAGCTCCAGCCTTGAACTCGGCTTCCACGATTCTGCGAGGATCAGTTTGCCACGATGCCGCCATCGACTCACCCTACAGAACCTGCCCCTGAGTCACAATCGAATTGCCCGTGCTGGCTAAGCGTCGCTGCGGGCGCGACCCTAAGGCGTTCGCTGGCCCCGCATGCGGCGCAGGCGGCGAGCGAGCGGATCTGTAACGACGCGCAATTCCTCCGAGCCCAACACCCGGGACATGCCGACATAGCTGAGCGCAAACACGATGGCCCCGGCCAAGCCAGGGAGAGAGCGCCAGCCATCGCTGATCCACCACTGGCACCCGCGCGCAGTCAGCCACGCCAAGCAAGTGGCCGTAGCTGCGGCGACCAACATGAGCGCCAGCGATCGGTAATCGCGCACCGTGAGCAGTGGCGCGTCGAACTTTACCTGAAGCCGCCACGCCAAAAGCGACATCTGCACGAGACACGACAAGGTAACGGCCCAGCTGATGCCGACGTGGCCTAGGCTGTGACGCAACAGCAAAGCAGCCAGCAGGAACACCAGAAAATCCAGCGCCGACACCCACACCGGCGTGCGGGTGTCGCCGAGTGCATAGAAAACGACCATCAGCTGGCGAACGGCAGCCACCATCCAGATCCCAAACGCTTGGGCAAAGAGCGACCGGCCCGTCTCATACGAACTCTGCGCGTCGAACTGACCCCGCTCGAACAACAGCACGACCAAGGGTTGCGCTAGCGCCGCCATCAGACAGGCAGCAGGTATTGCCACGAAGAGTGACAATCGCATGCCGAGACGGAAGGTCGCACGCAATTCTCCGAAGTCCTTCTTAGCGGCCAGCGCAGACAGACTCGGAAGCGTCGCTGCTTGGATGGCCATGACGAAGATGCCCTGAGGGAAGTCGCAGAGTCGGAGCGCGAAACCGAAGTAGCTTTGCGCCCCTACGCCCTCGTAGCTCAGCAGATGGCGGGCAACCACGACATCGACGTAGTAGATGGCGAAACCCAGCAGCACCGGCGCCATGCGGCGCAACACCTCGCGCAAAGCAGGGTCGCGGAGATCGAGGGAAGGGAGCTCCAGATAGCCGATCCGACGCAAACTCGGCCACTGCGCCATGACTTGGAGGAGACCTCCGAGCAACACACCGGCGGTCAGTGCGTGAATGGGATCGAGGCCGTGACCAGAGAGCCAGGATGGCAACGTCAAAGCGCAGGCGATGAAGGCAACGTTGAGTAGAGCGGGCGCGTAGGAGGTGACGACGAAACGCCGATGCACGTTCAGCGCGGCGACGCCCAAGGCAGCGGTTCCCATGAAAAAGATGTACGGGAAGAGCCAGCGCGTCAAAAGCAGCGTACGCTCGAACTGATCGCCATACTCCCGGTAACCACCAGCAAATAGTCCGACGAGTTGAGGTGACAATCCCACCCCAAGCACGGCCACCAGAACCAGCAACACCAAGGAAAAGCCCCGTAGGTTGCGAAAAAACTGCCGCGCCCGAACTTCCCCCTCTTCCTCGCGCACCTTGCTCAGCACCGGCAAGACGCCGTTTTGAACGGCTCCCTCAGCCAACAGTTGGCGCAACAGGTTGGGGATCAGGAATGCAACGAAGAAGATATCCGTGACCGCGCGTGAAAAGGTGGCGGCCAACACCTGCTCGCGCACGAGTCCAAGCAAGCGGCTGAAAAGTGTACCTGCGGCCACCACCCCTGCGCGGGCGGCCAGCGTCGCTCGCTCGGTGGGTATCGCTGCGGAAGCCGCCGCGTTGGCGGATGTCGCTGTTGGCGGTAGCGGTGGTTTCTGGCTCGTCATGTCAGGTCCGCGTGCGCGGCGAGCGCTTCTTCCGCCAATCGCAGTGCAATCGCTGCGTGCTCGGACATGAGACTATCGTGGCCGTTGCCGACGTTGGACAAGTGAGTTCTCAGCTCGGCGTGAAGGCGCGTTTTGGCTCCGCCACAACGCGCGCACACTAGGCCACCCTGGGTAGCGCTTACCGTTGCTGACTTGTTCGCAGGGCACGGGGCCCCGCACTTGACGCAGTGGTCGAAGTCGACGCCCCAGCCCAGTACGGTAAGCAAACGTAAGCCGAACTCGGCAACCGTGGTCGTGCTGTCGACGTCCTTTCGATCGAGAGCGTCCATCGTGCCGATCACGAGCTGCCAAAGGTCGGGATCGATGCTTTTCTCCGGTACCGACTGGCGTATCCACCCCAGAACACGCCCCGCCGCCTGTAGGCGATCGAGGTTCTCGGCGACTTGAAATCGAGGAGCGGCAATACTCGCCGCTTTGAGCTCATACATCGTGCTGCGCGTGGAGCTAACGAGCTCGACGCTCAAGGTGTGCAGGGGTTCGAGCGCGCCCGCAAAGCGTTTTTGGCTGCGGCGGGCTCCTCTTGCCAGCGCCTGCAGTCTGCCGCTACCTCGGGTAAAAAGGGTGACGATGAGGTCGGAGTCTCGGTAGTCGGTGCGCTTGAGCAGCAGCGCGTGGCTCTCCAGTTCGAGAGACAACGGGCCCCGACCTAAGCGCCCGACTTCGACGCCGGATTAATCTCGAGCGTGTCCAGGGGGTTGCAGGCTCGGGACAGTTCCTGCGGCTTATCATGGCCTCTCGGCTTGAGCACGATGCTCAATGCTAGCGCGAAGAGGAAAAGGAGCAGAACGAAGGCTATGGCGAAACCAAATCGTCCTCCGGGCGCGGGTTTACCTGGTGCAGCTAATGGAAGAGGCGTGACCCAAGCGATACGTCGGCTTGCGGTGTACCGGGCTAACACCTCATCGGGAGATAGACCGACCGCTTGGGCGTACGACTTGAGAAAGCCGCGTACGAAAACCTCGCCCGGCAATTCGTCGAACTGATCGGCTTCGATCCGTTCGACGCTGGCGACAGGTACACGCGTGGCCCTCGAGACTTCCTCGATGCTCATGCGTTTGGCTTCGCGCTGTGCGCGTAGGTACTGACCGACGGATTCCATGGGCTTGGCGGGTGGCTGGACTGTAGTCGAACCAACGGATAAAAACGTGACCTATTTCAGGTCCTCGAGCATAGCTCGACAGTTTTGCCCGCTGGCGGTGGATGCGTCGAGGGCTACGCACTGGCGCAAGTCGGTGGCGGCCGCGGCGGCATGGCCCAATCGGGCCTGAGCACGACCACGGCCGAAGTACGCGTCCTGAAGACCTTTACAACGGGCGTTGTCCACAGACAGCGCGTCCGTATACGCCTTCACCGCGCCCGCGTAGTCTTGCTTGCGTTCATAGGCTCGACCGAGCCTGAAGTGGCCCACGCAAAAGTTGGGTTGAATGGCGACGCTGCGGGACAGAGCATCCACAGCTTCATCGATACGTCCCAGCTCTAGGTACGCCCAGCCGAGATTTCCCCACGCATTTTCGGGGGTTTGATACAGAATGTCGTCCGCCAAAGGCTTCAAGACAGAGACGGCTTCTGTATACTTATTGCGGTGAATCAGCACGACGCCCAGGGTGTTTTGTGCTTCCCGAAAGTCGGGCTTCGAGTCAACGGCTTGGCGCGCGTGGGCTTCCGCTCGCTCGAGCTGGCATTGGCGCGGGTCGAGGCGGCAAAAGTCGAGGAAGAGCAGGGCTACCAGGTGGTGCGCCTCGGCGTTGCCGTCATCCATTTCGACGGCTCGCAGAGCGTGGTCCAACGCGGTGCGAGGTTGTCCCCGTACCAGCCACATGTCTCTGGCAATGTCATACTCCGACGCACTCTGAGCTTCGGCACTCTGGGCGTTGGCGGCAGTTTGATTCTGTGGTGCACACGCCGTTGCAAGGGGCAACGTCACGAACGACGCAGCCGCGACAATCACTGATACGCGAGCACGGTTTAGACTGACGAGGCAGCGCCGCGACGGGATCGCAGAAGGGCAAGGAGGGGATCGCATCGATGGGGTGCAGAGCTGGCTGTTCAAAGTGAAAGAGGAGGCTGCGCAAAATGTGTATCGCGCCCGCGACACATGCGCAGGCCGGGGGTACCCAGCACGGGCCCTTTAGTCAACGCCTGGTTGCTTGGCTCAGCAAGCCCGTCGGGAGTTGCTCGTGATGCGGTCAACTTCCGCGGTTGCGGAGCGGGTTGGGCGGCAAGTTGGGTAACTTGGCGTCCGCATCGCGCAGATAGAGTGGCGCGACATCGTGGGTGGCGTGTGCCGAATGCGCGAGCAAGGCCACGCAGAGTGCGCTTGGAAAGCGCGACAGCGCGCTCATTTGTTCCGTCTCTTGTGGCGCGGCAGGGGGAAGCCATCGGGGTGGAAGTAGGTGCTGGGCGCACTCGCCTGCTATCCAAATCGATCGCTGTCCTATCAATGCGTCGAGTTCATGCTCGAGCTGTTGAGCGTTCAGGAGCTGCGTGTCGAGCGTGCCATCGAGCTCGCGCGAGAAGGCGGAGAAGAAGAACTCACCGCGCCGAGCATCGACGAGCGCTCCGAGCCAGTCCGGGCTCTGTTCCGTCACGGTCTCGGAGTATCGGAGGCGTAAGCCATGGGCGAGCGCGACGAGGGAGGGAACACCGACGACGGGGATGCCCAAGCCAAGGCCGATACCGCTGGCGAGGGCAACGCCCACGCGCAGTCCCGTAAACGACCCGGGTCCAATTCCGACCGCCACCATATCGAGCGCTTGTCGACCGTGACCCGCTCGGGCGAGCAATTCGTCCAGCAGTGGCAGCAACTCTTCGGCATGGCGATTGGCGTGAGCATGAGCCAACTCAGCCACGGCCTTCCCATCTTCCACGAGCGCGACGGAACCGCGTTCAGTGGATGTTTCGATGCCTAAGACCTTCACGGCGCCGGGCTTAGCACGCAGCTCGCGCTTATCCGAGCACTCGTGCAGTTCCGAACAAAAGTCGGAGCGGCGGGATTCGAACCCACGACCCCTTGACCCCCAGTCAAGTGCGCTACCAGACTGCGCTACGCTCCGATCCCCCACACCGACAGAGCCGGCCAGGGATGGGGCACGTTAGTCAGTTCGTTGTCGATTGCAAGCTTCGACAGCAGACGACCACGCTTTCCTGAACGGTGCCGCACGGTGGAGCAGACGAGGCGGCCCGCTCGGGCCACCCGAGCCTCCGCGCCACTCACGCTTCCCGAGGCTCTGGATGCTCCACCACCGTGGCTTCAGTCTTTGGCTCATGAGCAACGGGCTCTCGAGTGACTGGCTCGTCCCTCCCAGGCGCCAGGTCACGCAGGGCACCTCGGCGCAGGTCCTCTTCGATGCGACGTTTCACAAGCGCGGTAGCAATGGACAGCCCAGCCCAGGAGGGGATGAGGGCCGCCATGATGCGTGCGTTGTCCTGCATCATGAAGGGAAACACCTTGAGCAGCAGGCCGAGCACGGCGAAGCCCAAGCCCGCCAACGTCAAGCGCTGCGCCCACGACGTTGCATGCGGGCGGCCTCTGCCCATGCCCACAGCGAACAGGGGTAGAGCGAGTGCCCACGGCGCACACTGCAAAATGTTCTCGTTGTGGTACGCCACTTCGTGATTCGTCAGCGCCCAGAGCGCCACAAACAAGGTACCCAGCACTCCCACGACGAGTCCGAACGAGCCGGTAACGATGGCGATCACGGCGCGCGCCCACCGTTTACGTCGCCGGTAGTTTTCCCAACCGAGGAACGCCATCAGGCCACCGAACGCAAGCCCTCCCTGCAAAAACCCAAAGGTGCGTTCGGGCGGCTTGGCACGAATTCCTGCTCTACCAACGGCCTCGTACAGGGTGCGCTTCTCTTTGACCAGCGAGGCGCTGCCGTGGGGACCATTGAAGACGACACTCTGCACTCCCTGCATGAGCTTCTCGGGGAGAAACATCTCGCCCCATCTGGTTTCGGGCTGGTCGATATACGAACCCATGGCGATGTCGAGCCCCGCGTACACCCAGAAGCTGTCGGCGGTCGCGCGCAAGGTATGCTCTCGCAAGGTCATCTGTCCGGGACTTTGAAAGCGCTTGTACAATGCTCCACCCAAGTTTGCATCGAGCGCATCGCGGATGCGGGTCGAGCAGTTGTCACGGTAGTAATCGTACTCGTAGTACTTGTTTTCCGGACGGGCGTTGATCTCCAACACGTCAGCCAAGTGTCGCGCCTGGTAACCAGCAAGGTTGAGCTCCTGTTCGTAGACGCTACGATTGGCTTGACTGTAGTGCCGGAGCGTCGATTGAAACGTCTGCACGCTGAGCCAATAGCGGAACTTGCCCGTCAGAAAATCCAGAATCAGGGTTGGACTATCAAAGGCGAAGGTTCCGAAGTTGTAGACGTAGTCGCCCTGGTTTCCGGGGTACCGCACGCGAATGGCGTTGTGTCCAAACTTGAAGAACGCCTGGTCCCCGGGACCCATCGTCAGCAGGCTCACGGTGGGCATGGGACGGGTGTCCGTGGCGTCGAACGTGGGAACGGAGGGATTGGCTCGAGCCGTATCGAGCAGCAGGCAAACGCTCAGGATCGCCAGGAGCAGGCGCAGGGGTGATCTCGGCGGAACGCGCATGGTGGGTGGTTTCACTAGTAGGAGAGTTGGGCGCTGCCTCGGAAAGAAACAGGTCCACTTGTTGGTCAGCTGGCCTGTCTTGAGATTGAGAGACCCGCCAGACGTTGGCCTAGCGTCCTGGTTCTTGGCAAGCAAGGATGACTGCGACTCGTTGGATTACACGCCCCATGGATGGAGACCGCCCCCTTTCGCCTGGCTCTTCGAACGCTAGGCGCAGCCTGGAAGCGGGACCTGGTAACGTGCGGATGTTCGTGTATCGCGGCACGGACGCCGAGCTGCTCGAGCGCATTCGTAGCCGCCAGCCCGGAGCCATGACGCTGCTTCACGCGCGGTTCGGAGACGAAGTCAACCGCCTCGTGTGGCGCATCTTGGGCGCGGACAACGACCACGACGACTTCGTGCAGGACATCTTCATCAAGTTGATGGCCAAAGTGCATCGCGCGCGCGATCCGGAGGCGTTGGCAGCCTGGGTACGTACGGTCACCGTAAACTCCGTGCGCAGTCAGCTGCGCAAGCGTCGCGTTCGACGTCTGTTCTTGGCAGCCGAAGGGGGCAAGCCCGACCGCTTCAATGACGGCGTCGCCAACGCCGAAGGGCGGGATGCGCTGCGAAAGATTTACGGCGCCCTGGACCGCCTACCTGCCGACGAGCGCATCGCTTTCGTGCTGCGCCACGTCGAAGGCTTGGCAGTGCCGGAGGTTGCGGCACGGTGCGGCTGTTCTGTCGCAACCATCAAACGGCGCGTGAGTCGGGCTTGGCAGTTGCTCGCACCGCTGCGAGCCGAGTACTCGGTGGCCTGGCCCGACGCGAGCGACGGGGGCATCGACGACGGCTTCGGAGAGAACGCGAACTCGGCATCCACGGAGCATTCCCATGGCTGATGACGATCGCTTCCCCGTCGCGCGCGACTCCGCCGTGCGGGTCAACCAGGAGGGGCAGGCTCACGCTTGGGGGGCGTTCATCGCACGCGAAGTGGGTGATGGTCCTGGTGCTGCGCGCATTGCGGCTCAGCGACTCCGTTTGGCGGCGCTCGAGCAGCCGCGGGCACCGGCAAAGTTTCATTTCATCGGCTTGAAAGCGATGACTCTGGGCGGCGGTGCGGTGGCGGCTGCGGCCGTTGCTTTCATACTCTTTGAAAGGTCGTCAGCCTCGCCTTCCGACGCAGCTTTCGAGGTACAGGCGGCGAAGATCGAGATCTCCGCGGAGCCGCCGCACGCCTATCACCCCCACACCGATCCCGGGGTCGAGCACGACGGGCTTGGGGCGAAGGAGGCGACGAAAGTCGTGGTTTCTCGCGAGTGGAAGGTGAGCACCGCAGTTGCCAACACCGCGATTGCCAACGACACCGCG
>CAZNZA010000006.1:10127-34918 GCA_964577325.1 uncultured Polyangiaceae bacterium
CGAGTGGAAGGTGAGCACCGCAGTTGCCAACACCGCGATTGCCAACGACACCGCGATTGCCAACGACACCGCGATTGCCAACGACACCGCGGTGGCTGACGGCGATAGCTCCGCACTGAAGACCGAGCAGCGCCTATTCGCGGCCAACTCCGAGGTTGTATTGCACGCCGGAGAGGCGGAGCGGATGACGCTCGAGCCGGGAGCCCGAGCCCGCGTGCTGCAGGCAACTCCTCACCACGTTGCGCTGACCCTGGAGCAGGGAACGCTTCGCGCGCGGCTTTCAGCGGACGCGGAGCATTCTGCCGCCATTCACGTCGGACCCTACCGCCTAGCGTCACGTAACGCAGCAAGCTTTACCGTTGATTGGAACCCGAGTCACCACCGGCTGAAGGTGCAGGTCACGGACGGCAGTGTCGTTCTCTTCGATTCCGCTTCAGGGGTCGAGCAGCAGCACCTGTTTGCTGGACAGCACGTCGACACGAGTTTCGCACCGCGCGGACACGATACGTCGCGGCCAGCGCGGTCGCCTCTTCCCGATAGTGCGGTGCGGGTTAAGAAAACCCCGAATGGCGTGGACGTGCTGCGAGACATCCGCGAACGCAATGATCGGAGTGCGAGCAAAGACGCTGCGGACAGTCTGCGAGAGGAAGAGCAAGCGTGGTTGAAGACCGTGCCTGGTGACACACGGAGTGGCGAGACAGGATTTGGTGAGATACGGTCCGGTATGGAGCCGGCGAAGGTGCAGCCCAGCACGGCGCTATCCTGGCGCCGCTTGGCCGAGGAGGGGCAGTACCGCGCTGCCGTGGAAGAGGCGACGCGGGTTGGGTTCGACGTCGTTACGGCTGCCGCCTCAGCCTCCGATCTGTTGCTGCTGGCTGACGCCGCACGCTTGGGGGGGGCGATACCGCAAGCCAAGAAGGTGCTCAAGCATTTGCGCGAGCGCCACGTGTCGCACCCGAACGCCGCTGTTGCAGCGTTTACCTTGGGCCGTATCGCGCAAGAGATCGATGGCGACGATCGGACGGCGATTCGTTGGTACCGAACGTACTTACGACAAGAGCCACGAGGGCAGATGGCGGAGGGGGCGCGAGCGCGCCTGCTCAAGGCAGAAATACGTGTGGGAACGCGCACCAGTGCGAAAGCCGCTGCGCGGGAATACCTCACTCATCATCCTGAGGGTTCGTCAGCATCCGTGGCTCGGAGCCTTTCGAGCAAGTGAGCGGCACGCTCCGGCCACGCCGAGCCGCGTTCGCCAGCGTCGTTAGTCTCGCGCAACTGCTGGCTTCGCCAGCCGTCGCTCAACCGGAGTCGATGAACAGAGTGCGAAGCGACTCGCTCGAGGCGACGGTCGTTCTCGTGCGCACGCGTGGACCGTCGGCATGGCTTGCTGCCGAACGCCGCTTGGCGGCCGAGCTCGAGTCGCTAGAGCTCGACGTCATCGCCGAGCCCAGTGTGAGACAGGTTGATCCCCTGCTTCCGGAGCGAGCACAACGGCACGGGGCGTTCGTTGCCGTTCAAGTGTTGCGCAATGGTGATCGCGGCGTCGTTCGCCTGTGGTTCGCGCACCAGGCTCATCAGGCGCATGGTTATCAACACGTAGAGCTCAATCTGCGGAACCCGGACGTGGTGTCTCGTGCCGTGTTGCCCACGGTCGAAGCCATCTACGATCGGGCCAGGATCTCGCGCGTGGAAGACATGGTTTCGGATCAAGAGGCGGACGATGCCGTCGACGACGAGGAGTGTCTGTACGCCGGCGTCGATTGCCGCCCGCGCCTTAGTTTACGTCTGGGAGCTGGGCCTTGGGTCGTCACCGCCAGCAGCGTGACGAGCTTTGCCGGCGTGCTGGGAGGTCGCAGTCGGATCTGGTCCGGGATAGCTTTGGACTACGAGTTCACGTACCAGCGCCTCGGCGGCACCGAAGAAGGAGCCCCTAGTCGGGGAATAGCGCTTTTGCGTTCGCACGTACTGGCGGACGTATGGACCCGCAAGGGTCGCGGCCTGGCTCTGGGCGCGGGTGCCGGTGCCGTCGGGGGGGCTGCCTCTAGCGAGCCAAACGTCGTTCACCCGTTGCTTTCCACGCGTGCCGTTCTGTACGCACGCGCGTCGGAACGGCTGGATGTGGTATTCGCCGCTAGTGCGGCCCGTGCTTTCGGTGTACCCGACGATGTACCCCGACGCGGTTACTTTGCTGACGTGATGCTCGCTTTGGACTGGCACGTTTGGATGTGAGACTTTAGGCGCTCAGAGATACCGGGGATGGACTATCCGGTGGTGCCAAGACCCGTGGCAATGCCTTCCACGCTCGCCAAAATTGCCCTTTCGTACATGTCGAGCTCTTCAGTCGGGGCCTGAGCCTTCAGCCGCGCCCGGTAGTCGCGCAGCAATCGAACCTGAATGTAGTTCAGCGGATCCAGGTACGGCTCCTTCAAGCTGATGGACTGCTCGAGCACCCGGTCTTCGGCACGCCCCAAAAGCGGTTCTTGGGTTACCGCGCGCAAAACCGTCAACGTGCGTTCGTACTCCTCTCGGATACGACCCAGGATGCGTTCCGCGGCAGCCCGGGGATCAGCCAGCACTTCGACGTAGTAGTTCGCGATGTTCAAGTCGGTGTGCCTGAGCGCGATCTCGCTGTTGCTGACCAACGAACGGAAGAACGGCCAGTGCTCGAACATCTCTCTGACCAGGCCCAGAGCTTGTTCGCGATCTTCATTCTGCGAGAGGTACGTCTCGATGCCCGAGCCGAGCCCGTACCAAGCGGGAACCATTTGGCGGGACTGAATCCAGCGGAACACCCAAGGGACGGCCGCCAGGGCGGCGACTGAACCGCTTGGCGGAGCGTCGCGGGGTGATTCCGCATTCGGCGCTGAATCCGGCCGCTGCTTTTCGAGTTCCACTTCCTTGGGCGTTACCTGCTCGAAGTAGGTGAGAAAGTCGGGGTCCGAAAGTAAATCTCTGAATGCCGCGCACGAGGCCCGAGCCATTGCCCCCGCCGCTTCGCGCCACGCGTCTTTGACCTCGGGCGGCTCGTTGAAGCGCTTCTCCCAGAGTGAGCTCAGCACGTTGCAGAAGTGAGCCTCTGCGTCAGTCAACACCGTGTAGTAGCGGGCCAGCACCTCGCCTTGTTCGGTGAGCGCTTGGCCATGGTGCGTCGAGCGTGGTGGAAGTGCCAAGATTGCCCGATGGGTGGGCCCGCCGCCACGACCAATGCTGCCGCCGCGTCCGTGAAAAAACGTCAGCTTGATTGAGTGACGCGCAGCCACCTCCAGCATCCGTTCTTGTGCATGATAGATGGCCCACTTGCTGGCGAAGTACCCGCCATCCTTGCCACTATCCGAGTAGCCGAGCATCACCGTTTGCCGTCCACCGCGTGCTTCCAGCAACTTGCGGTAGGCACTATTGGTGAGCACGGCGTCCAATAGCTCTGCCGAGTGTTCCAAGTCGTCGATAGTCTCGAACAAGGGAATGATGTCGATGTCGCAGGTGGCGGCGCCGTCAGGGAGTAAGTGAAACAGACCTTGGGCCTTCAACAGCAACAAAGCGCTCAAGACGTCGTTGCGCGAATGGCAAAGTGACAGCACCAAGCTGTTCACCGCGCCAACGCCGAGAGCTTTCTGTGCCCGCCTCGCGAGGTTGAGCAGGGCGAAGAGACGGCGAACCGGAGCTTGATTGTACCCAGCTGGCAGTGGATCGAACTCACTGAAAAGGGGTGCGATGAGCAACGCGTCGTTCTTGAGTATGTAGTCCGTCAAGAGACGTTCCAGCTGTGCCTCGCTGGCGCCTTCACTCGCTACGCGCGCTTCTTCGAGTACGGCGCGCGATGCTTGCACGACGACCTGTGAGCGATCGCGAATGTCCATCCCGAAAGCATGAAACCCATACAGGTGTACCTTGGCCAACAAGATGTCGAGCTCGACGCGCAAGGTTCGCGTGTATCCGGCGGTCTCGAGGTTCTCATATACGGCAGCCAGGTCGGCGGTGAGATCTTCGGCACGCGCGTACGTGAATGCTGGTCTGGAGGTGCTGGCGTCGAGCGTCGGTGCGTCGAGCGTCGTTTGGAGGCGGCGTGCCATGAGCACGAGCTTCAGGCGGTACGGCTCGCGGCTGCGGTGGCGCATCAACTCGCTGATGTCGAGGCCGGCCGTGACCATCTCCTCGAGATCTGCATCGATGCTGCGCGCGAACTCCTCCCTCAAAGGCGCCCGATAGGCGGCGTGACTGAAGCGAGGCGCGACGCGGAGCAGATCGTTGGCGTAGTTTTGCAGAACCGCGTGATGTTGACGCGTGAGGGCTTCGGCAAATGTCTCACGTGAGATATCGGCGTTGGTGACGACGTCGGCACCTACCCAGGAACCGAGCGTGATGCGTGGGCGATTCTCGTCCGGCAGCGGTTGCTGGGTGTGTCGCCGGTACGATTGGACGAGCGAACGATGAAAGCGCGCCAAGCCGTCGTAGATCGTACGATTGAAAAACGTCAGGGTGTGGGCGATGTCGTCCGAAGCGCTCGGCTTCTCACCGCGGCCGAACTGCGTGGCCCAAAGCACTTCGACCTTCTCGGCTAAGGCATCCAGCAGCGCGACCTGGTCTACACGGTTCGTCAGTCCGGGACTGCGCAGTTCCTTCAGCAGGCCGAATATGTCGGCTTGATGCGCCAGCACACGGTGACGCAAGAGTTTGGTGGGATGAGCCGTAGCTACCAGGCGAAGCTGGATCGAGTTCACTTCGCGCAGCTTCTCGCGCCCCACGCGTTGCGTCAGTGAAGACAGCGTGCGGTCCATGTTGCGTTGATCGCGATGATGATGGACCGCCTCGGCAATTTTGCTCAAAGCCAGCAAGATGTGAAAGGCCGAAGCGCCATCACTCAACCAGCGCAACGCGTCGTGCGGACGTTTGCCTTCCAAAGCTCCGTCGATGATCGCTCCGAGTTTACCCCAGTTCGGTCCGCCCGGTTCCTGCCGTGCAAGCTTTGCTACGCGACGCAATTCCTCGATGCGCCTATAAAAGTCCACTCCGGCGTGCTCTAGGATGACAAGTCCGAGGATTGAACCCAGCAGCCGCATGTCCTCGGTAATGACGTCGCCCGTCGCGTCAGCCGCATAGTCGAGCGACCGACGCTCGCCCTCGACGTCGACAGCCGGCAGGTGGTTGCGGATGATGCGCGTGACTTCGTGGTGGGGAAGGGGCTGACTCGGGTCGGTCGAGGATGGCGTCTCGAGCAACGCGTCGAATTGCCAGGGTTTACGAGAGAATTCCGCGCGGGACTCCACGACGTGGAGGTTTAATGGGTAGTCTCGGTTCAGACCAAGCGATATCCGGGCGCGGCCACCGTTTCTTTGGCCGGAGGCAGCGCGTGACGTGCGTGGACGGTCCCGAGCAGAAGCTGGGGCTAGAACTCGAAGGTTGGCGAAGTCAGCAACAGCACGACGCCCAATGCTCCCGTCACCCCCGAAGCGGCCCAGGCTACGTTGGTGCCGGCCTGCAGCGCACGGTGATCGTCGTAGCGATCGACGTCGCGACGTCCGCCCTTCAGATACGCCTCCTTGTTGCGCAGCACTTGATAACCCAAGTAACCGGCCACACCGGCGGCCGCTACACCAACGCCGATGCTCACCCAGCCGAGGACTTCCCGGGTGGAACTGGGCACGACGTCGGGAGCAGGCGGTGGGGCTTTTGCACCCACCTGCAGGGCGGCTGTGGAGGGCTGAACCGTGGACGTGGGCGGCGGGCGTTCGACGAGATTCAACTCCACCCGAAGCGTCTGGCCGCCGATGACGACGATCTGGGTGCTCGTCGTGGCGCCGTCCGCCGTCTCGAGTTCGACCGCGTAGGCCCCGGGCTCTTGATAGAAGCGAAGAGGGATCGGTTGGCGCTCGATGCGACCAACCGTGGCCAGCCCCCCGACGGGCTTGGCGATGTGGACGTACCCTAGTTGTAGCCCAAGCTCGGCCAGGCGCTGTTCGGCAACCGTCACCTGGGAGGGGTCCAGGCCTTCGAGGGTCAACGCTAATTGGTAGGCGTCGGCCGCGCGCGCGCGTTGTTTGGCATAGTCCCAAGATACGGCTGCGTTGTAGGCGACCGACGCGTGGGGGGCCTTGTCGTTGGCACGCTCGAAAAGGCGCGCCGCGCGGTCGTAGTCTTGGGCAGCAAACGCGGCTTCGGCGGCTTCGAATAAATTCGCCGCTTGCTGCTGCTCCCTAGCCGACTCGTCATCGTCCAACTGGGCGGCAGCAGAGTGACCAGTAGTCAAGCAGACAACGAACAACGCCAACGCAGGTACGCGTCGCCATGGCAGGAGACTCGGACGGGGAACGGAGGCTTGCGCCATGAAGCCGGTATACACCGCTGCGATCACGGTGCCGACTTTTGCGTGGCATAGGGACTGCTCGCAAGGCCAGGCTTGCGAGGTGCTGCTGGTTTGGAGTCAGGAGGAAGCGCTTTTGCTCTGGCGCCGGTTGCTGGTTTCGATGCGGCCTTGGAAGATACGCGCGGGCGCGCCCGCTTTCTTTTCTCCGTGTCTTCCGTCTCGACGAGGTCAGGAGGCGCGCTGGTCGAGTCCTCGAGGCTCGGACTGTCAGCGCTGCCGAGCGACGGGTCGGCCATGTTTGCCGCCGAGAGGCGTTGGCTGCTCTCGGAAGCGGGCTCGACCTGGGAGCCCGATGTCGCAGCCCGACCGGCTGGCGATCCCGGGGGTACGGTGAGGGGCGGGTCAGCCTGCGGCGGCCCCGGGGCCGCGGACTCTGCTTGCGGTTCAGGAGCGCCTCGGGTGAGTTGTGACACGCCGAACAGCACGGCGACGACTCCCAACAAGCTAGCCATCACCCAAGCGATGCGCGTGGGGGTGCGGTCGACGAAGGCGGGCAACACCGCGGACGTTTCCGTCAGTGGCTCTACCACGACACTGCTCGATGCAGGGGGAGTGAGCGGCACGTGATTCGCGGGTAGACTGGGTATCGTCGCCGAGTTACCGCTCACTTCGCCGCTCCCGTCCCTTACCGTGGCAGGTGAAGGCGAGGACCAAGGATAGTCATTGCTCGGACTGCTGTCGTTGGGGTCTGGTGCTGCGCGAGCTATCTCGCCGATGCGCAAGCGCAAGCTACGCATCTCGTGAATGGATGCTTGACGTTCGATGAGCTTGCTTCCGACCGCGCTACGTACGAACTCGGACAGCTCTGTCACGTCGGCCATGCCGGCACCCTCGTTCCACGCGGCCTCGAGCGCGGCGCGCAGCGCCTCCGCTGTCGGGCAGCGGCGCTCGAGGTCTGGCTCGAGCGCCCAAGCGATGGCAGCGTCCAGAGACGGTGAGACATTCGGCAGCACCTCACTCAAGCGCGTCGGACGCTCGGTCACGATGCGGAGCAGCGTCGCCACTTCATCGTCCGAGGTGTAGAGGCGGCGACGGGCGATGAGCTCCCACGCCACCACTCCCGCGGCCCACACGTCTACGCGCCGATCAATGGCATGTCCGCGCGCTTGTTCGGGCGCCATGTAGGCAATCTTGCCTTTGATCAAGCCGGTCTTGGTGCGCACGGCGCGGTCCGCAGCCTTCGCGACGCCGAAGTCACTCAAGCGGGTGATGCCCTCGACGCTCACCAGGATGTTTTGCGGAGTGAAGTCCCGGTGGACAATTCCAAGCGGACTACCGTTGGCATCTTGAAGCTCGTGGGCGGCGTGCAATCCCAACAGCGCATCGTTGAGCAGCCGGGCGATCAACCGATCGTTGAGCGGGTTGTTCGCCTTCTTTGCCGCCCGCTCGAGGCCGGCCAAGGTGTCCCCCTCGACGTAGTCCATGACCAAGAACAGGCCAAACGGATCCTCGTCGACCTCTTGAACCGACACCACGTTCGGGTGCCGGATACGCGCCGACAGCTTGGCCTCCTCCAAGAGGTGCAACTTACTCTCTTCATCCGCGCGCAGGTGGGAGTGCACGAGTTTGAGCGCCACATCCCGAGCAAAACCGCCGACGCCCGTTGAGCGCGCCAGGAAAACCGTGGCCATGCCACCGCTGCCAATCGGTAGCAGAAGCTCATACTTGCCTACCTTTTCGGGAAACGGCGCCGTGGGCTGACGATCAGGGTGGGGCATGAGTGGCTGGACTGACGATGCGGGCGAACGTAAGTATGGTGGCGTCGCTCGAAAAGATCAGGCGAGTGGCGTGAGTGGCATATTATGAGGGTGATGGCTCAGCAGGGCAACGCTGGCTCAGGGGCTTTGTGCTGACGAAGGTTAGGCAATCTCCGGCCTGAGCAACAATCGATGTCAGCCATGTGTTGATCCGGACGGGAACGCGGTGGTAGTCCCCCCCCCGTGGTTGTCAACACCCCCCCCGCGGACCCTACCTCTCCCGAATCCTGGCTCAACGAAGCGGGTGACCGCTGGCAGCTCAACGGAGAAGGCTGGAGCGCCGAGATCGATCCTGAACTGGGGGCACGCATCGTTAGCTTCGCTTTGGGTGACAACAATCTGCTGACAGGCCCTGACGTCGACAGCCTCAACTTCGGCTCAACTTTTTGGACGAGTCCTCAAAGTGATTGGCACTGGCCACCAGTTCCGGAGATCGATAGCCAACCCTACACTGTGGTTGAAGGTGATGAAGCCCTCGTCTGTTGCGGCTCGGCGTCGTCGCAACTCGGCCTGCTCGTCACGAAGCGTTTCCGAGTCGCGCCCATGAAGCAGGCGATGATCGTGGAGTACGAGATTTGCAATCAACGCGCCGAAGCGGTGCGTGTGGCTCCATGGGAAATCAGCCGAGTTCGCGGAGGTCTCACCGTGTTCATGCTGGGGGAGCCGCGCACCGAACCCGCGCCTTCACCGGCGCTCTCGGCACTGGAGAAGGACGGTGCCTGCTGGTTCGCGTACGATCGCGGCAGCATCGCTCAGGACAGCAAACTGTTTGCGCATGGAGGAGAGGGCTGGCTGGCTCACTTCCAAGGGCGCGACGTCTTGCTCAAGGAGTTCGAGCTCGTTAATCCGCAAAAGCAGGCCCCCGGCGAAGCCATGATCGAGATCTTTGCGAGTGGGTTGCGTGACTACATCGAGATCGAGCAACAGGGCGCCTACTCCAAGATTGGGCCTTGGAAGAGTGCGCGCTGGTCTGTGATGTGGAAAGCGCGGAAAGCCCCTGATGGGCTGGCTATCGTTCCCGGTAATCCCGAGCTCATCGACTGGCTCAGAACTCAATTGGGTTGAGCTGCTTGCTCGGACGCATGTAGGCGGTCGCTCCACACTCGGTGCTGACTGCGATCTGCTCAGGTGCATCGTTTCGAATTGGCCACTCGTGAGCCGGACTATTCTGCGTCACACTGCGGTCGAAGCCTGAGAGCTCGTGCTTGAAGTGTGTTCTCTCACTCGTTTCGCGATATGATCGAACGCGCATCTCAACCTATCAGCCTCGGCGAGCATCAGAGCGCAAGTTTCGCTCGTACGGCTTTCACTAGCGCCCACGGGCGCATGCACGGAGACTGAGCAACCATGAGCTCGGGCAATCACTACGGACCCCTTAGTCGTGACGAAGTCACGGCGCTCCTCCAACATCGTTTCGACCCTTCCCCGCTCCCCGAGCCGTTTCGCATCACCGTGACGGCGGGCGAGGACGCCGGGAAAGTGTTTGCTCTCGACGGTTCACAACCGTATCGAGTGTTGGTCGGAACGGCAGAGGCGTGTGGCCTGCGTTTGTCCGACCGCACCGTTTCTCGGCGCCACGTTGCCCTCGATCCTGTCGGACGTCGCGTTCGGGTGACGGATCTTGGTTCCACCAACGGCACGCGCGTCAACGGCATCGCCGTGACGGAAGCTTTCATCGAGGGTGGGGAGGTCATTACCGTCGGCTCCACGACATTTCGCGTGGACCTCGAGAACCGGCGCGGACAAGTTCAGGTCTCTCACCGTACCCACTTCGGCAACTTGTTGGGTGTCAGTACGGAAATGCGGCGGCTGTATCCGTCGTGCGAGCGCATTGCTCAGAGCGATGTTCCGGTGTTGCTCGAAGGTGAGCCGGGCACGGGCAAGGAATTGATGGCCGAGGCCCTCCACATCGAGGGACCGCGGGCGCAAGGGCCATTCGTCGTGCTCGACTGCACGTCGGTACCGCCCAACTTATTGGAACTGGAACTGTTCGGGCACGAGGCGGGAGTTTTCGGGCCCGCACACGGAGCGCGCGCCGGGGTTTTCGAGCAAGCGACGGGTGGGACGCTCTTGATCGACGAAGTCGGGGATCTCGATCCTGCCCTGCAAGGCCGCGTTTTGAGCGCGATTGAGCGTCAAGAGGTGTGTCCCGTTGGAGGTAACCACCTGCGCCGACTCAACGTTAGAGTGATCGCGTCCACTCGTCGTGATCTCGACCGCGAGGTCCAGGCCGGGCGCTTTTCCGAAGCCTTGCTGCGACGCTTATCTGGGGCACGTATCGAATTGCCCCCTTTGCGCGTGCGGCGCGGAGACCTACCGCTCCTCGTGCGTCACTTCTGCCGCGAGTTGCAGGGTGACGAGAGCAACGTCACCCCGGAACTGTTGCGCGCCTGGGAGGAATACCCGTGGCCTGGCAACGTGAGGGAGTTGCGCAACACGCTGGCGCGTCACCTGGCATTGGGAGAGCTCGCTCACATTGCGACGGTCAATGGACCGGAAGCCGCTCAAGCGCAATACGCCGCGTCGGGGGACCACCGCGACGTGTTCGATCGGGCGCTCGAGCTTCCTCTGGGTGAAGCGCGGCAAGAGGTCGTAGCCGAGTTCGAGCGACGCTACGTCGAGCGCATGCTCGAGCGGCACGGTGGCAACGTCACGCGAGCGGCCGAGAGCGCGGGAGTGGCCCGGCGCTACTTCCAAATCCTCAAAGCTCGAGTCGCGCGCAAACAACACGAGTCTCACGGCTGAGTCGCAAGCTGGGCCCGTTTACCCTGAGCGCGATAGCGTCGCGCTCAGGGGGCCCAGCAAGCGTGCTGCTCGATTGAGGAGCCGTCGCCCGCCGAGCAGGTGTGGCTACAGGCTCTCGCCGAGATTGCGGAAGTTCACGATGTTGGTGAAGCCAGAAGCGCGCGTGGAGCCGAAGATCATCACGATGCGGTCGCCTTTCTTGGCCAAGCCTTCTTCGAGGAGGATCTTCTCCCCTTCCAGGGTCTGCTGAAGGCTCGTCTTGGTGTTCTTCACCAGGCGCGGCACGATGCCGAACGCCATAGACAGGCGGTCGACCGTTGCCTTGCTCGGAGTGAACGCCACGGTGGGGATCGGAAGCCGTTCCGAAGCCAGATAGCGTGCAGTGAAACCGCTTTCCGTAAAAATAGCGATGAGCTTCGCGTCCGCCTCGATCGCCCCTCGTGCGGCGGCATGTACGGTGGCCCGGGGCACCGAGACCGCTTCGGCGCCGCGCTGGCGCGTATTCGGGGAATAGTTCCACTCGGAGAACAGATCTTGCTCCGTCTGACGAATGATGGTGCTCATGATCTGCACCGTGCGTACCGGAAACTTCCCGGCGGCTGTCTCGCCAGACAGCATGACGGCACTGGTCCCGTCGTAGATGGCGTTTGCCACATCAGACGCCTCAGCGCGGGTGGGGCGGGGGTTTTCCATCATGCTCTCGAGCATCTGGGTGGCCGTGATCACCGGTTTACAAGCCTTCACGCACTTGCTGATGATGCGCTTCTGCAGCCCCGGGACCAACTCCGGACCAAGCTCGACCCCCATGTCTCCGCGGGCGACCATCACGCCGTAGGAGGCTTCGATGATCGAATCCAAGTTCTTCACCACTTCTGGGCGTTCGAGCTTGCTAATCACCTTGGCTTGGCTGCCCGCCTTTTCCAAGTGCTGGGTCAGGGCTATCACTTCATCGGCACTGCGCACGAAGGACAACGCGATGAAGTCGACATTCAGACCGATCACATGCTCGAGATCGGCGCGGTCCTTCTCAGTGAGGGCTTCAGCGGACACTTTCGAGCCGGGAAGGTTGATGCCTTTGAACTGCTTGAGCAGTCCGCCGTGCACGACCTTACAACACACCTCGGTACCTTTGACGGACTCCACTTTGAGTTCGAGGTTACCGTCATCCAGGAGGATCGATTCGCCCGCCTTGACGTCTTTGGCCAAGCCCGCGTACCCGGTGCCCACGCGGGGTGTTTCGTCGCCGACGGGGGGTTTACCCACCAGGCCCGGTTCGGTCGAAATGATGATGCTCTGCCCGCGCTTGATTTCGATCGGTGCCGACAGGGCGCCGACGCGGATTTTGGGCCCCTGAAGGTCCGCCAGAATGCCGATCGGCTTGCCAAGGTCCTTGGAGATCTTGCGGATCAACTTCGTGTTCTTGGTCAGACCCGCGTGATCGGCATGAGAGCAGTTCAGGCGGAAGACGTCGACGCCGGCCTTGGCCAGCTCGAGTATCATCTTTTCGTTCGAGGTAGCGGGGCCGAGAGTGGCCACAATCTTCGTGCGCTTCGGGAATTTCATAGGTCGATCTTCGCTGTCATCTCTCGCATAGGAGCCAGTTTACGGCGCGGACCTTAACCACAAATGCGCAAGTCGGAAACTAGAACCTCGCGGGGCGCGCAAGAAGACACCGACGCATTGCGCTCGAACGAATACACGGGCGATACACAGCGGCGGTCTACGCCCATCTGCACTGGGGGTGGGGCGACGCCACGCCCTCGTTTCCATTCCAAGGGCAAAGGCTTACAGGCGCACCGACACGGTCTTGCTGCCTCCGCCCTCCACGCTGACCTTGACCGTCTTGCGCCCTTTGTCCGTGTGAATGAACGTGATGGTGTGGCTGCCCGCGGGGACACTGATCCCCGCCTTTGGGGTCTTGCCGAGGGGACGTCCGTTCAAAAGCACCGTGGTCGGGGGTACGGAATTGATGTTGAGCGTGCCCGTGCCCGATGCCGCCTTGGCCGAGGCTGTCTTGGGTTCGGTCGCCGGCGCAGGGGCTTCTTTCTTGGGCGGGGACGTTCCCTTCATCGCATTCAAGAAGGCGGGCTTGTCGTCCGTAGCGCTCTTGGCGTCGCTTGTGGGAGCTTCGGCTTTAGCCTCTTCGGTGGCACCGGCCGGACGCGCCGCGGGCGGCTCTGCGCGCGGTGTTGGTGGCGAGGCCACGTTGGCACTCTCTCCGTCTTCGGTACGCGTCAAACTGATGTCTAGATCGATGCGCGGCTGTTCATCACTGAAGGACACCGTTTGCTCGAGGTCCGCATAGCCGGCTTTGCGCACCAGGACCCTGTGCGAAGCCTGAGCGTCGAGCTCCAAAGTGGCCGGAAACGAGCGCACCGACTTGCCGTTGACGAAGACGGATGCCCCGTCGGCGTTCTCGCCCAGAGCGAGCCGCAGCGAGCCCTTGAGCAGCTTGGGGCTGAGCGGTCCAACGACCTGAGCCACGCCCTCCTGCACGACGATGGTCTGCTCGACGGCCTCGTAGCCCGCGCCTTCGACACGGATGGTGTGTTCACCTGGCGCCAAAGTGGAGAGTTCGACGGGCGGTGCTCCGCGGTCCTTGCCATCGACCAGCACGCGTAAACCTGCGCCTTGTGCCGTGATCGTCAACTGCGGTTGAGTGCGCTCCGGTTTGAGCTGCACATGATGAGCGGCTGAAGCTCCTCCTTCGACGTTCACCGCTTGGTCGGCACTGGCGACGTGGCCCGGGGCTTCGGCGCGGACGGTGTAGGAGCCCGCCTTCAACCCTTCGACCTTGCAGGGCGTGTTGCTGCAGCGCAGCGTGCCATCAACGTAAACCTGTACCCCTGACACGGGAGCATTGTCTGCCCCAGCGACCGTGATCAGCAGGTCACCTTTGCCGGTGAACAAGAGCCAGGTCCCGACGGCTGCTAGCACCGCGGCCAGCAAGGCGTAAACGGGAACCCGAGAGCGCGGTGTCGTGGCTGACGCCGGGGCGTGAGAGGCCGATACGACGGGCGGCGGTGCGCTGATGGCGGGAGCACTCAGGGCAGGCGGCACCGACACGGCGGGTGGGGCGCCCGATGGCGCGGGGGCGGCCGGGGGCAGGGGGGGGCGCCGCGAGCCGGGAGGAAACGCAGACGGCGGGCCCGAAGGCGGAGGCATCGCGGCCGGAGCGCGCACCGAGGGCACGCTCATGGGAGGCGGTGCGGACAGACGCGAGCCGGGACCCAACGTGCTCGGACGCGACCCGAGGGGCGTCGGGGGCGGGGGCACGAACGAGCTACGCAACGCTGACTTGAGCGATGGGTCGACGCGGCGCGACTCGCGGGCGAAACCCAGCTCCCGGGTATCGAGCACGCGAGTCTCCTCGTCTTCATCATCGTCTTCGAAGTCGGAGCTCGGGTCGGTGCTCTTGCGATCGACGGGCTGGCTCAACACCTTGCCGGCCGAAAGCATGGCGCCATCCTGGCTCTCGGGCTCGTCGTCGGAAGCGAACAAGCGGTCGAGATCGGGAGCTGCTGGCGTCGAGTGCACGCTGCCCGACGACGCGTAGGGTGCGCTCGGAGCGGATGCCGGCGACGACTGAAATGGCGGTGCTGACGTAACACTGGGCGCTGACGTAACGCTGGGCGGTGACGCGACACTGGGCGCTGACGCGACACCGGGTGCTGACGCGGCACTGGGTGCTGACGCGACACCGGGCGTTGATGCGTAGGGCGCGCTCGGCGCTGCAGCCACGGGCGCTGACTGATACGGCGAACTCGGCGCTGCACTCGGCGGAGCGAACGCGCCTGGTGCCGAACCCGCTGGCGGCGGAGGAGCGGACGCTGCGGAAAGGGAACTGTGAGCCGGGGCAGAGGGAGCCGGCGAGGATCCGACCGAATCAAACGACGTGGCGCTCAACTCCGAGGGCTCGGCGGGGGCCGGTGCAGACACGGGGGTTTGCGTCGCCGGCAGGGATGCTCGCGAAGGGGGCGGCAGGGATGCTCGCGAAGGGGGCGGCAGCGGGCGCGCGCTCGACGGTGGCCGCAAAGACCCACCGGTGCGCGACGGAGGTGGCGGCCGCGCGGAAACACGGGCGGCCGGACTCGGGGATGGAATACCAGGACTGAACGGCATCGTCCGCGGCGGGGGCAGCGGTGCACTGATGCGGCCGGCACGCGGGGCGGCCGGAGAAGTCGGGGTGCTCGTGGCAGACCGCTCGTCGCTACCCGCAAGAGCCTTCTGGTTGTTGCTCTCGTCGCTCATGGTATTGGAAGACACCCTACTTCACCCCAGATGCATGACTCCAGTGGTTTGTGCGCAACCGACGGCAAGGAGCGCGAACCACGAGGTGGATCAGGCGTTCGAGCAGGTAGGCGTGTGAAACGATCCCGTCTGGCAGCAATTAGCGCGTACAACCTGGGTTCGCGCCGTGCAATTGGGGACAACAGCGCGGTCGCCGAGATCCGGGGCTTGCGGAGGCTTGGGGACTACGTCGCGAAGGACCGATGTGGCGTAGGAAAATGACGTGCAGGCGGTCCGAGAGAGCCGCCTGCATTGCCGTAAATCCCTTGGAACTACTGACGGGCAATCAAAGTGCGGCCGCAGCGGCGCTGTTGTCCGCTTCACTGCCGCCGATGATGAAGCCGAAGTTGTCGACCCAAAGATCGAAGGGCAGTGAGCCGTCCGATGTCTGAAACTGCAGCTGGTACACTGCCGACGGGACAGGCGGAAGGTCGGGACCGATGACCGTCGTGTCGTCGTTGGCCAAAATACCGCCCCAATCTCCACGCTCCATCGGACCGATTTCCAGCTCGGGCGTCGTCGCCTCATCTGCGACGGTGGCCATGAAGTAGACCTCGTACAAGCGCCATTCGTTGGTGACGGGAACGGTAGCCACGGCGGCGTTCTGGCACCTTTCCGGTCCTTGGCAGCCAGGGTAAGGTAGGCGTTCCGTGCACAGCCCTGCCTCGGGCGTCGAGTACCGGTCCTGCATCTTGACCATGTAGCTGACGGGCGCTGTCGCAGTGCCAAGCGGTGTCGTTGCCCAGAAACGGACGCCCACGATGCCAGCCGCTTGGAAATCGACTCCGGGCGCAGCGCCTGCAAAAGCCGCATCCAGCTTGAAGCCTAACCCAGCGCCAAAGTAAGTGTGGGCGCTGCCAGAAATGCGCAACGCGTTGGCATTGTTCGGCGCGTTGGGCAGCGTTTCTGGCGGTGGGTTCACTTCAGGCACACTCGCGTAGGGCGTGACCGTGAAGTTGGCGCCTTGGTCGGGGACCACCGTCTCCCCCATATCCTCGACGGTCTCTTCGTCACCTCGACAAGTTTTCACATCGTGATACGTGTACCAAAACCCATACGAGTTGAAGCCTGCCGGCGGCGCGGGATCGGTGAGCGGAACTTGGCCTTCGCCCTCTTCGCCGGTGTCGAGCAAGATGACACCGGGAATGTCGCGCACCGGCGATTCCAAAAGCGGGTCGGTGCCACACGCGGCGAGCGCAAGAAGGGATACCAGGGGCAAGGTAAGGAGAGGTCGGATCATGGGTCGTGTCGGCTTTCGAAAGGCGGCCATAGGAAGGCGCAGTGGATAGGCGCGTGGCGGATGGGAATGAAGGTTGATCGAAGACCCGTTCGATGACGCCAGCGACTTCGACGATGCGTCCGCTGCACTCGAGCGGTGCAACGACGCCAACCCCAGAAAGATACGAGCGCTGGAACGGGTGTACAAGTGATACCGCCGCAGCTTATCGCACGGCTCTGATGGTATACACGCTTAAGCCGCATCGTCACAAGGGTGCGCTCATGCGTTGGTTGAACTAGCGACGGAGTTTTCCGGACCAGGCTTGCCGTGGGAGGAGAGCAGCCGCGATCGGTGCGATCCGCAACCGTCGCCGCTGAACCCCCCTGGGACGCTCCGCGCGTGAACCGGTTTGGTCGAGCCTGGCGTCTGTGACGTTTTGAGTTGGTTGGCGCGCGGGTTCGTGTTTGACTCGCGCCGCTTTTTGACCCGGCGCTTGGCGCCCAAGGTGCCTGTTCTTTGGCTCCCGGCGGAGTTCGAAATCAGAGGAAGAAAACCCATAGCATGCGTACGCTCAGTCCCTCACTTATCCTTGTTGGTCCGCTCCTTCTCACCGTCTCCGCGACCGCTTGGGGTCAGGCCGACCCTGCCGACGATCCAGGGCTAGACTCGCCGAGCGCCACGGCGGCCGCCGCGGTGGAAGCCGAGGAGAGTAGCGCGGCAACTGCTGAGGCGGAGGCTTCGACAGACGTTGAAGACGTCGCTGAAGGATCGGTGCCCAACCCCGCTCCCGACGAAGCCAACGTGGCTGCTTCGGCGCCCACGGGCGGCGCGAGTGCCAGCGGCACCGTGTCGATGGGAGGCGGCGCCGGCATCGTGCAGATGGGCGACGCTGGCAAACCAACGGGTCCCCAAGGTGGCCCGCAAGTCACCGTCATGAGTGGGGGCGGTGCTAGTGTGGCCGGACCCACCGTGGCCGCCGAGGATGAGTGGAAGTTCGGCTTTCACGGCTACATGCGCGCTCCCATGCGCATCGGCATCGGTGAACGCGAAAACGCCAAGCAAGGTCAAGCGGTAACGACCCTGAGCACCCCGCGTATTCCCACCGACCAGTACCTGGATTGGCAGTATACCCAGAGCGCGCCGCGCTCCACGGCTGAGCTCTTTTTCAGCTACGGCAACAATTGGGCGCGCGGCGTGGTGTCGATCCAAGCCTTCCGCTTTTCGGACTCCGCGTGGATCGATCCCGAGTCTCAATCTGGCATCACCTTGGGTTGGGTGGAACTGACGCCTGACTTGAGCGACATCGTCGAAGATCTGCGCATGATAGCGAAAGTGGGTAGCTTCTGGGGACGCTACGGTGGCGCCGGCCAGTACGACGCAGGGGCGTACGAAACGTACGTGATCGGTCGCTCCCACATGGTGGGCGAGTCGGTGCGTTTGGAGTACGACTACGACGATTTCGTTTGGTTCTTCGAGGAGGGCTTCGGCACCAAGCAGCCCAATCCGTCGCCCTTTCATAACACCAAGTTCACACTCCTGGCGCGCGCTCATGCGGGCTTCACCTGGGATCAATTCTTGTCCGTGGGCCTGCATTACATGCACGCGTGGACTCAGGAGCAAGACCACGAGTGTTCGAGCGAGCGCGAGGAAGTTCTCGCCAACAACACGCCGCAGCTCTTGGCTACGTTCGCCTCTGCACCCGTCGGGGCGTGCAAGCACGAGACGATTCTGGTCAACATTCCGACGGCGAACGGCACGGGGCAGTACCGAGCAGATACTCCCGACGGCAGCTTGCAGGTGATCGGCGCTGACATCGTGCTCAACACCGCCATGGCCGGGCGCCTGTTCATCGGCGGCTCCCACATCATCGCTGACAAGGCAGTGACCGTGGCGCCCGTCATCGAAGTCATCCACGCCTACGGCGGTGGCTTCTTCAAGAGCGGCATCACCCACCAGTACCTCAACGAACGCATAAACTGGGATAACCCCATGATCGCCGACGGCGACGGCAGTGTCTCGACGCTGTCCTTCCAATGGGATCTCAGCATTGCGAGCCTCATCGACTTGCCCCAGCAGCTCGATCTGCAGAGCTTTGCCATGTTCAACTACGTCAATAGCGAAGACGATCCCAACCTCTCGGGTGTCACGAAACTGAAGTACGGCGCCGACTTGCTTTGGGGTCCGTTGAGCTGGTTTGGCGTCGGCTTCCGCTTCGATCGCCTGCAGCCGCGCTCGAACGTGCCTGAGCAGAGCTTCACGGTGCTGGCACCACGGCTCGTTTTCCGCAGCGACTTCGCCACGCACGAAGAGATCACGATTGGGTACGCCAAGTACTTCTACGCTCAGCGCGAGTGCGAGGGCTATTCGCCCCAGAATCCTTCCTCCCTGCGGCCCTGCGTGCAGCCTCCAGGTGCCACCGTGGCTCCCGACGGCTTTGGCAGCCGCCCCGGCACGACGGCCACGAAGGAGCAGCGCGGCGGTCCGATCGATGTCGATTCCGAGCGCGGTCAGTTCCCCGATCAGGGCTGGCAGGCGCCCCACGAGGACGTCTTCTACATCAGCGCCGACATCTGGTGGTGAGGCGACGATTCGAGGCGAAGTTTGCGGCCGAACTGTACCCGTGCCATCGCCTTCAAACCAGCCTGCGACCGACGCGGGTTGGGTTTGAAGGCTTGCGAGCAGTGGCTTCGAGCAGATATACGGAGCGCCTCGATTCGATCCGGTGATCACGTTGCATGCTCGTCATCTCTCTCTCCCGTCTCGCGGCACCCGTCGTCCCGCGGCCGGTTCGTTGCGAGCCACGCTGTCTCGCCGCCAGCGGCAGGTCCACGCACTACCAATGGGATTGGGGTCGATACCCTGCTCTCGCTACGGGATGTTGAGCGTCTCTAGTGCAAGTCACCGTTTCACCACGTTTGTTGGTCGCCGATTGGCGAGCAGCGGGCATCACTACCCGGAGTAAAGAATGAATCGTTCCTTTTTTATGTCTCTCACTGGCCTTGTCGGCGTCCTCGCCTCGGCGTGTGGGCCGTCCATCAATTCCCCCGAGATGGCCAACACGGACGAAGGCGCGCCCTGCGGACCAGAAGCCGTGATCGAGGACGCCGAGGACGCCAACAACCAAGTCATGGTTCAGGATGGGCGCAGTGGGTACATCTACACCTTCATCGATCCCGAAGGCACGACCGTCACACCCAAGGCCGGTTCGGACGGCGGCGTGTTCGAAACCACGGCCGGTGGGGTCAACGGCTCCAAGAACGCTCTGCGCATGAGCGGCACGGTGGCGAGTGGTCAGATCGTTTACGCCGGCATGGGTATGAATCTCACCGATCCAAAGGACACCTACGATGCCACGCGCTACCAGGGCGTGTCCTTCTACGCCAAGCGTGGTCCGGGAACGACGCGCAAGGTGCGCTTCAAGGTGCCGGACGCGAACACGGATCCGGATGGCGGGCAGTGCACGGCTTGCTACAACGACTTCGGTCTCGAGATAAGGCTGAGCGAAGAGTGGCAGCAGTTCACCATCCCCTTCGACAAACTGAAGCAAGAGCCCGGCTGGGGTTCACCGCGCCCGAGCTCGGTGGCCGCCGATAAGATCTTCGCTGTGCAGTTCCAGGTAAAGGAGCCCGGCGCTTTCGATGTTTGGGTCGATGACGTCGCGTTTACCGGTTGCAGTGGGGGCAGCAAGTAAAACAGGATTGGCCTAGCATGGCGGTGCAGGGGCATGCGATGCAGTGGCACGGCGATGCAGTGGCACGCCCGCGCAGGTTACGCTGCCGCAGTGTCGTACAGGCGCAGTATCGTACAGAGCAGTGTCACACCGGAGCCGCGTCAGGCCGGCCCCGTGCAGTTGCTGCCCGCCACAGCTAGGAGAGGGCATGACGTCGCCGTTCGTTGGGCGACGTCGCTCGCCCTCCGAGGGAGGTGACGGTTGAGTCACATCCCGATATCAAGACAAGCTCGATGATGAGGAAGGACAGGCGCATGCAAACTGAAAGAGTCGTACCACCCGCCCATTCGGCGCCCGACGTTGTTCGAGCGGGCTTTTGCCGGCACACGTTGGTTGCCGTCGCGTTCTGCGCGCTCGGGTTAACCTTGGGTTGCGGCAAGCAATCGGCCCCCGCGACTGAGGCTGCGGCTCCTGTGGCGGCCGGTGTCGTCCCGCCTCCGCCGGGCGGCAACCTGTTCAAGGCGTCGACGTTCGATGACGGCAAGAGCCTGCCGTGGATGGCCGTGTTCAGTTCACCCGCCGTGGGTGAAGCGTCTGTCAAAGATGGCGCCTACTGTCTCGACATCGAGCATCACGGTACGAACCGTTGGGACGTGCAGTTCCGACACCGCGAGATGACCCTTCAGCAGGGTCACGAGTATTCGATCCAATTCCGCGCCTGGGCCACCGCGGAGACGAAGGCTTATCCCAAGGTCGGCATGTCCGGGCCTCCCTACGAAGAATCGTTCGGGCAGATCATCACTCTGACCACCGTGCCCCAGGTCTACCAGGCGACTTTCAAGGCCAAGGGCGAAGATGACCCGACAGCGGAGTTCGCCATGCATTTGGGCGGCGGATTGGCACGCGCCAAGACTCCGTTCACCGTTTGCGTCGACGACATCTATCTCACCGACGTGCAGTACACGCCGCCACCCGCAGCCGATGAAGTCGCCGCCCCTGCCGTGCGTGTAAACCAGCAAGGCTACCTGCCCAAGCGTGCGAAGCTAGCCACCGTGGTCAACGCTGCAACCGAGCCTTTGAACTGGGAGCTGCTCGATGCGGCGGGCGCCGTCGTAGCTAGCGGCGAGACGACCGTGAAGGGGGACGACCAAGCGTCGGGCGACCATGTCCACTGGGTGGATTTCAGCTCCTATCAGAAGCCCGGCAAGGGCTTCACGCTAAAGGTAGGCAACGATAAGAGCGATCCTTTCGAGATAAGCGAGGACATCTACGACGCCCTCCGTTACGACGCGCTGGCCTACTTCTATCACAACCGTTCCGGCATCGCGTTGGAGATGCCCTACGCGCGTGAGGAACGTTGGGCGCGACCGGCGGGGCACCCCGAGGACAAGGTCACTTGCGCGCCCGAAGAGACGCTCGTGAAAGCTGGTTGGCCTAAGGGGTCGAGCTGCGACTACACGCTGGATGTCAGCGGCGGGTGGTACGATGCTGGCGACCACGGGAAGTACGTCGTCAACGGCGGCATCTCACTGTGGACGATGTTCAATCAGTACGAGCGGGCCAAGCACCTCAAGGGAGACGTTCAGGCGCTCGGCGATAAGAAGCTGAACATCCCCGAGAGCGGCAATGGCGTGCCCGATATCCTCGACGAGGCGCGCTGGCAGATGGAGTTCATGCTTTCCATGCAGGTGCCGGAGGGGCAGCCGCTGGCCGGCATGGTTCACCATAAGATGCACGACTCTGCCTGGACGGCGTTGGGGCTTGCTCCCCACGAAGCCACGGCCAAGCGCTACTTGCGTCCGCCCAGCACCGCCGCCACCTTGAACACTGCTGCGACCGCGGCGCAATGCGCCCGCATTTGGAAAGGCATCGACGCCAAGTTTGCGAAACGCTGCTTGACGGCTGCCGAGCGCGCCTGGGCGGCTGCGGAAAAGAACCCCAAGTTGTTCGCTCCGCAGAAGGACTCCGCCGATGGCGGTGGACCGTACGACGATGCCTACGTGGCGGACGAATTCTACTGGGCAGCTGCCGAGCTGTTCGTCACCACGGGTAAGAAGGCGTATCGCGACGCCCTGGCAGCCAACGAGCACCACAAGAAGCTCAAGAACGACAGCGGCGAAGAGTCGTTGATGAACTGGGCAGATACGGATGCCCTGGGAGCCATTTCCCTGGCTGTCGTGCCCAGCACCCTGAGCAAGGCCGAGCGCGACGCGCAGCGGGCACGGCTCATCCAGGCGGCTGACAAATACCTCGACAACATTGCGGCAACAGGATACCGAACGCCCTTCAAAGCCAAGAGCGCCGAGTACCCCTGGGGCTCCAACTCCTTCGTCATCAACAACATGCTCGTGCTGGCGCTAGCTCATGACTTCACCTCGGACGCGAAATATCTCGACGGCGTGGTCGAAGGCATGGACTACCTGCTCGGCCGCAACGCCATGGGGCAATCCTATGTCACCGGATATGGCGAACGACCGTTGCAGAACCCGCACCATCGCTTTTGGGCGAAGCAGGCCAACGACAAATATCCTTCAGCGCCTCCAGGTGTCGTTTCGGGGGGACCCAACTCGGGACTGCAGGATCCGTACGTGAAGGCCGCGGGCTTGAAGGGGTGCAAACCTCAGAAGTGCTTCATCGACCATATCGAGGCCTGGTCGGCCAACGAAATCACCATCAACTGGAACGCACCCTTCGCTTGGGTAAGCGGCTTTCTGGCTGAAAAAAGCAACAAGTAAGAGATAGCGACGGTTCCTTCCCAGCCAGACGCGGGGAACGACGAGGAGACAAATATGCGCTTTGGTCACTTTGACGATGACAACCGTGAGTACGTCATCACCACGCCGAAGACACCTTACCCGTGGATCAACTATCTGGGCGCCGAGAAGTTTTTTGGGATCATCTCCCATCAAGCTGCAGGCTACTGCTTCTACCGGGATGCGCGGCTGCGCAGGTTGTTGCGCTTCCGGTACAACAACGTGCCGACGGACGCAGGGGGTCGCTACTTCTACATCAATGATGGGGGCGACTTGTGGTCGCCCTCGTACATGCCGGTCAAGGCGGAGCTCGATAGCTTCGAGTGTCGGCACGGCATGGGGTACACGCGCATCACGAGCTCGCGCCGCGGCGTCAAAGCCAGCGCCTTGTTCTTCGTGCCGGTCGACGCCAACTGCGAAATCCATCACGTCACACTGACGAACGAAAGCGACGCCGCGCGTACGCTGAAGCTCTTCAGCTTCGTCGAGTTCTGCTTGTGGAACGCTCACGACGACGCGACCAACTTGCAGCGCAATTTGAGCACGGGTGAGGTCGAGGTCGACGCCAGCACCATCTACCACAAGACGGAGTATCGCGAACGGCGCGACCACTTTGCCTTCTACCACGTCAATGCACCCGTGGCTGGCTTCGACACCGATCGCGAAAGCTTCGTCGGCCTTTACAACGGTTACGGCGATCCGGACGTGCCCAAGGCAGGGCAGCCGAAGAACACCGTCGCCAGCGGCTGGGCGCCAGTGGCGTCCCATTGCCTCGAGGTGCGTTTAGCACCTGGAGAGTCGAAGACGTTCTCTTTCGTGTTGGGCTACATCGAGAACCCCGTGGCGGAAAAGTTCGAGGCCCCGGGCGTCATCAACAAGAAGCGCGCCCACGCCATGATCGCGAACTTCGATAGCGACGCGAAAGTGCAGAAAGCCTTCGCCAAGCTGCGTGAGTACTGGGACGGCTTGCTCGGGGTGTACAAGGTCGAGTCTCCGGACGAGAAGCTCAACCGCATGGTCAACATCTGGAACCCCTACCAGTGCATGGTCACGTTCAACATGTCTCGCAGTGCATCGTACTTCGAGACCGGTATCGGGCGAGGCATGGGCTTCCGGGACTCGAACCAAGATCTGCTCGGCTTCGTCCATCAGATCCCGGAACGTGCCCGCGAGCGCATCATCGACATCGCGTCCACTCAGTTCCCCGACGGCAGCGCTTACCACCAGTACCAGCCGTTGACGAAGCGCGGTAACAACGACATCGGCAGCGGCTTCAACGACGACCCGCTGTGGTTGATCCTGGGCGTATCCGCATACATCAAAGAGACCGGCGATTTTTCGATCCTCGACGAGCAAGTGCCGTTCGACAACGATCCGAACAATCAAGCGTCGCTGCTCGAGCATCTCAAGCGCTCGTTCGACCACGTGTTGAACAATCTGGGACCGCACGAGCTACCGCTGATCGGTAGAGCGGACTGGAACGATTGCTTGAACTTGAATTGCTTCAGCGAAACGCCCGACGAGTCGTATCAAACGACGGGCAATCGCGAAGGACGCACCGCGGAGTCGATCTTCATTGCTGGCATGTTCTGTCACATCGGCCCGATGTACGCCGAGCTCGTCGAGAAGCGCGGCGACACGGCCGAGGGTAAACGGGCTCGCGAGGCCACGGCCAAAATGGCGGAAACCGTGCTCGAACATGGGTGGGACGGCCAGTGGTTCTTGCGCGCCTACGACTTCTTCGGCAACAAGGTGGGCAGCAACGAGTGTGATGAGGGCAAGATCTTCATCGAGCCCCAGGGCTACTGCGTGATGGCCGGTATCGGTAAGGATACGGGCCAAGCCATTCAAGCCCTCGATGCCGTCAAGGAGCGGTTGGATACCAAGTACGGCATCGTCTTGGTCAACCCCGCGTACACCAAGTATCACGTCGAGCTTGGTGAGATCTCCTCGTACCCGCCCGGATACAAAGAGAACGCCGGCATCTTCTGCCACA
>CAZNZA010000006.1:35018-58625 GCA_964577325.1 uncultured Polyangiaceae bacterium
GAGATCTCCTCGTACCCGCCCGGATACAAAGAGAACGCCGGCATCTTCTGCCACAACAATCCCTGGATCATGATCGCTGAAACGGTCGTGGGCCGTCCCGAGCGCGCCTTCGAGTATTACAAGAAGATAGCTCCCGCATACCTCGAGGACATCAGCGAGGTGCACCGCACCGAACCCTACGTCTACTCCCAGATGATCGCCGGCAAGGACGCTGTGCACCACGGGGAGGCGAAGAACGCCTGGCTCACGGGCACTGCGGCTTGGAACTTCGTGGCTGCTGCCAATTACCTGCTCGGCGTTCGCCCGGAGCTCGACGGCCTGTGCGTGCAGCCCTGCTTGCCCGCCGAGGTTCCCGAGTTCACCGTCACCCGCAAATGCCGCGGTGCGACGTACGTCATCAAGGTCAAGAACTCGGGCAGCGGCGGCCAAGCCAAGCTAACGGTCGATGGCAAAGCCATCAATGGTACGCTGGTGCCGTGGGCCAAAGCTGGCACGACCGTCAACGTCGACTGCGTGGTGTGAGCAAACGTTGACCGCAGGGTGACGCCCGAGCCCGCCGATGGCGGCACTCGGGCGCGCCGGGCCGCGGGTAATAGGGCGCGCCTACCGACGCTGCCCGCCCGAACGTTACAGCCCGAAGGTGTAACCGAGGCCCGCCGCCAGCGCGGTTCCAGACACGGGGAACATGAGCATGCCGCGCCCTTCGAGCATGAAACCGTGGTTGTCACCGACGGCGAGCATCATTCCGAGGCCCGCCGACGCGAAGGCGGTACCGGTGACCCGGTAGGCCGTCAGCTTGCGCTCGAGGCAATTGGAGGTGGTCTGGCCGAGATCGAAGCAGGTCTGGATGAACTGGGTGTCGACGATGTGGACCGTCGCTCCGGCGTCGACCTGGGCGAGCCCTGCCCCCAATTGCGCGTAGGGACGTACCGTTCCGCGGTGCGCGCCCGTAAACCAGTAGGCACCACGGACCTCGGCGTGAATCGGCACGAACGCTTGGCCATCGCCGGAGAAGGGCGAGCGTTTCTGAGGCGCACCTCCCAATGCATAGCCTAGGCGAACACCGACCAGGATCTCCGGCGTCGCGGCGTAATCGACGCCAAGCATGATGCGTTGGGTGCCGAGGGCGAATCCGCTCGGAAGGGTGCCGGCGCCTTGCTGCTGGCCACCGATGGACACGCCAGCGTTGGAGGGCAGCGCTTGGTTCGTGACCGGATCGAAGACGACGTCACCGTCACGGTTGATGAGAGGGGCGTTTGGGTCGCGATAGGTGCCGTCGCTGTAGAAGCAGGCATAGCCGCTGTCCGCGAAGCAGGCGCCCCCTGTCGCCTCCATCATCAGAAAGTCCAGTTGGCCACCCAAGGTGAACCAAAAGGACGGCACATCCACGGCCTCTTCCTCTTGTTGCGCCCACTCTTCACCTTCGTAAGACTCGCAGCCTGGGAAACCGGGGGGGCAATCTGCCGCGGACAACTCCCGGCAGCTCGAGGGCGGACTCTGATCCGGCAGGGACGGCCCGCGTCCGCTGATGGTTTGCTTGATGGGCACACTGAACGTATCGAACTCGTCTCCAACCCGTTCGAACTCACGCCCCATCTCGTCGTAGAGCACGAAATAGTACTCCAGGGTACCGGGCTGTTTGCTTACAGCACCGCAGTCGATCTCTCCGCCCCAACCCCCCTTGTAAGGGCGCAGACCCATGCTCCGAAACTTGTCTTGACCCGGCGCACGGAACATGAGCTTCACGCCGTCGACGCCTTCGCCGCTGGTGCGCAGGAAGATGGGCACTGGGGTATCCACCGCCTGTTCCTTCGGCGGCTCATGCTCACCGGAAACGGCGCTTTCGGGCTCCACGGCTGCGGCGGGTTCTGGCGTCGTCCCACCCAGATCGGCAGACGTCGGAGCACCGACGGCGGCTTTTGCTTCGTCGAACGCGGCCTTGATCTCGTCGCTCGACAGGTCTTCGTCCAGGCGGATGAACGGATCAGCTTGAATGGCTTGCTTGAAGTAATCCTGCGCCGTCGCGGGATCCTCCATGCCAGCGAAGTACACGACGCCCAGGTCCCGCAGCACCATAGCCTTGATGCTCTGGCCGCACCCCGTCTCACACAGAGTGGCCGCCTGCTTGAGTTTCTCGATGGCAGCGTCGAACTGAAGGTTCAAGTAGTCCTCGTAGATCGCCTGCTCGGCGAGCTTCTTGGCTTCGGCGTCGCTGGGTCCGGCCCAAGCGGTAGTACTGGATACCATGAGGCCACCCAAGCAGAGCAGCTTCAGCAAGGGGACCGGGAAAGCTATCTTTTGACTCACTGGTACCTCATCAAATTGAGCGTCGCCGTCCGCGCTCGCTTCCAAACGTGCATAGGACGCGGCGTCGCGCTGTTAGCACTTTTGGGGGGCCGATGACAGGACATCGACCATTTAATGAGCCGCCAGCAGCCCCACTCTAGAAGCTGTCACCCGCACTGAAAGCTTCGAGCGCGAGGCGCGCGCGGTCACTCGTGCCGGACTACAGCGCCTTCTTTCGGCGCCACGGCGTGAAAAGTTTTGCTACTGGCTGAATGCACACGCAAAGATCTGTCACGCAGCGACGAGGTGCGGGCACGCAGCGCGTTGAGCCGGATCGCTCGCCGTAGGGAGCGGTGCTGTGGCGTTGGTCGAGCGCCTGGTATTTCCGCCCTTGCCTCGTATACTCGATGCCGTAATGCCCTCGTATCACCTCGGTTTTCGGCGTTTTACTCACCGCAGCAGCACGTCTCGGCCCCAAGCGCAGCCTCCAGCATTGCCGCACCAGGCACTGCGCTTGAACCACGGACTGTCTCGCGCGCTCGTGGCTCCACTCGTTGCGATTGGAGTCGTGGCTTGTAGCGCGGGAGCGCCCACGGGTGGCAACCAAGGTACGGGCAACCAAACGCCGAACAGCAACGCAACCTCGCCCGGCAGCGAAGTTCCGGGGCCCGGGAACTTACCCGTCGCTGTAAACCCAGAAGCCGTCGCCCCTGGGGGGGTTGCTCCGGGCGGTGTCGCGCCAATCGATCCGGGCACCGTTAATCAGCCGAGCGTAAACCCAGCGCCGCCTGAGGATACGCCTATCATCGGTGACGACCCCACTACACCCATCATTGGTGAAGGCCCTCAGACACCGCCCCCGGAAGGGCAGTTGGTCGACGGAGAGGTGTGCAACGCCAAGGGCATCGAGTTCGAAAAGCTGGTGCCGACCGTGCTGATGTTGGTCGATCGCTCGACCAGCATGTTTGCGTCTAACTTGCCGAATGGCGCGAGTCCGCCGTTCGGCGACTACCCCGATCGCTGGGAAGCCGTGCGGGTGGCGGTTGCCGGGCTAGAACCTCTGGCGTCGGAGGTCGTTTTCGGACTGTCGACGTACACGGGCTACAACGCGGGCGTGTGCCCGGAGATGCCGCAAATCGGAACGCTCGTACCTGGCCAGGCCGACTTTGCCCAGCTGTTGGCCGAGCTGCCGTCGAGCGCGGAGGCGTTGCCACCGGCCAAGAGCGAGACCCCCACCTACGAGGCCATCACGGCCGGTATCGAGGTACTCAAGGAAGTAGAGATCGAGGGCCCCAAGTACTTGCTCGTGATCACCGACGGTGAGCCCGACACGTGCCAGGTGTTCGACCCCCAGTGTGGTCAAGATGCCGCCATCGGAGCGGCTCAGGCGGCATATGCCGAAGGGATCTCCACTTTTGTCATCGGTTTGGGCGCAGACGTGGGGACCAAGTTCCTCAACGACCTGGCCCACGCCGGTCAAGGGCTGGAGGTGCAGCCACCCGCAGAAGGCGGCTCAGGTCCCACCTGGTGCATCGGTCAAGAGTTGCAAGGCCGCGGCGATACGACCAACTTCGACATCAATCGGTATCGCGACTTCGCCGACGCGACCTATGGCGCCGATGGCATGATGTACGCCGATGAACTGTACTTTCAGCCCGACGACGTCGAGGCCTTGCAGGCGCAGCTGACCGAAGTGATCTCTAGCGTGCTGACCTGCTCCTACGAGATGGACACGGCTGTCGTGCGCGCTCAAGCGGACAAGGGGGCGGTGCGTGTTTCCTATCCCGATGGTACCCACGAAGACTTGGCGTTCGGGGGCGCCGACGGCTGGACGTTGTCTGAAGACAACGATTACACGGTGGTGATCCAGGGCACACCCTGTGACAAGATCCTGAGCGAGCAGGTGGCGGGCTTGACCATTGAGTTCCCCTGCGAAGTCCGAGTGCCCCTGGTGCGTTAAAGAGACTGAGTCCGTTGAGTTCGCTACCATGAGCTCGATGCAGGGCGAACTTTCGTTCCTTGCACGCGTACGGCAAATGGCTTATGGTTCTTCGATGATGCCAGCTTTCGCTGCCCGGCTCCGCCTTCTCCTGCTTATTTAGCGGGAGTGCGGTCCATTGCATCCATCCAGACCCTCTCCCGCCTTTTCACGCTGGAGGGGGTTTTGTGCTTTGTGCCTGATCTCGCTTCTTACCTGACCCTTGTGGGACCGTAGTGACGGCGGCTCAGGACGAAGCGGGGTGAACACCACTCGAATACCCTGGTGAACCGGCTTGAAACGGCGGGAACAACCCCGTAACCCACGCTTATAGGAGCCCCCATGCCGACCAACACAATGCCCGCTCACAAGTACCGCCCGTTTCCGCGCGTCGACTTGCCGGATCGACGCTGGCCCGATGCCACCATTTCCCGCGCGCCGCAATGGTGCAGCGTGGACTTGCGCGACGGCAACCAAGCGCTCGTCGAGCCGATGGGACACGAACGCAAACGGCGCATGTACGAGCTGCTCTTGCGCGTCGGCTTCAAGCAGATCGAGGTTGGCTTCCCGAGCGCGTCTCAGACCGACTTCGACTTTTTGCGCTGGCTGATCACTGGCAATCACATCCCGGCGGACGTGACGGTACAGGTGCTGACCCAGGCCAGGCCGCACTTGATTGAGCGCACGCTGGAAGCACTGCAGGGTTGTCCGCAGGCCGTCGTTCACCTGTACAACAGCACGTCGACCTTGCAACGACGCGTCGTGTTCAATCGGGATCGTCGAGGCATCATCGACATCGCCGTGGAAGGCACGAAATTGTTGAAGAGCGCTTCTGCCAACACGGACACCAAGGTTCGCTTCGAATACTCTCCCGAAAGCTTCACCGGTACCGAGCTCGACTTCGCCAAGGACATCTGTGAAGCAGTGATGGAGGCTTGGGGAGCAAGCGCTGACGACCCGGTGATCTTGAATCTTCCGGCGACCGTCGAGATGTCGACGCCCAACATCTACGCAGATCAAATCGAGTGGTTTGCTCGTCACGTCAGCAACCGCGCCGCCTACTTGCTCAGTGTTCATCCCCACAACGACCGGGGAACCAGCGTTGCGGCGGCCGAATTGGCTTTGATGGCAGGTGCAGACCGGGTCGAGGGAACGCTTTTCGGCAATGGCGAGCGTACCGGCAACGTCGATATCGTCACCTTAGCTTTGAACATGTTCACTCAAGGCGTCGATCCCGAGTTGAATTTGACGGATATCACTGAAGTCGTGCAATCGTTCGAGTTCTGCAACCGGCTGCCGGTGCATCCGCGCCATCCGTACGCGGGCGAACTCGTGTTCACCGCTTTTAGCGGCTCCCATCAAGACGCCATCAAGAAGGGTTTGGCCGCACGCGAAGCCAATGAGGATGAGTTTTGGGAGGTTCCTTACTTGCCCATCGATCCGAGTGACATCGGACGCTCTTACGAGGCGGTCATTCGCATCAATAGTCAGTCGGGCAAAGGGGGAGTCGCCTACGTGCTCGAGAAGGATTACGGCTTGGTGTTGCCTCGAAACCTACAGATCGAGTTCAGCAAGGCGATTCAGAAGATAACCGACAGCCAAGAAAAGGAGCTTTCTTCTCAGGAGATCCTAGCTGCCTTCGAGCAGGAGTATCTGTTCAAGGAGCGCAAGATGAAGTTGGCAGATCCGCGGGTCGATCTCACCAGTCGCGGTGAGCAGCGGGTACTCAGTGCCAGCGTCGTCGTCGGGGGCGTGGTCAAGCGCATCGTTGGCGAAGGCAATGGTCCCATCGACGCCCTCATGGATGCGTTGAACAAGGAGATGGGTCTGGAGGCTGAAGTGCTCGAATACAGCGAGCACAGTATCGGCAAGGGCAACAAGGCGGAAGCCGTGGCCTACGTCCAGCTCTCGAGTAGCGGGCACACCACGTTCGGCGTGGGGCGCCACGAGAGTATCCTCACGGCGTCCGTCGAGGCGGTGCTCAGCGCCGTGCATCGACTGAAGCGCTCGGGGGCGGCAAGCGGCAGCGTGTCTTCCGGGTTAGCGGCCTCGTAAGGCAGGCGATTGGCAAGCGGGCAGCGGCGCCGGGCCCTCGAGTCCGCTCCGCTGTTGTGCTTGTCACCCCCTTGTCACGAGCCTGTGCGGGCGGTGCCACCACGAGATGCGATGGTCACCCGGTGATCATCAACGTCCTCGACCTGGGTTCGAATTCGTTTCAATGGCTCGTCGCGCGCTATGCGGGGGGGCGCATCGAGCGCCTGCATCAAAGCAAACGCTTCGCCCGGTTTGCCAGTTCAGTCTCCAAATCAGGAAGCTTGTCTGAGACCGACATTCGTTCCGGCTTGAAGCTGGTGGCTGAGTTGCAGGCGGAAGTGGCGCCGGATCACCGTCACGGCCGACCCATCGCGGTGGCCACGGGCGCCATTCGCCAGGCCGACAACGGTCTCGAATTCATCGAACGGTTGTGGTTGGAACTCGGCATCGACGCTCGCATTTTGACGGGGAAGGAAGAAGGCGATCTCGCCTTCCGAGGAGCGTTGGGCAGCATGGGCCCCAGCACCCAAGCTCACGAGGCCGTGATCGATCTCGGGGGTGGCTCTTTGGAAGTAGCTCTCGGCACCGCCGATGAACACGGCTTCTGCGATCTCGACGCGGTGTGGAGCGTCCAGCGAGGCATGCTCCACTACCTCGACAGCTGTCCCAAGCTGGACGCACTGGCGCTGACCGCTATCGGAGCGGACGTCGATGCTGCATTGCAGCTCGAGATGGGTGAACATCGGTTGCCGAGAGTCAAGCAAGCGGTACTCGCCTGTGGCGTCGCGCGCGATCTCGTCGCGCTGCTGGAAACCGTCGCTCCTGATGCGTTGATGACCGGTCACCGACGGCCGGGAGCGCGCGGAGTGATCGGTGCCCAGGCCCTGCACCAGGCGCTGCCGATGCTCGCGGGGTTCACGCCCGAAGCGCTCGTGGCGCTAGGAGTTCCGGAAGCCCGCAGCGCCATTCTCGCCATTGGTGCGACGATGCTAGCGGCTGCGGGTGAGCGTTTGGGAGCTGATGAGCTCGTGGTCGCTCCCGGCGGGCTGCGCGACGGAGTCGTGTGGACTCAGGTGCACGCTCAGCATCTCAAGCAGAAGGCTGCTCGGGTCGCCTAAGCTCACGTGCTCGCCTGACGTCGGCGACGCCACGCGAGCACGCCCAGGGCCGCCAACGCCCAGCCTCCGGCCGCGGACGGGATCGAGTTCTTTCCGGGAATGCGACAACCGCACCCGTCGTCTCCGGCAGCTGCATCCGGTTCGCCCACTACCCCTGTGCCGCTCGGGGCGGGAGTCGTGGGGTCATTTGTGCCTGTGGGCGCTGGATTGGGCCCAGTGGTAGGGGTAGGCGTCGTCGGGGTGGGCGAAGTACCAGCTGGGCTGGTTGGGGGAACGCCCGGGTCGACGGGGGTGGGGCCGGATGTCGTATCATCGCTCGTGGCGGCAGCCGTGTCGTCGGGGTTCGGACCAGCCGTAGCGTCTGGAGCCGTCGTGCCATCGTCAGTCGTGTCGGGGCTCGTCGCATCGCCGCCATCGGACGCGTCCACTGAGGGATCGGCGTCGTCGGAGAAGTCCTCGACCGTCGGCGGCGGAGGTTCGGGATGATTGAGGGGTTCGAAGGCAGGCGGTCCAAGATAAGACGAGGGAATGCTCTGGGTTTCCACCACGAGCTTTTGCAGCACGACCGCCGGATCTACCATCCAGAACTTGAGCACGTGAGGCCCGGCTTCAGCAAGCGTGTGGGTGGACTGCTTGACGATGATGTTGTCGCTCACCCAGCGTTGCCACGCCTGAGAATCTTCTGCGAAATCCATCGGGATCTCTGAGTGAATGTCCACCACTTGCGGCGCTGCGTCATCGAACGAGACGGCATACCGCAGGCCGCTCGAGTGAATGGGGAGAGTAGGTGACAAGTAGGCACGCACCGTGACTTGGCCGCTACTGAATAGGTGCAAGTTGTACTGCAAATGGGGGCTGTCCCCACCGGCCGTGACGGATTCCGCATTCGGCGGGTTGATGGTGACTGCTGACGAGGTGCGTCCCAGGTCGGGAACGACTTCGAACTCGGCCGTGGCACTGCCCACCGCCGCGGTAAAGTCTTCGGCGTTGATGGAGATGTAGCCGTTGCTTTCGACGAACCCGACGACTTCTTCGGCGCTCGGCGCGTCGGGCTTGTGTAGCGGAAGCGACACGTCGACACTTGCGCCGGAACCACTCACCGTCAGCGTCACTTCGTTCTTACCAACCGGCACCTGACTCCAGTCCACCGTCAATTCGACGCGTGTCTCGAGGTCCACGGAACCTGACGCTGGAGACGCCGTCACGTACGCAGCGTCGCTTTCGATCGTGAAGTCGAACGTACCGCCGCCCCGGTTGAACACTTCGAGATAGCGGGTGGCATCCGGATAGTAAGCAATCAGCTCGGGTAAGGTCGCGCTACCCATCCCGCCTGGCCAGGCGCTGCTCGAGCCCTCGACAGCCACGCCCATGCTAGCTGCCCCCGTCGCTGAGTATTGCTGGGTCGTCGGCATGACGTTGCTGGCCGGCTCCTGCCAGTCCGTGTACCCAATGTGGGTTTGCTTCATCATGTGATTCCACTTGCCGTCTCCAAGGCTGTGGTAGGCGTCCGTCAGTGCGGCGTCGTTTTCGAACAGCGCCTGGGCACGCATGGCCCAATCATTGGTGGCTGCTCGCTGCTGTTGGGCGTACAAGCGGTTCTTGGCCACGGAGTAGTAAAGCTCGTTCAAGTTGGCGCTCGCGGCCGTGGGGAACAGCACCAGTTGGTAGAACGCGTCGTGGTGGCGTTCGTCTAATTCGTCGTAGATGCGCTCGGCCTCTGCGACCAGCGCGTTGAATTCGTTCACGACCGTCTCCGCTTCGCGGTAGTTGACGAGACTGTAGGTGTCTGGAGATAACAACTCCGGCTTTCGACGAGCGTTGAACTTGGTGTACCCCGCCAAGATGCGTCCGATGGCTTCGGCGTGTTCGGGACCAAACTGCGCCTGAGCCCAACGCTTTGGATACTGCGCCATACGCGCCGCAGTCCACCCGTCCGCATCCCAGGCGTGGTCGAGAAAGAAGTGGATGGGAAATTCCATCGGCTTGAGATCGCCGACGTTCACGAGCCAGATCTGATTGGCGCCCAAGCTGTGCGCCAGGCGCATTTGCTCCCAAACCCGTGGAACGGAATTGGTGTTGAGCCACTTGTAACTGCGCGGCCCACCGACGTAGTCGAAGTGATAGTAAACCCCGAAGCCTCCGTCACGGGCTGCGCTACCGTTGCTAGGTAAGCGTCTGATGTTGCCCCAGTTGTCGTCCGCGAGCAGGAGTGTCACGTCATCGGGAACGGTCATCCCATTGTCGTAGAAGGTTTGCACCTCCTTGTACAACGCCCACACTTGCGGCACCGTACTGGGGTCACGTCCGGTCACGTCCGCGATGATGTCGCGTTGATCGGCGACGATGGTTTCCATCAGGCTTTGCGTTGCGCCGTCGAGTTGCACGTCTCCGTCGCCTCGCATACCGACCGTCACGAGTGTCTCACGATCGCCCATGCGTTCGATGCCCTCGCGCCAAAAATCCCGTAAGGTTGCCCCATTGGTGTCGTAGCGCCAATCGCCGGAGCCGTAATCGGACCACTCCTGTTGGGAACGAGTCATCGGTTCGTGGTGAGACGTTCCCATCACGATGCCATACTCGTCGGCCAGGCGGGGGTTGTCGGGATCGTCGTCGTTGAACGACTTGCCCCACATGGCGGGCCACAGAAAGTTGCCCTTCATGCGCAGGAGCAATTCGAACACGCGTGTATAGAACTCGGCTCCGAAGCGACCGTCGCCGGAGTAAGTTTCATTGTACCAATCGAGCAAGGCGGGGTTCTCATCGTTGATGAAGATGCCGCGATACTTGACGCTGGGTTCCCCCAGGGTGTGCTGTCCCGGCAGGATGTGCAGCTGCGCGCGTTGCTTCGGCGCGACGTCGGCGAAGTCATACCAAGGCGACACACCCATGCGCTCGGCCAAGTCGTAGATCCCGTAAATGGTGCCTCGCTTGTCGCTGCCGGCGATGACCAGAGCGCGTTCGAGCCCGGCACCGGGAGCTTCGACAGGGGTGATGACGAACTTCTCCCAGCGGCCTTCGAGCTCGCTGGCGTCGAGCTTGTCGTCCGCCACCAGTTGGTCGATGAGGGGACTCTGGCCTAAGGTGCCGACGATGATCGCCGACGGACCTGTGGTGAGCTCGCTCGAGAGATCGGGTTGCACGCCGCTCACCTTCTCGACGTCGGCCTGCAAATCAGCGGCGGCCCGCCGCACTCCCGCATGGTCGGCGTCAGATACGACGATGGGTGCTGCCTGGCCATCGGCAAAGAGCGTGAACGCCTCCGGTGTCGCTTGCTCCGTCACGTACGATTGCGTCACGGTGAGCAGGCTTTCGTGGCGGGCGAACTCTGCCTCGGTGGGCTGTTGTAGCGTGGGCTGCACGAGCGGCTGCGGCGGAGACTTCTGGCTGCACGCCAGCAGTAATGAGCTCAGCAACAGCGAAGAAGGGAATGGTCGAGGTAAAGGAAAAGTCATAGGTCGGGGCTTCTAAGCTGATGAACCCGAACGCCGTGGACTTGGCGTCGGTGCAGGCGCCTGAACTTAACATAGGATGGCCCGCAACGCCTCCATCGTCGCGGACAGTGATCGCGCCGTGCAGACGACGCTCTATACTGCTGAAACAATCCTGTGGCTACGCAAGCTGAAACCTGCAACGGCTGCGCTCACACCGCAATTTCACGAGGCTGGTCTTTGATAGATCGAACGGACGCCACGCCGGATGCTCCAACTGCGCGTTCTCAGTGAGTCGTACCGCGCGTGGGACCGACCAGCGTCTCCAACGTCGCCGTGGCGACGATGTCGCCGTGACCGTCGAACAACTCGACGGGGATGGAGTACGCTTGGCGTGCATTGGTGGCCACTGGTGGACACTCGCAGCGAGCGTTGATCGTCCCTCGTGCCTTCTTCTCGTAGCGCATCGTAAGCTCCGTCACGATGAAGCGAGCGTCGGGGGGCAACGTGTACGCGAGCGCAGCGTTTCCGGTCAGCTCCGCCAGGTTGCTTAGGGCGATGGCATGCAGCGAGTGCAAGTGGTTGCGCAATGCGGGACGGTCTCGCATGCGCACGCTGGCGTAGCCCGGCTCGAGGCGCAGCACCTCGGGTTGGATGCTTCCGGTGTACGGGATCAAGCGTCCCAGCAGGCGACTGAATACGGTCTTGCCTCCAGGAAGCGGCGACAGCTTGTCCCACAGATGCCGAATCCAAGCTGCAGACTCCGCGCCTCCCGCGCTGCGCACGACCCAGCCACTCCAATCGATGCGGTTCACAGCCAGAGTATAGGCAGCGAGCGCCACAAAGCGCGAGCACGAGCCACCGATGATGGGACGGCCGCGCTGCGTGTGCCGGCAGACTGGATTATCGGTGCTTCCGCTTCACCGGCACTCGCGGGCTTCTGGCAGTGCAGGTAAGGGGTTGGGTCCCGCGCTCGGCTGTATGGCTCGGGCTCGCTCGGCTCGGGCGCCTGGGTCGGGGTGAGTCGATAGCAGCTCGGGCAGCTTCGGCTGTTCCTCTGCGATGCGCTCGAACAACTCGGCCATACCCTTGGGATCGATATGGGCGGCGACCAGCACGCGCAGACCTTCGGTGTCTGCTTCCGCCTCCTGTTCCCGAGCGTACGCGGTGCTGACCAAGCCTGCCAGGAGCTGGGCCGAAGCATGAATGTCGGTGCCTCCAAACAGCCACCCGAGTACGGCAAAGGTGCCGAGTTGAGTCAACACCCGCCGCGTGCCGTGTCTCAAGGTAACATGGGCGATTTCGTGAGCCAAAACCCCAGCCAGCTCTTCAGACCGTTCGATGCGCTGCAACAGGCCGGAGTTGACGGTAATGAAGCCACCCGGCAAGGCGTACGCATTCAGCGAGGGATCTTCGACTACGGTAATTTCGAACGCGAAACCCGGCGGCTGCTGGGCAGTCAGGGGCCTCATCACGGCGTCGACATAGTCGAGCACGGCTTGGTTCGTGCATCGACTCGAGGTAGGCGCCAGTTGCATCCAAGCCGTCCTACCCAAGCTGCGCTCGGCGTCTGGAGGCAGATTCTCCGCCAGCTTGATACCTAGCCAACGCACCCCTTGCCAAGCTGCCCAGCCCGCGAGCAAGGCGACGAGGAGGAGGGCTCCAAGCTCGAGGATGAACCGTCGCCCACCGGTCTGAAAACCAGTGTGCTGCGGACGATGCGGCTCCGGGGGATGCTGGGTCGGGGAAGACAAGGGTTAGTCTGGCAGCTGAGCAGGAGCGCCCTCGAAACTCACGCGCTGCGCCCGCCGGTTGGGGTCGCGGCATAGCTAAAGCAACCACGCCTGACTAGGGGCACATACCGATAAAGTGCTTGCTGCATCTAGCGGACAAATGGGATGAACGGCGGCGGACTCGCTCCCCAAGCCGGCTCGGCGACCGCCGGCGATGGTCGCTTTAGGTAGTACCTCATGCAGTTTACTGTCGAACATGGCCCAGCGTTTGCGTGGTTGAGGGTAGGCCTGGCTGCGGGCGACAAGGTCCAAGCCGAAGCGGGGGCCATGGTGCGCCGCGCCTCTCATCTCACCATGAGCACGCGCTTGAACGCTTCGCGAAACGGCGGCATCTTTAGCGTCATCATCGCTTTCTTCGTGGCTCTCATCCGGCGCTTCGTGGGTGCCGAAACGATGTTCGTCAACGAGTTCAGCGCCTCGGCTCCAGGCGAGGTGGTACTGGCGCCGTCATTATCGGGGAACATCACGCATCGCCGGCTGGGTCCGAGTGAACGCCTCTTCGTGCAGACCGGAAGTTACCTCGCCAGTACGGGGGATGTGGACACCCGAGTGCGCTGGGGAGGGCTCCGGGCTCTGTTCGGCGGGGAAGGGCTCGTGCTGCTGGAGTGCTCAGGTTCAGGCGACCTGTTCGTCAACAGCTACGGCGGCATCATACCTGTGGCAGTGGATGGCAGTTTCGTCGTCGACACCGGACATATCGTCGCCTTCGATGGCTCCTTGGACTTTCGCGTGCGCAGCATCGGCGGAGTGAAATCGTTTCTGTTCTCCGGCGAGGGCTTGGTATGCGAGTTCACCGGTCGTGGCACGGTCTACATCCAGTCCCGCAACATGGCGGCGCTGGTAGGCTGGGTAACGCCCATGCTTGGGGCTTGACGGAAGCGCAGGAGCGATCACGAGAGAATGCACTACGAGATCCAATATCGACCTGCCCACGCCTTGGCGACGGCTCACTTGGAAGCTGGCGAACGGGTGCGGGCGGAGGCTGCATCGATGGTCAGCATGAGCAGCGGTATCAGCGTGCAAACGCAGGGGCCCGCTGCCGGCTCTCGGGGCCTATTGGGAGGCCTGAAGCGTAGCTTCTTGGGAGGCGAGAGCTTCTTCACCAACTTGTACACGGCCAGCGGCGGGCCTGGTCACGTGTCTTTGGCACCAGGACTATGTGGTGACTTGGTCGTGCATGACCTGTCGCCCCATGAAACGCTCTACATCCAGGGTTCGAGTTACTTGTCGGCCCCAGATAGCGTGGTGCTGGACACTCGCTTTCAAGGCTTCAAAGGTCTCTTCAGCGGTGAGTCACTGTTCTTCCTGACCGCCAATGGGCAAGGGCCGGTGCTCTTGAGTGCTTTTGGTGCCATGGAAACGTTGCCAGTCGACGGAGACCTCATCGTGGACACCGGCCACGTCGTAGCATTCAGCTCTGGCCTCGACTATGCCATCGAGAAGGCTGCGGATGGGTGGATTAGCAGCTACTTGAGCGGTGAAGGGCTCGTGCTGCGCTTTCGCGGTAGAGGTCTGCTTTACCTGCAGAGCCGCAATCCACAGGAGTACGGGCGCGCTGTCGGTAAGCGGTTACCACCACGCCAAGCCTGACGGGTAAACGAGCGCAGACGAGAAGCGCAAGGGAGCAATCATGCAATACGACATTCTGGACGCGCCCGACTTCGGCATGCTCAAGATCACCTTCAGCCAGCACGGCGAGCAGGTGGTGGCAGAGAGCGGCGCCATGGTGGCCATGTCCAGTGGCATCCGAGTCGATACAAAGGCCCGGGGCGGCATTCTGTCGGCGGCAAAGCGTAAGATGCTGGGCGGAGAGTCCATTTTTCAGAACACGTTTACAGCCAGCGGACCCGGCGAAACCCTGTTCCTGGCTCCACCGCCCGAAGGCGACGTGCGTGCGCTTCAGCTCGGCGCCGGGGAAGAGTTCTTCCTGCAAAGCGGCGCTTACCTCGCGCACATGGGTGACGGACTCGTCCTCGACACGCGCTGGGGAGGCGTCAAATCCTTCTTTGGTGGGCTCGGCTTTTTCATGCTACGCGTCGTCGGCCCAGGCACCGTATTCTACGCCTCCTATGGCGCCGTGCATCAAGTAAACGTCAACGGCACGTACACCTGCGACACGGGGCATATCGTCGGCTTTCCCCCGGCTCTCCAGTATCGCGTGCGCAAGTTCGGCGGCTTCAAGGGCTTGTTTCTCAGCGGCGAAGGCCTGGTGTGCGAGTTTTCCGGCAGCGGTCCCCTCATGCTGCAGACGCGCAATCCGACGAGCCTAGCTAGCTTCTTGCATCCGTATCGACCCGTGCGTTCGAACAACTAGCGCTTCCCTCGCGACGGCTCAAAGGGAGAAGGCCGCCTGCGGAGGGAGGTGCCCGCGGCCGTTCGCTGCCAGCCACCTCCCTGCAGCGGCGCCCTCAACCGTAGATCTGCTCGGCCAGGTAACGTTCCTTGCCCACTTCCTGGATCAGGTGCAGTTGCGCCTCGTGCCAATGCACAGACTCTTCCTCCTCTTTGAGGATGCGCTCGAGCAGTTCCCTCGTGCCATTGTCGTGACTCCGGGTCGCTAGTTCGATGCCTCGGTTGAGGCGCTCCACAGCGTCCAGCTCCAGGGCTAGATCGAGCTCGTGCTGCTCCACCGGGTTCTCGCCCACCTTCACGGGGGATAGGCGCTGCATGTTGGGCACTCCGCCCAGGAACAGGATGCGCTCGATGACCTCATCGGCATGCTTCATCTCCTCGATCGACTCTTCCCGCTTTTTCGAGGAGAGCTTCGAGTAGCCCCAGTCGTCGCACATCTTGTGGTGGATGAAGTACTGGTTGATCGCGGTCAGCTCTGCGGTGAGCACCTCGTTCAGCGCGGTGATGACGTCTGCGTTGCCTTTCATGGGGTCTCCTCGGGTTGCACAGCCCACCGTAGATCGCAGACGAGCGTGCCGCTAGGGAATGTGAGCGTTCCGATTTTGGCCCCCGGTTCCACCATTTGAGGACGCCAGGACCAAGCGGACGCGCAAAAAAACGAGGCGCCCCTCTGTTTGAAGTTGAAACTCATTATCAACTGGCTACAGTCAGTACAGCTGCGGCGTCGGGCCCTGAAGGGATCTCAGAATCGACCGTACTGAACATCAAAATCATGTTGGTCTGTCATTGCCATCGAGTCTCTGACCGGGAAATCCGAGCCCACGCCCGAGAAGGACGCGCCTCGGTCCGGTCCGTGTGCCAGATTTCCGGTGCCGGTACCTGCTGTGGGGGTTGCATGCCCTTGGTCAAGGCCATCGTCCGCAAGGAGAGTGAGCAGGCGGCAGCGGCTCCCCCGACCATCTCCAGTCGCCTATCCGCCACTGGGATCCTGCGCTAGAGCCCGTATCCTACGCCAGGCCAGCTGTGGTAAACGCGCGAAAGGAGGAAGCGGTTTGCCATGGTAGCCTTCACCTGCATCTCCCCCATTGACGGTCGGGTGGTCGCCGAGCTCGCCTTGGCTACGGCCTCCGAGCTGGAGCGCGTGTGCGCTGCCGCAGATGCGGCAGCGGTGCCGTGGGCAGCGGTGCCGCTCGATGCACGGATGCAACTGGTGTCGCGCATGGTCGACGAGGTCGTTGCCGAAAGTCAGCGGCTTGCCCGCGAGTTGACCCTGCAGATGGGTCGCCCTTCGAGCCAGACGCCGTCCGAGCTACGGGGTTTCGAGGAACGGGCGCGCTACATGTTGAGCGTCGCTCCTGCGGCACTAGCAGCCGTGCAGCCGGCGGCAAAACCCGGCTTCGTGCGCTACATGGAGCGGGTTCCTCTGGGGCCTGTGCTGACACTGGCGCCGTGGAACTACCCGTGGTTGACGGCAGTCAATGCGGTCGTGCCTGCGCTCGTGGCCGGTAACCCGGTAGTTCTGAAGCACTCGGAGCAAACGCCGTTGGTGGCCGAACGTTGGTCGGCCGCCGCCCAGCGCGCCGGATTACCGGAAGGCGTCTTCCAGTTCGTTCACTGCTCCCACGAACAAGTCGCCCGCTTGGTCTCCGATCCCCGCATCCAATTCGTGGCCTTCACCGGGTCGGTTGCCGGGGGACATGCCGTAGTGCGAGCAACGGCGGACCGCTTCGTCGGGTGTGGATTGGAACTGGGCGGCAAGGATGCGGCCTACGTGAGAGCTGACGCCGATCTGGAGTTTTCCGTTTCCAACCTGGTCGACGGAACGTTCTACAATTCGGGTCAAAGCTGTTGCGCCGTCGAGCGCCTGTACGTGCACGAGGCCGTTTTTGACCGTTTCGTGGAAGCCTTCGTGGCCGGGGCGAAGCAGTATCGTTTAGGTAACCCGCTCGAGGCGGATACGACACTCGGTCCCTTGGTTCGGCTCCAAGCTGCCGATCACGTGCGTGGGCAGATTGCGGAAGCGCTGCAGCGCGGCGCCCGGGCCCTCGTCGACCCAACAGCTTTCCCCGCTGCCCAAGATGGCACGCCATACTTGGCGCCCCAGGTACTCGTCGGCGTCGATCACGGCATGCAGGTGATGCGCGAGGAGACGTTCGGCCCCGTCGTCGGGATCATGTCCGTCAGTAGTGACGAACAAGCCATTGGCTTGATGAACGACAGCCGTTACGGGCTTACGGCATCTGTCTGGACCACGGATAATGACGCCGCAGTCAGCATTGGCCAACGCGTCCACGTGGGCACTTGGTTCCAGAATCGTTGCGACTACTTAGACCCGGCGCTAGCGTGGACGGGGATCAAAGATTCCGGTCGTGGCGTCTCGCTTTCCACGCTCGGCTACGAAGCGCTCACCCGGCCGAAGTCGTTTCACTTGCGGCAGTGATTAGTAGTCAGCCTCATAGCAGTGCTCGCCATAGTTTCGCTCTCACTGCTTCCACTTGATGTTGCAACCGATGCTTGGCTTCTGTTCCGCGTTGGGAACGTTGCCGGCTAACAGTGCGTCTACCGCCGCGCGCAGGTCGTTACCCGTCACCGGGATGCCATTCCCCGGTCGGCTGTCGTCGAACTGTCCCCGGTAGGCGAGTCTGCCCCCTGCGTCGAAGACGAAGAAGTCGGGCGTACAAACCGCATCGAAGGCGCGAGCGACGTCTTGGGTTTGATCGTACAGATACGGGAAGGGATACTTGAACGAGGTCGCGTCAGCCTTCATGTTTTCCGGCGAATCGGCGGGATGAGTCTGCACGTCATTGGAACTGATCGCCACGAAAGGCACCTCTTGTTGCTGGCAGTAGTGACCGAATTCGGCGAGCTGCGACTTGAGGTGGATCACGAACGGGCAGTGGTTACAAATGAAAGCGATGACGCTGACTTTTCCGATCAATGCCGTGGAATCGAAAGCTGTGTCGCTGGTGACGTCGTTGAGATTGAAGCGCGGCATCACGCTACCTAGGTCGCGCATGGTGGACGATGTTCTTGCCATGGTATGGTCCTCGTTGATGAGCGATCGGGTGGCACGCTTAGCGCTGCGCCAAGGTACCGACCGCGTTGTTGAGCAGGCAGAGACCAACGTCACCCCGCATCGAGAGGATCGATTCTGGGTGGAACTGAACGGCCATGATGGGCAAGTCTCGATGCTCGATGGCCATGACGACCTGGTCTTCGGTTCGGGCAATGACTTTGAGTTCATGGGGAACGCTCGCCGGCTCGGCGAACAAGGAGTGGTAACGACCGGCAGTGAAGCGCTGGGGAAGTCCCTCGAAGAGCCGAGAAGGAGACGTGACTATTTCGGAGGGTTTACCGTGCATGGGATAATGCAAAATCCCCAATTTGCCACCGAAATGCTCGACCAGTCCTTGTAAACCCAGGCACACGCCGAACAACGGAATGCCGCGTCCCAAGGCCATGTCGATCGTGCGCGAGAGCTGAAAGTCACTCGGGGAGCCTGGCCCTGGAGACAATACCACGAGGTCCGGCGTCAATTCCGACAGCACGCTGTCGGGGAACCCTGAACGCAGAGTCGTGACGTGCGCACCGGTCTGTCGAAGGTAATTGCCAAGGGTATGCACGAACGAGTCGTGATGATCGACCAGCAAGACGCGCACGCCGTTTCCGCGAGGAACCATGCGTACGGTTGCTGTGACTGGCGCCCCCGCGCCATGTCTCACAGCGTCCAGAAACGCAGAAGCTTTGACGCGTGTTTCCAGTTCTTCGGCTTCCGGATCCGAATCGAAGAGCAAGGTGGCTCCCGCGCGTACTTCAGCCATGCCGTCGAGGATGCGCACCGTGCGGAGCGTCAAGCCCGTATTTAGATTGCCATCGAAGCCGATTTTACCGATAGCGCCGCCGTACCAGGCGCGAGCTGACTTTTCTCGCGCTTCGACCTGAGCAATTGCCGGTGGCTTGGGTGAGCCCGTCACGGTTACCGCCCAGGTATGTGACAAGAAGGCATCGAGGGCGTCAAATTCCGGACGCAGCTGGCCTTCGACGTGATCCACCGTGTGGATGAGGCGCGAGTACAGTTCAATCTGTCGGCGCCCCAATACCTTCACGGATCCAGGTTCACAGATCCGCGACTTATCGTTGCGATCGACATCCGTGCACATGGTGAGTTCCGATTCGTCTTTGACGGAAATGAGGAGTTCACGGATCTGTTCGGCATCTTCTATTGGGTTGCTGCCCCGCGGAATGGTGCCAGATATCGGACATGTCTCACAGCGACGACCTTCGACTCGAACGTACATCTCTGGGGACGCGCCGACCAAGTACTCGTTGTGTCCGAGGTTCAGCAGCAGCGCGTAGGGGGCAGGATTGTGTTCGACCAGGTGATCGAAAATGGCTGATGGTGGGCGGGGACAATCGAGCCGGAATGTCTGGCTGAGCACGAGCTCGAATAGGTCCCCGGTGCGGAACAGCTCCTTGGCGTCGCGCACGCTGGTGGCGTATTCACCTGGAGAATGGTCGGAAACGAGAGGACTTGGCGGGGCCGCGGCGAAGGGCACCTGGACCCCACCGCGCATGAGACCGTCGCTGGTTGCTCCGTCGAACGCGAATTCGTACGTGAAGCGGCAGGCTTGTTCCTTCTGTCGATCCACGACCACGAGGTCGTCCGGCAAGTAGAGGACCAGGTCGCGTTGCGTCGCTGGACGTATGTGGCGCAGCTCGATGGGCTCGAACTGGAAACACAGATCGTAGCCAAAAGCGCCGTACAAGCCCAAGTGGGGATCGGTGGGGCTGGAGAAGCCTTGTATGAGAGCGCGAATGACCGTGAACACGCTCGGTTGACGGCTCCGCTCCTCTTCGGCGAAGCGTGTGTCTGGGCGTTCGACCCTGCCTGTGACGCGGGAGGCGTCGAGCTGTCGTAGGTCCAAAACGTTCGAGGTGCTGCTCAAGCAAGCGTAGGCCGCGGCCAAAAGTACACACCCCCGATCGTTGAGCGCTTCGAGCTCGAACTCTAGTCCTCGTCCGGTGAAACAGAGCGGCGGGTTGACGAACCCCATATCCCACCGCGTGTAACGTCCCGGGTATTCGTAGCCGGAAGAGAGGAGAACACCGCGCTCGGAATCGAGCCGTCGCACGAGATCAGCTACGGCGCGTTCTGCGGTGACGGCTTCGGCGGTGCGCACGACCTCTAAGCCACCAGGAGTCCGGTAGCGCAGGGGAGGCGGGGGGGGAACTTCCGGAATCATCGAGACTTACCTATCAGGGAAGCGGGCGTTCAACCAGTTGCGTTGCAAACACGCGCCGGCGTCGTGAGCCACGGAGTGCGATGCCCGAAACACATCAAGAGCGCCGCAGCATCAACGTGGTCCAGTCCAACACACTCACTCCTGCGCGCCCGCGTCGCAGCGAGTGAGCGGCGAGTTGGGCGACGCATCCTGCGTAGAAGAGCTGCTCAGCGAGTCGGCTGTCGAATGCGTAGTGATCGGCAGTGGCTCTAGGCGCTGGACAAGCGCGACGGGCGGTGACTCTGCGGGCAGTGGCCTCGGGCTGCAGCCGAACGAGCTCAGCAGCGTCAGGCACCCGCCGATCCTCCACGTCGAACGTGGAAACTGCCTCGTGAAATGCGAAGTCACAGCTGTGTCTTTAGCGCGCTGGGTGGTCATTAGCCAGACCGTGAGGCTCCCGGCAAAAATGACCTCCTTGGCCGAAGCCTACGCCTCTGGTGCATGGGCCGGCGAATGTGACGGCGGTCGATGAAGAAAGCACCCGGCGAACCTGCTGTGCCGGCGCCAATCGGTGCAAGACGGAGAAAAGCTGGCGACGCTGGGCAACATGGTTATGCTGATGGGAGTCGGTGGCCGACCCGCGGCTCCCAGACTTTCCGTTTACCCTGAGAACACGTGCCGTTACCCGTTACCCATTGGGCACAGCGAGTCGTAGTGGCACTAGAGGTTGCGTGACCAAGGCTGACAGCAAAGGGCGCCGTCCACATGGACAGGACCCAAAGCAAAATCGAAAGCAAGATACGACGGCTCTCGTCCTGTCCGGCGGTGGAGCGCGCGGAGCTTACGCCGTGGGCGTGGTGCAGGCCATCGTCGAGGTACTCGGCTTGAGTGGCCGCGACCCTTCGCCGTTTCAGGTCTATTCGGGCACCAGCGTCGGCTCCATCAACGCCAGCTTCTTCGCCTCACGCGCCGAGCGCGGGGACCTAGGTGTCTACGAGCTCAGAGATGTATGGTCCCGCTTGGGCGTGAACACGCATCTGAAGCTTCGAGGCAACGTCAGCGACCTCCGAAATCTGGCCACCGGGTGGTTCAACAACGCAGTGCTGGATGCAACCCCGCTCGAGGAACTGGTCGTGAGTCACGTGGACTTCGACCGCTTGCACCGCAACGTGGCCGACGGGCGGGTGCTGGCGCTGTTGCTAGCCGCTTTCAATATCGGCACCTCGCAAACGATGATCTTCAGCGAACGTCACCCGGATCTGGTGGTACGGCCCAGCAAGGACCCTTCGCGCTTGGAATCCTTTGGCCCCATTACCGCCGATCACATTCTGGCGTCGTCCGCTATGCCCTTCGTGTTCCAAGCCCGAAAGATCGACGGCCATTACTACTGCGATGGCGGAGTCCGCTTCAATACGCCCATTTCCCCAGCCATCCGCGCGGGTGCCGATAGACTCGTCGTCATTTCACTGCAGCCTGCTCAGCGTGGTCCGACGGCTCGTGATCCTCTGACGGACTATCCCAGTGTACCTTTTCTCGCGGGACGCCTGCTGGACGCCTTGCTTCTGGATCCGTTCGAGTACGATTTGGATGTCCTCGAGCGCTTCAATCGCCTCACGTTAGCCATGGAAGAGGCGTTGCCAGAAGACGCGCTGAGGCGTGTGCGCGCCGTGATGTCGGAGACGAGAGGTGCGCCTTACCGCAATCTCAAGACACTCGTTTTCAGTCCAAGTGAAGACTTGGGGCGCCTGGCAAATGAACATCTTCGGGAGCACTTGGCGAGTTACAAGGTCGGTGCGTTACCGCGCTACTTTCTCAAGAAGGCTGCGAATCCTGGGGCAAGTTGGGAGGCGGACTGGGCCGCGTATCTATTGTTCGACGGGCGTTATGCCGAGCGCCTGATCGAGCTCGGCTTGCGGGATGGGTACGCTCAGCGCGCTGCCATCATCGACTTTTTTTCTCAGGCCTAGGCACCCTCACTGCGACGGCACCGACTAGGCTTGAGCGCAAGCTCCGACCACCGATTGGCCAGATCGCTCACCAGCCTTCCCATCTTGGGATGCGCGGGTTCCATGTCCGGTGTAACACCGATTTCAAGCAAAGCCTCGGTCGTTACCGGGCCTATCGACGCCACGACGACGTGCTCGTGAAGGGACCGCACTACCTCCTGCCAAAGGTGCATCGTCTCGGCGACGAGCGCCAGGTGGCGCAGTTGCTGTGCACTCGTGAGCAGCAGCGCTTGGCAGCGTCGTTCGGCGAGCAGTGAGACAGCGCGCTGCAGTGGACCGAGCTCTTCTGGCAGCTGCCAAGCATAGATGGGTACAGTGCGTGCGAGCGCGCCTCGTCGTTCGAGCGCGGCGGCCAACGGCGCTGCAGATGCCCCGTACTCTTGAATGTAGGCGCGCTTGTCGTTCAAGACGGGCGCATGTCGCTGCAGCTCTGCCAACAGCGTTTCGGTCGTGTTTGGCTCGGGAGCGATCACGTCGCCGCTCAAGCCCCAGCTGCGGAGCACACTCGCGGGTTTTGGACCCCGACACACGAGTAGCGTCTGGCCCAATGCTTCAAGAAGCTGCGTCCTCGAGTAGCGGGTTTCCATAGTGGCCATCAAGGCGGTCAGTCCCACCCCGGTCAGAAGCACCAGCACATCGCAGCGACCCGCAATCAGCTCGTCCGCAAACTGGAGTGCCTGAGTCTGGTCCTCGAGAGGCACCTCGCGCATGGACGGCGCCACTTCCGGCACGCCCCCTTGCTTGCGTATCAACGCCTCCATTTCTTGGCGACGCCGGCTCTCCAAGCTGAGGATGGTCGCGCCGTTGAGCCTGGGGGATGGCATTGCAGATTCAGTCATTGGACGCCGACTATAGACTGGCTGCGCTAGCTTCGTGGGGCGCCGAACGACCACGTCCTGGAATTTGGCAGTTGCCGTGGAGCGGGCAGGGGCTGCAGGCGGTGATTTATCGGGCAGCCGCAGCGAAAAGGCTTCGAGCAAGGCGTCGCCTGTGCCTATGCTCCGCCGCAAAAAGGCGAGGAGTTTAAAGGGCATGCGAACAACTTCAGGAAGAGCTGTGAGTCGAGTGCTGGTGCGCACCGCCGATCAACCCCGCGCTAGCGTGCGCCACGCCGCGCGTTCGCGACGCGGCCGCGCGAGCATGCTTGGCTCTTTGGCGGCATGCGGTCTTTGGTTGTTTGCCCTCGACAGCGCTGCGCAACCTGCTCCTAGCGCTCCCGAAGCGCCACCCCCCCAATACCCGCCGTGGAGTCCTGCAGCTCCCGGAGCGGCGCCCGCCCCGACAGCTCCTCAGCAACCGTACCCGCCGCAGCCCGGCCAGGCACAGCCGTATCCTCAACAGCCGCCCGCGCAGCCGTACCCGCAACAGCCGCCCGCGCAGCCGTACCCGC
>CAZNZA010000006.1:58725-72713 GCA_964577325.1 uncultured Polyangiaceae bacterium
CAACAGCCGCCCGCGCAGCCGTACCCGCAACAGCCGCCCGCGCAGCCGTACCCGCCGCAGCCCGGCCAAGCACAGCCGTATCCCCCGCAACAGCCGGCACCCCAGCCGTATCCCCAACAGCCGCCCCAGCAGCAACAGCCTGCACCACCGCAGCCGGGTCAGGCGCAGCCGTACCCGCAGCAGCAGCAATCGCCGCCGCCGTACCCCGCCCAGCCAGAGCAGGGGCAGCCGTATCCGCCGCAGCCAGAGCAGGCGCCGGCGTATCCCCCCCAGACGTATCCGCAGAACCAAGCCCCCGCATACCCTCAGCAATCAGAGGCGACGATGGGGCCTGGCTTGGAGCCGCCGCCGGTGGACGCTGGGAATGAGGGTGAAACGGAAGCACACCAGGACGCGGCAGGCGTGGACGAGGAGTCCGCCTGGTACGACGAGCTGAAGTTGGGGGCCTTCGTCGACGGCTACGCCGGCATCAACCTGTCGACCCCCAAGCCCCAGCTCGGACGCAACCGCTTCCACGCTTACAATCTAGCCAATGGCTTTTCGCTTGCGTGGGGCGGGCTAGACGTCGAATACGGCGCGCAGGAATTCGCCGGCACGCTATCGCTGCGCTTCGGGCCGTCAGCTTCCGCACTGGCGGGAGGTGATGCTGAACATGGACTCGAGAACGTCAAGCAGGCGTTTGCTTCTTGGCGACCGAGTTCGAAGTTCAGTCTGGACTTTGGTAAGTTCGACACCATCTACGGTGCAGAGGTCGCTGACAGTCAGGCCAACTTCAACTACACCCGAGGACTGCTGTATTGGTTGGGTCAGCCCGTGTTTCACACCGGGTTACGTGCTGCCATCGACATAAGTCCGCAATTCTGGATTACCGCGCTAGCCGTTAACGGCTGGAACAACACCATCGACAACAACTCGGGCAAAACGTTCGGGGTACAGTTTTCGACCAGCATACCCCGCGGCTCGGACGAAACCCCCTTGCTCGATGTTCATCTCGGCTACTTAGCGGGGCCTGAACAGCGTGACTACGGCGTGTTGACAGACTATTGCCCGCCCGGTGAGACGTTCAACCCCGGTTCGGGAGCTTGTGACGCGAGCAATCCCGCATCTTCGCCGACCGTTCAGCGTGACGCCGGGGCGGCCAACAACGTGGAGGCCTTCCGCCACTTCATCGATCTGGTGGCGAACTTCCATCCCAGCAACGACCTATCCTTGCTGCTGAACTTTGACGTGGGCTTCGAGGGCACGCGTGTTGGTTCGCCCGATGATTACGGTGCCCTCAACGAGTTCGACGGGCAATCGTGGTGGGGACTTGCCGTGGGCGCTCGCTACGCCTTTTCGCCCGTGTGGGCGGGCGCGTTGCGTGGTGAAGTCTTCGGCGATCCCGACGCACGAGCTACGTCCGGCGATGATCCTCATGTCAATGACGTCCAAGACCTGATGCTCTATTCAGGGACCCTGACGATCGAGGCTGCTCCATCCGACAACCTCCTGTTCCGCTTGGATGCTCGCTTAGATGGGGCCAATGAAGCTGTATTCCCCCGGCAACTGCGCAGCTATGAGCAGATTCAACCGACGCTGGTGCTGGGTGTTGTGGCCACGACGAACTGACTGAGGCTCCGCTTGCTTCCGAACCCGTACGAACGTGAGATTCCACTCATGGACACCTCCACATGAAGATCGGCATCGATGACATCTTGGCGGCCCTATTGCTGAGCCTCATCATGTATCGCCGTCTGGAGGTGTTATCCGTGCGTGAGCAGGACAATCCTCACGTCAGCCCCGAGCGCTTTCGACATTGGAGAGCTAGTGCGCTTTCCGGTTACAATCTCGGGGCCATCGCCTGCCTACTCAAGGTGGTGCTGAACATCGCTTGGTTCGGGTTGAGTCGCGGAAATCCCACCATGCAGGTGGTTGGCGGACTGAGCATCTTCGTAGGGTGGATCATCGCCATCGTGTTCGCCTGGAGACGTACGACGGAGGCCAACGTGATGCGCCGCGAGTACGGCATCCTGCGTCGGCACGAAGCTTCCCCCCGAGATGAGCACCAGTAGCGCCTTCGGGATCACCTTCGCCGACGGGAAGCCAGACGACGGAGCGACGTAAGCCAAAACATGGACATCGTCGACCAGTTGGCGCTATTGCTTTCTTCCGGACTCCGTCACTCTAGCGACCCACGGGCATCGTCGAGTTGGGGCGGGGGCGAAGGGGGGGATGACTCAGCGTCCCAGAGCGGCCGTCCCACTGCGCGGAGGGACCGTCTGCGCGGGGCGCTCAGCCAGGCAGCGATCGATGCCTTCGGTGAGCGCGGCGGGCATGCCGGTGGGAACTTCCGGGTGCCCCATGACCGGAACGAACAGACGTGAGGGCGGCCACCACACGCGCATCGCACGGCCTTGGATGCTATCGAAGGGCACGCCGCCACCTTTGCCTCCCCGCCAGCGCCGGGAATCGTGGCTATTGTGGCGATTGTCGCCCATGACGTAAACCTCACCTGAAGCTACTTCGAAAGGCCCTTCGTAGGGCTGCGAGCCGCCCTCCTCGTACACCGTGAGGTATGCTTCGGCGCCCAAGAATTCAACGTACAGATCGCCGTTATCGGATGAAGTCCCATCATGCCGCCCGTACGGGTACTTGCCCACGCTGCAGCGCGGTACGCTCCAGCCATTGATGATTGGCCTGCCGTGTTTGACCTCTAAAGTGTCGCCCGGCAGCGCTATCACTCGCTTGATGAAATCCTGTCCCTCTTGACCTGGGGCAGGGTCCGGATACTCGAAGACGATGACGTCGCCGCGTTGCGGCGGCATATCCGTAGCCAAGCGCATGCCTACCAGCGGGATCTTGGGTCCGTAGGTGAACTTGTTGACGAAAATGTGGTCGTCGATCTGCAGTGTCGGCAGCATGGATCCACTCGGGATCTTGAACGCTTCAATGACTACAGCACGCAGGGTGAGGGCGATGAGAACCGCCACACCGATCGACTCGATGAGCTCGCGGGTTTCGCTCTTTCGCCATGGCGCAAGGTGTTCATCTACGAGCTGACTGGCCTCGTCGAAGTGAGTGCGGAACCGCTGCACGTCGAATGGTTCGCTCTCCGTCGATTCGCGCAGACGAGCCAAAGACGACTTGAGCCGTTCCTGCGCCACCGGTGAAACGTCCCGCTCGAACGCCTTCTTGCGCCGCTCGAGGATGCGCTCCGCCTCGTGCAGGAGCTGGGTCGCAGATTCATACTCTTTGCGCGCTTCCTTGGGGATGCCTTGCCGGCCAATGTCGCCGAACTGGGTGGCGTAGGGGAGCGAATGGCGAAAGCTGTAGACCGCCATTTCTGCAAAAGTGAACAGCAGAATGGTGACCGGAACGCTCTGGTCCCTGACCTGGGCGCCAATCTCGGCCAAGGCGCCATCTGCGGTCTGTAACCACGACACGATGCTGATGGCCAGTGCCGCGGGAACGAGGAGAAACCAAAAACCCCAGAACGCGTAGCGCAGGATGACAGGATGGGCTGCGGGTCCCTGAGAGGTCTTCACGATGCGATTTCTTCCAACGAACGGCGCCGTTCTCTGTAGTCAGGGCAGACCCGTCAAGCAACTGTGGGATACAAAATTGCTGAGTATCCGCTTCCGTTGCGGAGCTGCGTCGAGCGTCTCAAGGGCGGTCACCGACTTGGATCAGGTAGTCGACCCTCGCTGCTCGGTCGTCGAGGGCGACCATGGGTGGGTTGGCGCTTCCCACCGCAGCACTGTGGTCCAGGATCAACGTGTAGCTCCCGCGCGGCACGGGAATGTATTGCCGCAGGGGCGTGCCGGCTTGCAAAAGCGCGGCAAAGGGAGCGGCAGTGGGAACAGCCGGCCCCGCAGTCGAAGTGTACTTGACGAACAGCCCGTCTCCGATTGCCCGCGGCACGACCAGTAGGTCGACAGCGGGAGCGCCATCGACTGTCGCTGTGACGTAGAGGGCTTGGTCATCCTCATCCACGTTTATCCCTCCGATATAATCCTGCTGGCCGGCGTGCACCTCCGTCCTATCGTTGTCCAGCGTCACCCGTTCCGACGCTTGTACCTGGAACGGCCGAAACGGGCGTTGACCTAGCGGGACTATTCCAAGGCCAAGGTCCGTTTCACCCCGCTCGCTATAGCGAATGACCGTAAAGCCTCGTTTGAGCTGAGCATCAACAATGCTCTTGCCGATGTCGTCCGGACGAACACCGGTGAGGTTGATGCCCGTGCTCGCCACGAAGGACTCCACGAGCAGCGTGCTGAAGCGGGTTGCATCTACGTTGCGTGGACGAAAGTAGATGTACATCGCGTCGCCGTGCATCTGAAAATCAGGCGCGTATTCGATGAGGCCCTGGCTTTCGAATCCTACGCGCTGAGTGACGTTGGTCCACCCGAAGCCACGTCCCGCGTAGCGCACGAGGATGGTCTGGCGGTTAGGTTCGTCGAGGATCTGGGACTGACAGCTGGTCGCCGCGAAGCGCCCGATGTTTGGTTCTCCATCGCGCATCTTCAGTGCCAAGCCCGTGCGTTGCATCTCCCGGCAAAACTGCTCTAGACCAAACTTGAGAAGATCGAAGCGCAGGGATTTGTTGCTCGGGTCGTTGATCACTCCGGAGCTCAAAACGCTGATCGCACGCGTGCCCATGCGTTCCTGTCCGCACGACACCAGGCTGAGCAGAACAAACAGTACGACTAGAGGCCGACGTCTCATGTCCTCAACCTTAGCCTGCTTTTGCTCAAAGAAAACTGCCCCGAGCGGGGCTTACGGTCCCTTCCGAAATGGGCACTCACAGCGCCCCACACGGACTTTTATCTGGCGAAGGTGTTGGGGGCCACACTACTGTCTCATGTATGGCGATGCTGCGATTCTTCCCGGCCGAGGGCTCACCCCGCCTTTTCGCAATCACCAAGCCGGTGTTCACCATTGGGCGGAGCGAAGGCAACGATGTGACGCTGCGCGAGCCCGGCGTGCTCGAGCATCATGCCCAGATAGTTTACACTGGACGTGACTTTCAGTTGGAGGAGCTCGATCGGGGCGCGGAAATCCAGATCAATGGCAAGCGGAAGCGTCGCTCACGCCTGGTCGACGGTGACCGTTTGGCGCTAGGCGATGCGCACATCGGCTTTTCCATGTTCAGCGAACCCGCGCGAAGCTCCAATGATAGCGAATCGCGGCAGCCTCTGAACGACGTCGCTGGCTTGCGCAAGCTTTTCGAATTCAGCGAACGACTGATGACGCGCGGCACGGTCGACGAGCTGCTCGAGGCGCTTTTGGACGGCGTCATTCAGGTTACCGGCGCCGCCCGCGGAGCCGTACTACTGGTCGATCCGAGCGATGACGGCGCCTCGGAGCCGCGGCTGCGAGCCAGTAGGAACGTGCAGCGCGATGCCCTAGAGGGGCCAGGGGGCGTGAGCGATAGTATCGTTCGTCATGTGGTGGAGACCAAGCGTCCGATACTCGTCAGCGACGCGCTGTCGGACACGACTTTTGGTCAAAGCGAGAGCGTGGTCGCTTTGCGTTTGAGTAGCGTCATGTGCGCTCCGCTCCTCAACCAGGGTGAGGCCATGGGGGTGTTGTACGTTGGCAACGACGAAATCAAGTCCCTCTTCGAGCGCGGTCAACTGGATCTGCTCGTCATCTTCGCCGCCCAGGCCTCCCTCATCCTGCAAAACGCGATGTTGCTTGCGGCTCTGCGTGAGGACAAGCAGAAGCTGGCCAAGGAGCTCAGCGACAAGCGCTTTGGCGAAATCATCGGGGCCTGCCCTTCGATGCTCGAAGTGTTTCGCAAGATCAAGAAGGTGGCAGGCACGGACATCAGCGTCTTGGTTACGGGCGAAACCGGTACTGGCAAGGAGCTCATCGCTCACGAACTGCACGTGCGCAGCAACCGCAGCCAGGGTCCTTTCGTGACTGTAAACTGCGGGGCGATACCCGAAAACCTCATCGAAAGTGAGCTTTTCGGTCACGTCAAAGGTGCCTTCACGGGGGCAATCGCGAGTCGTACGGGTAAGTTCCAGCAGGCCAATGGCGGCACACTGTTTCTCGACGAAATCGGCGAACTAGCGCCAGCACTACAGGTAAAGCTGCTGCGCGCGCTCCAGGAGCGAGTGGTATTCCGAGTAGGCGACAGTAAGCCGGAAAAGTGCGACATCCGGGTGATTGCGGCGACGAACCGCAACCTCGAAGAAATGATAGTGACTGGGGAGTTCCGAGAGGACCTCTACTATCGCTTGAACGTGGTGAACCTCTGGCTGCCCCCGTTGCGCGAACGCGGAGAAGACGTGTTCATCATTGCCAAAGCCTTGCTGAGCAAGTACGCGGACGAGCTAAACAGTTCGGTCAAAGGGTTTAGCCCCGGCGCTTTGACGGCAATTCGGCGCTATCAATGGCCCGGCAACATTCGCCAGCTTGAAAACAGAATCAAAAAGGCATTGGTGCTCTGTGACCGCACTCTGCTCAACCCAGAGGATCTAGACCTCGGCCCAGAAGCGCAGGCTCCTATCGTACCTCTCGAGAAGGCGAAAGAGGACTTCCAGCGCCAGTACGTGATGGAGGTTTTGGAGCGCAACAACGGCAACCGCACCCAGACGGCGCGCGACTTGGGCGTCGATCCGCGTACCGTCTTTCGATATCTGGAGCGCGAGAACAACCCGATGCCAAGCGGCGGCATCAAACCCTAGCCTCGCCCGGCGGCCGGTTTAGGTGGTCACCTTCCATGCCTGGTAAGGCACGAGCACGCGCTCGGGTCCAGCAACTAGCGTCCCGCCAAAGCCATGGTCTCCAAACACGTAGACCAGCGTGCCTCCAGTTTGCTGGCGGATGAATCGTCCCACGCTCGTCGCGATCTCGGCGGCGTACTGTGAGAGACGCTCTACCGTCACGGTCTCTGAGTTGCGTAACGCATGGTGGACGACGTCGAGTTTGTGCATGCGATGGCTGCCCACGCGGACGGGTCGCAAGCGGCGGTGGTCGCTGCTGTTGCCGACGAGTTGCTGCTCAGATAGCGCTCCGCTGAAGTGGCGTAGGCCATCCATGCCACGCGCGATGAGCTCCATCTGGGTAGGGGTGTCGGTGGGAAGGCCCGCCCACAGCAAGCCCTCTTGCTCACAACTGGCACAGTCCAATAGTTGCAGCTTCAACTTCTCGCGGACGAGCGGACTCAGATCGGCGCGCATGCTATCCACCAGCACGAGTTTGGCTTGTTCGACCTGTGCCCGACGACACAGTTGAAAGGCGTGGGACGGCGCGTCGAGAACGAGTCGCGGACGCTTGGCCTGACCCGAACGAATCGCTTCGAAGGCACGCTCGTAGCTCGTAGCGAAGTCAGCCGCCCAGGTGGCCAAGACGCTTTCGGTGCGTGCTGGGGCGCGTTTCTCGTGCAGCGCAGTCTGCAAGGGCAGATAGCTGTTGACGAAGAGCGCTTCGATGTCTGCCCAAGCTTGGCTGCCATCTATGGCCTCCAAATTCTCGAGGAGTGATTCGAGGGACGCGCTCGTGGTGTCTTCGGCTACGGCAGTCTCCCCGTCCACCCCGGGCTGTGGGGCGTCGACGCTCGAGGTTGCGCCTGAAGTGGCGTCGTCATCTACGCTCGAAGTGGCGACTGGTTCGGCCGGCAAGGCTTCGCTGTTGCCGTCGACGGCGGCCACTTCTTCGGGCACGGCGTCCGAGGGACGATGGGTTTCGTCTGTTGGCGATTCCTCGGCAGGTTGGTGCGCTTCGCAATCGTCGGCGGCAATCGTCGGCGGCGCTACCGCGTGTAACGGTGAGGGGGCAAACGCAGCCTCGGGCTGCTCCAAGGCTGTGCGCATGGCTTGCCGAAGTGACTGCGAGGTGAGTTTGGAGGGCCGTCGGGGCGCATCGGCGACTACCGTTGTCGACGACAGAGCGGAAGCCGCGGGCGGGCAAGGCAGCATCATATTTGTTTCTCCAAGGTCATCGGCTCGCAACCATCGTTCGAGAGGGATGGGCTCCAGGAAGATCCTGAGTTGCAGGTCCTGTGTGGAGAAACGCACCGCAACACCGTGCGCTTTTGCCTGCCGGCACCATTCGCCCAACGCCAAGCTGTCTTGCCCACCGAAAGCGCCTTCCTTGGAGAAGGCTGCTAAACAGGGGAGCAGCACGGCAAGACCGCTGTAGCCAAGCATACGCGTGCGGTACAATTGGTCGGGCACGACGCTTGCTGCTTGTTGCTCCACGTACGACGGACGCTTGCAGGCGCCGTGACATTGCAATTCTCGTTCGAGGGCCTCGTCGAGCCACAGTGTCAGGGTTTTTCCGGGGGTAAGATCGGGCTCCGGAAGGCATAAGGCCAGATAACCCTGCGAGGCTTGATCCTGCAGCCAACGCTGTTCCCGGGAAGCGACTTCATCGAAGCTGGTGACGGACGTACTCGCGGCGGCCATATGTGGCCCCTGACATAGGGGTGTCATCCGGGCCAAGTTTTGGCGCCTCGTCGTTATGCGCCGTCAGCAGTTGACGAAGCCAGCTGACGGAAATACATTTGGATGGTTCCCTCTGCGTTTTCCGACAGACGCGACAGTTGAATCCCTTATGAGTAGAACCAAGGGAGTCGATGCGGGGTGGAGTGCTAGGCCCGGGTATTACTCACCGGGAAGCCAGAAGCTCCAGTCAAAGGCTCCCACCTAGTATTACTAGGGGTTCACGGCTCGCACATTCGTCATCGTAATTCGCGGTAAGGAACGGTTTCTCAACGGCGAAGCGCTTCAACGCTTCGCCGTTTTCGTTTATGCCGACGCGATCTTTGAGGCGGCGCGATGTTTGAGGCGGGCGAGGTGAGCGCTCGCTCTAAGCGGCGGAAGCGGCGTCCACTTCCTGCGAATTTTGAAGGCGGAGTGGTCGGACAAATTCCGTGCACTGCCAACGTTCGCCATCTTCCGTTGAGTAACGCTCTGGTTTAGCGTCGGGTCTTCATGCGACGGACATCAGCAGGCGTTTTCTCGCGTCGCGCGTTCGGAGTGGGGGTCACGGCTTCTGTAGCCTTGCTCTCTCTCTCCGAGCGGGCACGTGCAGCACAGATTAGGGGCAGAATAACCGGTCACCAGCACTTGCTGAACCCGGTGTGGACGGAGGCCCGGGATCCCGACTCCCGCAACTACACCTTTCGCGAACCTTCTCCCACGGTCAGTGCAGACGTGCGCCGACTATACCCGTACATCCCGAAGGAGGTGTGCATCGCCGCTCTGACGGCCGCGAACTCGGGCAAAATGGCCCCGCGCACCGTGCGAGTCGCGGGAGGGCGCACCGATGCGGTGACGCTCGTCGTTCCGCCCGGAACAGCGATCAAGTTCCAGAACGGCGATCCCTTCGCGCATCGTCTGTATGGGATCGATGTAGCTACCCTCGGACCATCAGACATGAAGCCGGGAGCAGAGCGCGTGTGGACCGTGCCAGCAGTCGGCATCTTCGAGGTGCGTGATGAATTGGTACCCAGCCTCCGTATGTGGATCGTCGGGGAGCCGAAGGCCACGGCCGTTGCCTTTCCTTCCCTCGATGGCACCTTCCAGATCGAGGTCCCTGACGCCGGAGACTACACAATCCAAGCCTATTTCTCCGGAAAGCCGGTTGGAAGAGCCTTGCCCATCAACGTCGCGTCGCCGACGGCTACTGTAAACCTTGCTGCATCACCCTTGGTGGTCGCTACTGCGAAGGGCGGGAAATAACCATGTTACTGAGCAGATTTTGGTACGTGGTGCTCGCTTTGCTACTGGGTGTGGCCTTGTTTACGCTCTACCTCGCTCAGAGCATGTACAACCGCGCCGGCACGAAAGTGTTGGGTGAGGGGCTGTCTTCAGATAGTCAGGTCGTGTCCTGGTACCTGCGCTCCCTATCGCGCGAACGTTCCGCTCAGCTCATCAAGTTCGCGCTGAATCCGGAGGTGAGCCAAGCACTTCAGAAGAGCAGTCGTAGCGACAACGTGCCTAAAGACGCACTACAGAAGGCTTCGGCAGCGGTCACCAAGTTGGCGGAGAAGGTGCCGGAGGAATTTTCTTTCGATGCGGTGTTTGCGGTAGATCAACACGGCCGTGTCGTGGGTCGCTACGGCTTCGAACAGGCGGCGTCCGTGAGCGAGTTCGAGCTAGGGGGGTACCCGGTCGTTGCGGACGCCTTGCACGGCTACATTCGTGACGACACGTTCGTGTGGGATCGGATGTATACGGTGGTCACCCGACCAGTCGAATACGCAGCCGGTGAGGCTCCAGTCGGAGCAATAGTCGGCCTGCGATTGGTCGACGATCGCTTCGCTCGCGAGATTGCCGCGCGCACTGGGGCTGCCATAGCTTTCTACGTGGGCGGTGAACGGGTTGCGTCAGGTGCACCGGAGAACTTCGATCGTTCCCAACTCGACGGCATCATCAACGATCTCAAGGTGATCGGTGAAGACGCAGACTACGCCGAAAAGGGGCGCAGTTCGGTGCGTCAATTGTCGGACGCAGTGGCAGTGGTGTACACCCGCATGAGCGGTGAAGCCTGGCAGCGGGGAGCGGGCTACGTAGTGGGAAGGATGGCCACGATAGTAGGATCGCCCTTGTCGTTTTTTGCGATGGCTGACGACAAAGACAAGAGCAACGTCAACCTGATTGTCGTCATCTTGGTGGTCTTGCTCGCGATACTCCTCGGACTACTGTTTACTTTTCTCGAGCACACGCGGCCCCTGCGTACCTTCGTTTCGGCCGTCGAAGATTTAGGCACAGGTAAGACGAACGAACTGCAGGCAAGTCGAGTTTCGGGCGTGTACCGCAAGATAGTCACCCTCATCAACGACGCCATCGACGCTGCGGTGGCTCGCGGTGGCGGCTCGAGACGAGCGGCAGATCTTCAACAGGTGCTAGGGGACGTCCCGGAACAGCCGGCGATGAGCGCCTTTGCCTTCGGCGACGGGGCGGAAACCGTGGACGCCACGAACGGGGACGCTTACTCCGGCCTCAAGCCGCTGCCGGGGACGCTTCCGGATCCCAATAGCGGCACGAGCGCCACGGCCGCACCGACGTCGGCGCGATCATTACCCAAGCCACCCCCCTCGCCCATGGGGCGCCCTCCAGCGCCACCTCCGCGTCCGGGCGCTACCCAAATGGGGGTGGCCCCGGACGCCAACCGAGGCGGAGTACTAGTGCCGAGCGCCGGTAACGAAGAATGGCGCAGGGTGTTCGAGGACTTTCTTGCCACCAAACAACAGTGTGGGGAGTCCACCAGCTCACTGACCTACGAGAAATTCGAGGGCACTCTGCTGAAGAACCAGCAAGCCATCATGGACAGGCACGGAGTAACCAAGGTTCGCTTCAGCGTGTATGTCAAAGACGGAAAAGCGGCGCTCAAGGCCAGTCCCGTCCGGGAGTGACACGCGGGTAGATTGCCGCCCACATCCCTTGATCCCCCCGGTGCTCGTCATTACAAAGCCCAACCATGACCGAACCTCGCTTACACAACGTTCTCATCATCGGGTCTGGCCCAGCAGGCTTGACCGCGGCGATCTACGCAGCGCGCGCCAACCTTCAGCCGCTGTGTGTGGAGGGCTTCAATGCGGGGGGGCTGGTCCCCGGTGGCCAATTGATGTTCACGACGGACGTGGAGAATTATCCGGGTTTTCCTGAAGGCGTGACCGGCCAGGAAATGATGGAAAAGTTTCGCCAACAGGCGCAGCGCCAGGGGACTGAGATCATCACTGCCGACGTGCAGAAGGTGGATTTCTCGCAGCGGCCGTTCAAGGTGTGGGTTGGCGAGGACGAAAATGAGCTCCATCTCGCGCGCACGGTCATCATTTCCACCGGGGCACGCGCCAACTACCTGGGCCTGCCCTCCGAGGAAGCGTTGAAGAACCGCGGCGTGAGCGCGTGCGCGGTGTGTGATGGCGCGCTTTACCGAAACAAGGACGTGTGTGTCATCGGCGGCGGAGATACGGCGATGGAAGAGGCGCACTATCTCGCGGGGTTGTGCAAATCAGTGACGCTCATTCACCGGCGCGACGAGTTTCGCGCTTCGCAAGTGATGCAAGAGCGAGTGACGAAGCATCCCAAGATCAACATCCTCTACAGCCACGTGGTGACCGAGGTACTGGATCCGTCGGAAAACCGTGTGACGGGTGTAAAGGTTGAAGATCTCAAGACCAAGCAGAGCCGGATCATCCCCGTGGAGGCCATGTTCGTGGCCATTGGGCACACGCCCATGACCGATCTCTTCAGGGACCAATTGGAAGTGCATCCGAATGGCTACATCCGGGTGCAGCCTGGCAGTTCACGCACGAGCGTCGAGGGCGTGTTTGCCGCTGGCGACGTTGCGGATTGGGTGTATCGGCAGGCCGTCACGGCGGCGGGTACTGGGTGCATGGCTGCTCTCGATGCCGAAAGATGGCTTTCGGTGCAGGAACACTGACGGTCACTTTTGGTAACGGGTCTTCCATTCGGCGTACGGTATTCCGTACACCGTCTCACGGGCGGCGGCGTCTTCAATAGCGACACCGCGCGCCTCAGCTTCGGCTCGGTACCACTTGGCGAGACAGTTGCGGCAGAAGCCGGCAAGGTTCATCAGATCGATGTTTTGCACGTCCGTGCGCGTTTGCAGATGTGACAAGAGCCGGCGGAAAGCGGCTGCTTCTATTTCGGTGCGCTGTTGTGGATCCATGCTGCCACGCTAGCGGTGGGGCTGCTGACCCGCAAGAGGCCGGCCGCTGTCTTGCGTATCTACGTCGAGGCTTGACTACGGGAGGAGGCGCTCGGTGGGTTCGGATTGGTCCTCGTGCAGGACCTGAGCGATGACACGCGTGGTCACCAGATCCAAGTGAGCGCGAAGCGTTGCCGATAACTGCTCGAACTCCGGCCACAACGTTTCGTCGACGAAGCGACGGCTGACTCGCGCCATGACAGTAGTTCGGCGCTGTCTCGGATAGCGGTAGGGCTCGACGTCGTATCGGCGCAGCAACGACAGAAACACCCGGCGAGACCAATCGTCTGCTAGCTTGAACCGGTACTCGATGGGTGGATCGGGCGGCGTGTGTGCATCGAGGCGCGCCTGGAGGCGCTGCCGAGCGGCCGCCGCAGCATCCTTTTCACCGTCCGTCGTGGCGCCGGCAAAGAGCGCGTCGATGTGTTTCAGCTTCTCGATCAGGCGATGTTCGTCGTCGTTGACTTGTGACATGAGCGCCTTTTTGCGCGTTAGGCGCGACGGCTCGGGATGGGTAGGTTGAGGCGCGCCAGAACTGCCTGCAAATCGTCCCAAACGAGCCGCTTCGCGTCAGGTTGTCTGAGGAGATACGCTGGGTGGAAAGTCGGCATTACTGGGATGCGTCCATTGTACAGGCGCCAGGTGCCCCTCAGGCGCGTGATCCCCATCTTCAGCCCGAGTAGGCCTTCGACCGCCGTTCCTCCCAGGGCAACGATCACCTTCGGGCGCAACAGTTCCAGTTGCGCGCTGAGGTAAGGCCGGCACGCGGCCATCTCTTCGTCGCTCGGTTTTCGGTTTTTCGGCGGGCGGCACTTGATCACGTTGCAGACGTACACGCTGTCGCGTTCGAGGCCCATAGCAGCGATCATGCGATCGAGCAGTTGACCCGCGGCGCCAACGAAGGGAAGCCCCTGAGCGTCCTCATCCGCACCGGGCCCCTCGCCGAGGAAGACCACTTCGGCGCTCCCGTCGCCTCGCGCAAACACCGTTTGCGTACGCGTATCGGCCAAGCCGCACGCGGTGCAAACGCTCACCCGCTCTTGCAACAATCGCAGACGCGTCGGTCGATCCTCCGGAGTCCCAGGAGCAAACAGTTCCACCGCCGTTGGCGTTGCTGCGGGTGAGGGGACGTGCTGCGCGGGGAGAACGTGGCGGGAGGGGGTTGTGTCGAGGGAAGCGGCCGGTGCTACGCGCTGCTGCGGCACCATTGGATGGCTCGAGGGGCCTGGCTCGACCTGAGACGTCGGGACCCGTTCCTCCCCATGCGTGGCGCCTGGCTCGACCTGCGCTGCCGGGGGAAACTCGGGCGCGGGAGGTAC
>CAZNZA010000006.1:72813-92271 GCA_964577325.1 uncultured Polyangiaceae bacterium
CGACCTGCGCTGCCGGGGGAAACTCGGGCGCGGGAGGTACCGGCGCGGGAGGTACCGGCGCGGGTACAGGCGTTGGCAGCGCGGCGGTAACTGGCGAGGTGTCAGCTGGTTCGAGAGCGGTGAGACGGTAGTGTTCTCGGCGCTTCGCCAGCCAATCCTCGGTGCAAGGAGGCAGGCCATGGCTTCCCGTTTGCTTTGTCCAGAGCAGGTGTGCGCTCAACGCCCGGGTGAGAAAGGCCAGTTCATCCAAAGGGTCGTGCATGGTAGTTCGGCGCCCCAACGACAGCTGGAGCCGGGTTCGAGCGGGCGTGGGTCAGAACCCGATGACATAGGTCACGGTCGGTTGCAGGGATACGCCGCTTTTTGGAAAGAGGATCTTGCCCAGCAACTCCGCCTGCGGCCCGTGGCCCCCCAGGTTCAACCAGGCACCAATGCCCAGTGCCAGGAAGGTGGTTCCGTAGCTGGTCGTGGCATCGACGGCGAATTGGCAGGTTTCGCTATCGGGGTCGGGGCAGTATCCCGTCGAATAACCCGTGCCTCCGGAGCGCGGCCCGGGATTCACGTTGCCAGGTCGCGCTACTGTGCCGTCCGTGCTTTGGCTCATCCAGTAACCAGTGTCGCGGTACGCCGTCTCGAGGACCTGTACGGACTTGGACGCATCTACCCGGCCCAAGCCAAAGCCCAAGGTCGTGAACAACTTCAAGCCATCGCCGTTGCCACTGAACCAGTACTTGCCGTGCCCGTCGATGTGTAGAGCTGTGGGGCCGTCCGGTATTGGGCTGAAAGCCAGGCCGACGTTTGCCCCCACGCTGATGTTGGCAGTCACCATGCGGTCGTATGAGGCAAGCAAGCGAATCGAGCCCGGAGCGAAGGCCGAGCCAATGACGCCGTTGCCGCCGTAGGCTTTGACGATGGCGCCGTCTGCGGCGGGTTCCGCGTATTCGATGGGATCGGCGAGGACGTAAGGCTCGTCGTTGAGGTAACACGCGAAATCCGGGTTCTCGACCTGATCGCAAATGCCCGTCCCGCTGACGAACGCGAGGTCGATGCCGATGCTCACGCCAACCATGTTCACCGGTCCCACGCCGGAGCTCGAACCCCCATCATCGTAGGCGCAAGTGCCTGCTGCGTCGTCGCAATGTCCGCCTTCGCAGTCGGCGTCTACCGAGCAGAACGGGGCCGTCTCGCAGGTTCCGTCGAGGCAGGCCAAGCCCGTCTGACACTCTGTATGCTCAGCGCACGCAGCTCCCCACGCTTTGCCCCCTCCCGCCGGCTCGGCGCGGCTCGTGCCCGGGCACGCCGGGGTGCCCAACATTTCCGGAGGACACTCCGCCAGGTCCGCGCAGCGCTCGGGAGCGGCTTGTCCCGGTAGGCGCGGCGGCTCGGCATCGGTGTCGTTGGACAACGCGACATCCACCGGACCGGTAGCCGTGCCGAAGCCATCCAGGCGATTGCCTTGCGCATCGGTAGCTTCGACGTACCAGCTGAGCGTCCCACTCAACCCCGTCGCTGTACACGGGACTTCGCCCACCCAGCGCCCATCCTGCAGCCGCATGGGTTCGCGCGTGAACGAGGGGGCCCCGTACTCCCGGAAGTACACATTGGCTCGCACCACGCCTGGCGTTTGGCTAACGCAGGCGAGGGGTATTGGGCGCCGAGTCTGTACCTCTTGCACCTTGGGCTCGCAATCCATGGGCGTGGGCGGAGCAGCTGGAGCCGCAGGTGCGGGAGCCGCCGGCGCAGCCGGAGCAACCGGAGTGGCGCCTCCACTCATTGGCGCCGCCACTTGAACTTCGGCAAAAGCGGCTTGCACGTCCTCCGTCGCCAGGTCGCTGTCGAGGTCGACCGCAGGGTAGGTAGCGAACGCGTTTCGAAACGCCTCTTTCGCTCCCCTTATATCGCTGTTGCCCGCGCCTCGCACGATGCCGATGTACATCCACGCTTTGGCGATGATCGGAGGCGAACACTGGTTTCCGCAGGCGTTGATCGTCCCCGCGAGCAGCTGTTCCGCCTTGACGAAGTCCGTCGCCAAGTAATGCACGTTGATGGCCTCGTCGATCTTGCCTTGCGCAGGCACGTCGAGCCGGCCCTGAGCACTCACCGAATGCGGGAGGAGGGCACTCAGCGACAAAACACCCGCTATGAGCCAAGCAAACGGTTTGCAGCGTGAACGGGGCGTGGTGAGGGGGCGTCTGTTGGTCATGAGTGAACAATGGGCGGCAAGGAGCCAGAGTTTCGTTCCGGGTTAACGCATCTGGAGTGACGAGCGGGGTTTGGGTCACGTCCGGACCAAGCGCCCCTCTCCGCTGGTAGTGCCCGAACGTGGGTCGAGCCGCGTCTGCCTAACTGGTGCAACTCGAGCAGGACTAATTCGGCGTCGGAGCGCATGGAAAAATACATAAGCAGCCGGGGATCGTCCCTTTTTTGCTCGCCCAAGCTAGCAACCCCCGCTCCACTCCGTCAACGCCACGACAGGAAGAGTGGGCATGCGCACAGTGTAAGCGCGACCTTTCACCCTAAACGGGACCTCCCTTAGCCAGCGTCCCGACAAAGTTCGTTTACGCCGCGCGCCTACCTGCGCTCGGGGCCATAGCTGCTCTGATACGGAGCGACGGCACACCACCTACGACCTGCCGCAGCTTCAACGGGGGCCGGTCGTGTGTGGTTCAGATCCTGCGGTACAGACCAACAACCACGCCCAGCAGCATCGTCGGCTTGAAGTCGGTGGCACGAACGAGGATGGGGGCCATCGAGGCATTTGCCGGCTGGAAGCGAATGTAATCTCGCTCCGGGTAGTAGTACTTGACGGTCGCTTCTTCACCGATGAGCGCCACGACTATCTGCCCCCGATCCGCCGTTGCCTGCTGCCGAACGAAGATGTAGTCGCCGCTGAAGATACCTGCCTCGATCATCGAATCGCCCTGCACGCGCAGTCCAAACACCGGACTTACACTTCCGCGCGCTTGACGCACGAGCGAGGGATCGACCCGCACGGTATCGATGACGTTCTCCTCGGCCAGCAGGGGTAGCCCGGCCGCCACGCGTCCGAGCACATGAACCTCTACGGTGGTATCTGCAGAGGATGCCATTCCTGGCAAGGTCGCTGCCCCAAGCATGGAGCCTCGCGCGTCCGCCAGGCTGCCGCCGCGACGATCCAGGTAAGCACCGGACGTGGCAGGCCCAACGTCGTTTACCGGCAGCATTCCCTGCGCTGCGTGCTGGCCATTCGAAGCGGGATGCCCCGACTCGCCACTCTTGGAAGCAGCGCTTTTAAACGCCGTGTTTTTTAACGCAGTGCCTTCTGCAGCGCCGTTTCCGTAGGTGCTGCTTTCCTGTGCCAGGTTTTCGAAAGCGCCCTGCTCGTAGGCACCCTCAGGCATTTTATCGTGCACCAAACGCAGCGCTCGACTCTTCATGTCTTCACGACGCAAATAGCCCTTGCGTTCGAGGGCCCGCAGATGGTCGTTCACCCCATTGGTCGAGCGGATCCCCATGAACTCACCGATCTCACGCAGCGTCGGCGGGTAGCCGCGTTCTTCAATCGACTGTCGTATATAATCGAGCGTCTGCGCTTGCCGCTTGGTTAGACCCTGCATTGCCGGGCGATTGTACTGAACGGGTGTTTGGAATGCAATTCCTTCGCCGCCGACCTTGACCTTTCGCGCGGCCCCGTGCCCAGCCGACGTGTTGCTGCCTCTCCGCTTGGCGCTGGGAAGTAGGGCGAGAGCTCCTTGGACTCCTTCAGACGAACTTACCGCTCGAGGAGAGCATGGTCAGCTTGTCGTTCGTTTCCCTGAGTCGAATCGTCAGCATACGTACCACGCTCCACAGCACCTCGTACGCCAGCTCCTTGTCCATGAACAGGAGGTCATCGAATCCGTCCCGCGGAACGGTGAGCAAACGACAGGTGGTATGGGCCCAGGCATCTGCGGACCGTGGGCTCTCGTCGAGCAGGGCCATTTCTCCGAACATTTGTCCTTCCGAGAGAACGGCTAGCGTCTCTTCACCCAGTCCATGCAGATCGCGCGCGATGCGCACCTTGCCCTCGAGTATCACACACAGCTTGTCCCCTGGATCACCGTGCTTGAAGATGGAGGAGCCGGATGCGTGGGTTTCCTCCTGAGTGACGCGAGCGATACGGCTGAGCGCCGCCGGTTTGAGATCCCGGAACAAGTCGGCCTTCTGTAGCCATTGCACGTGTTCGCCGTGCAGCCGCTGGCTATTCGCTACCTGACTTGGGGGCGACTCGGAACTTGGGGGAGGGGTGCTTTCAGCCATCGTCTCACGCGCGGGTATTGTAAGGCGTCAATTGCGTTCGAACTTGACGGTCATGGTGACGGTACTGGCAATTGGTTTGCCAGTCTTGCTCAGTGCTGGTTCGAACTTGTCGGCAAGCGCACAGCGGCGGGCACGCGCCACGAACCCATACCCAGGATCGTTCAAGGCTGAGACGGCCGTCGGCTTGCCATCCGCGCCGATGGTCACCACGATCACGATCTTCATGTGATTGATCTGGGCAACGTCGGCCTCGGGGGGAAAGCCGCAGTTACGCAGGCGCCCGCCGGTGTAGCGCGCTTGGCGCGACAGGTCCGGACCCTGGTAGGCGGCGCCCGGCGTCTTACCCTTGCCACCCTCTACACCTTGAGGGCTGGCGCTCTTGTCGTAGGTCGCTTTCTGACCTTTGCCTGTCGACGCCGTCACGCCACCAACATAACGATCGCCTGTGCCAGTCACGAAAGTATTGCCGGTCAGATCGAGAGGTTCCTGGGGATCGGGCTCAGCCGTTAACACCTTACCTGCCTGGGCTGCGGGGGGAGGCGGGGCTTCCTTGGGCGGGGTAGGCTCCGACACCGGAGGGGGCTTGGGCGGCTCGGGTTCGGGTTCGGGTTCGGGTTCGGGTTCAGGCTCAGGCTCAGGCTCGGGTTCGGGTTCGGGTTCGGGTTCGGGTTCCTCCTGAACGTCGATGGCGAGCGTGCGCCTGAGACGCTCGGCCATGTTTGCCTGTACCGCCGCTGCAAAAGTGCGCAGCGCGGTGTCTTCGCTCATGCGGAAGGCCTCGAAGCCGAGGGCGCCATGGGACAGCAACCCGCCCATCAACCCAACGGCAGCTCCTCGCCGCAGCTGAGCTGCACCCAACGCGCGGACCCTCCGCCAGGGATCGCTATCGGGGGGCTCAGTCGAACGGGCAGCGACCTGCTTCGAAAGGCGGCTTGCTCCGGTTTTATCGTGCATATCCATGGCGACAGAGGTGCGGCGCTACGGTGCTGGGCGATAAGCTACGGCGCCGGAGTGGGATTGGGCGCATCAGCCGGCGGGGCAGTCACCGCGGGGCTTCCCAAGCCCGCTTTTGGATCAACGGCAAAAGCTACTTTGCTCAGCTTCGCTTGCTTGAGGGCGTCGAGCACTTGGATCACACGCCCGTGGGGCACCTTTTGATCAGCCCGGATCACCGCCCGTAACTCGGGGTTCTTCTTCTGTGCCTCGACGGCAAGACCACCCACGATGCTGTCATTGGCGACAGGCGTGGAATCTACGAAGGTGCGGCCGTCTTCGGTGAGCTCGACACTGAAGACGGTCTGCATCTCCTCGCCGCTTGCTGCCTTGGGCAGGTCCATGGGCATGCCCTGGGACACGATGATCCGGGCTGTCACCATGAAGATGATCAGGAGCACCAACGTAACGTCCACCAGAGGCGTGACGTTGATCCCACTGATCATGCCGTCTTCGTCGTCGGAAACGGGGCCCGCCATCAGTCGTCCTCGCCCTTCTCCGACGTTCGTGGTTCGGCGGGCGTACGTCGCGCCGTGCTCGGCGTTGTTGCGCTGGGCTCCACAGCCACCAGGTGCGCGATCAGGACGCGGGACAGGGCATCCGTGTTGGCTAAGATCGATCGCGCTTGACGCTGAAAGACGTTGTACATCGCAACAGCTGGGATGGCGACCAGCAGTCCGACGGCGGTCGCCACCAGGGCTTCGGCAATTGCCGCCATCACCTCTTGGGGCGCGCCGAGGCTGGCAGCTGCCTCCGCGGCTCCTTGCGCTACCGCTTGGTCTCCTAGAGCCTCGAAGGCCATGACCACACCGATGACCGTCCCGAACAACCCGATGAAGGGAGCGTTGTTGCCCAGGGTACCGAGGAAGGCCAAGCGTCGCTCGAGCTTGAGGCGCTGAAGGGCCGAAGCGCCGCGCATGGCCTCCTCAGCGGAACGAGCACCGCGATCCGCCTCATCCAGGCCGGCGACGACAACGGCGGCCTCCGCACTTGGCGACTGCTCGAGTCGCTTGCGCGCCCCAACGATGTCGTTTTTGCGCAAGAGAGCTCTCAAGTCCGCCGCCAGTCTGGCGACGTCATCGCGCAGCGACCAGAAGAACCAGGCACGCTCGAGCATTATCGCCACGCTAATGACGCTCAATCCGAGCATGAGCCACATGACCCACTCCGCACCGAAGTTGGTCATTAACCGTTGGAGCCATTCAACTAGATTCATTCCTGTAAGCCTTTACCGATTGCCCTGCGACCCTTAGGGCTCTGGGCGCCCCGCGGGAAGCCCTCGCTTGTTGTCAATGCGTGGCTAACACACTTCAGTGGGTGCGAAGGAGTCAAAAACCTCTGCCCACCCACGTGCCTAGACCTCGGACTGGCCCCTCCGACGGCACCATTCTGGTGGGCCAAATCGGCATCCGAGGCCCCACCCGTCGGGAATACCCGCGGCGCGCCTCAAAGCTCATGCGGCATGAAGTCGTGTGGCGAGCGGAAAAACTGCTCTGGCGAGTAGTGACGGAGGCAGGAAACGCGCCGCATGTAAAGGTCGGCATAGCGCTCGACCTGAGCGCCGAAACTGGACAGCTCGCCCCCCTCTTTCAGCAGCGAGCCCCAGTACGGATGATAAGTGGCGTCAATGGACCCTTCCAGGTCGTCGTCGCGCTGGTCGATCTGCCGGATCCCTTTGCGCACTTCGTCCAGTGCGGAACGGATGCGCGCGAGCTCCTTGCGTGAGTCTTGGCCATTGGCTTGCTGCATCGCCTTGAGCCGTCGCTGGTAAAAGCGTAGCTCGTCCTCGAGCCGTTGCCTCGACTGCTCCAGTTCAAGCTTCTGGCTGGTGTTGTCTGCCGAAACGCGCAACGCCAACAACTCTCGGTCCAATTCCTGGATGATCATGGCCGTTCGCCAAGTGGAATCCTTTTTGGAGCGGAGGATGTCTCCGTAGATGTGGTCGCCGACGTACAGGACCCTGGACCCTGGGCTGTTCGTCATCTGTTCGAATCCTTCGCGGTTGCCCCCTTCGTACACCTTGCCGCGTTCGAGCTTGGTGGCCTCCCCAACCCGCTTGCCGTCTTTGATCTCGAAAAACGGCTCTCGCCCCTGAAACCACAGGGGCTTGCGCGCCGACACGTTGACGACGTTGAAGTACATGGTCCACGAGCGGTACTGAGGCAGCGCGCCGTGCAACAGGTAGTGCATCATGCCGTCCGTGTACTCCCACGGCGAGTTGGTCAGCAGAAACAGCTTTTTGCCAGCTGAGCGAAACTTGTGCAGGGTGACGGCGAGGTCTGGATCCCGCGCAATGAAGCGAGGCAGATCCTCGAGCACCTTGCGGTGAACGGTGCCATCGGCGTGAGCGACGTCGATGGAGTCGCGAATGTCCTGAAACAGCCGCTCGTAGTCGATGGTTTCGCCTGCTTCTTCCAGCGCGGACAACACCGACACGAAGGTGGTGACTTCGCTCAGCCCGAACAAGGTATCGATCCAATGGAATCGCGGTTCGGTCGTCCTCACCTTGCGTTCCCAGTACAGCTCGCGCAGCTCTTGACGCGTCAACCTGCGCAGGCCGTGATAGCCTTTGTGGATAGCACCGAAACGGTCCATCTTGAGGACGTGTCCGAGTCGGCGATCGATGAGTAGCCCACGGATCGGAAAGCTCGTGTCGTGGGCCAGGGAAAGCAGGTGCCGGGGGTAACCTTTGAGCCTTACTAAAGTCTCCACCGTCAGTTCGACGCTCAGTGCGTCCATCGCGTCCTGACGATAAATGGCCAAGGTGTAGTCCATGTCGTAGCCGAGCCAGCTCACTTGCGACATGTTCAGGTTGCGATTGACGAAGACTCGCTCGATGCGTTCGAGACTGTAGTCTGAGCTCGTGGCGGTTCGGGGCGACACGCTGCCTGGGTCGCCCGGGCGCGCGTCCAAAGTCGGTTTCGCGGTCACGTCCACGGTGTTAGCACGACTTGTCCGGAGAGAGGCGTTTGGACTCGAGGTTGCTACAACGCATCTCGCTCGCCCTTGCATTTGGCCCAGCGGAGCCACAACACTCCGTTCATGAAGCGCCGTCGGCTTTTGATTTTGGTGACCGGGGAACCGGTGCCCACCGTCTCACTTTCGCGGGGCGGCTTTTCGGCACTCATTCAGCAAGCAGCGGCGGGAGCCTGGAACGGCGACTGGGAAGCGATCGACGCGCGCTCGTCCGAGTTCCTGCCCGACGGGCGGGGCTTCGCCGGGGTGCTCGTGACCGGCTCGGCTGACAGCCTGACCCAACGCACGGCGTGGATGGACCGCAGCTTGGACTATCTGCAGCGCCTCGTGCAGACAGCGGTGCCTACACTCGGTATTTGCTTCGGTCATCAGATGCTTGGTGAGGCGCTCGGGGGCCGTGTGGCAGCGAATCCGAGAGGTAGGGAGATCGGCAGCGTGCCGCTGCAGTTATTGGAGCGAGCGCCGTTCTTGGACGGTTCGATCGGCACCCCGTGCGTTGACAGCCGCACGGAGAATGCAACGGTGATGGTTAACACCACGCATCTGGATTCGGTCGTCGAGTTGCCTCCCGGCGCGCGGGTATTGGCGAAGACCGCCCTAGAACCCCATGCGTTCGTTCAGTTTGGAGAGCGAGCTTGGGGGGTTCAGTTCCATCCTGAAATGGATGCGGCTGTGGTGCGTGCGTATATCGAGCACCGAAGGGACGCGATAGAGCAGGAAGGGCTCGATGTCCAACAGCTATGGGATAGCGCTACGGACACTCCTCACGGCCGTTCGATCATCGAGCGCTTCGTCCGCGCGCTGGACTAGCTCCTACAGTTTCTTCGCGGCCAGGTTCGCCAATTCGCTGCGCTCGCCGCGCCTCAATACGACGTGTCCAGTCAAAGGCTCGCCCCTCAGTCGATCCGCCACCACGCTCAAGCCGTTGGTAGCGCTGTCTACATAAGGATTGTCGATCTGGTAGGGATCGCCGGTGAGCACGATTTTGGTTCCTTCGGCGCAGCGCGTGATGACGGTTTTTACCTCGTGTGGGGTGAGGTTCTGCGCTTCGTCCACGATCACGTACTGCCCTGGTAAGCTGCGACCACGTATGTAGGTGAGGGGCTCGATTTCGATCTGACCCGAGCTGACCAAAGATTCGATGTCGGGTACGCCCCGCCTTCGCGTGCCGCCACCTATCAACAGGAATTCGAGGTTGTCGAAAATGGGCTTCATCCATGGCCCCATCTTTTCCTGGACGTCACCGGGCAGGTAACCGAGGTCACGGCCCAACGGGATGACGGGCCGACTCACGAGCAGCCGCGAATACGTCCCATCGACGACAGAGAGGCTCAGGCCAGCGGCGAGCGCGAGCAGGGTCTTGCCGGTTCCGGCCATCCCCACCAAGCTGACGCAGCGAACGTTGTTATCCAGGAGCAGGTCGAGCGCGAACGATTGCTCCTTGTTGCGGGGGCGAATGCCCATGACGCCGTCGCGCGGAGCAAGGAGCCGGCGCACACTGCCCGTCGTGGAGTGAAAGCGGCCGAGCGCCGTCCGCTGGGGGTTCGTATCCTGGCGGAGCATGACGCACACGTTCGGGTAGAGGGAGTCCGAAGTTAACGATAGCTCACCTTGATGGTGAAAAACATCTAGCTCGCTTTCGCTGACGACCAGTTCGGTGACGCCCGACTTGAGCTCCTCTGGCTCTACCGATTGGTTCTCGTAGGCTTGAGTGGTCAAGCCCAAGGCATCAGAGCGAACGCGAAGGTTCACGTCCATGGTCACGAAGACGGTGGGAACGCCTTGCGCCTGATCACGGATCTCTATTGCGGTCTGGATGATCGAATTGTCGCCTGAGCTCGGCTCCAAAGCGATGCTCAAGGTCGGTCGCTTACGGGGGACGTAGACGCGGAGTGTGCCGCCATCTTTCAATGGGATGCCAGCCGCCAATGAGCCGTGCGTCTCCCGCAATCCGTCCAGAAGGCGGGCCACCTCGCGGGCGTTTCTTCCTCGTTCGGTGGTGTCACGCTTGAATCGATCGATCTCCTCCAGCACATAGATGGGGACGATGAGGTCGTTGTCTTCGAACTTGAACAGCGCTTGCGGGTCGTGAACGAGAACGTTCGTGTCGATGACGTAGTTTTTTTTCATTCCATCTCTCGAGTACGGTACCAGGCTGCCGCCGATGCGAGCTCAGCGCCGCCGGCCCGACAGGCAAGAACACTCACCCGGGCACGCCAATCGCACAACAGATTTCCCTGGGGTGGTTCCAAATCTGAGCACCAAGACACGGCACTTCCCGAAAGCCCTCCTACACATGAGTGGAACGAGCGGTGTCATGTCGATCGCGAGCCGACGGAGAAAAAGCGCCTTTCTCCCCGAGCCCAGTGTCAGTATCTGAAGCTGATGGAAGACCACTTTTCCTCGCAGCGAGCCAAGCGTGCTCGGTCCTCCTCCCGGATCGCTCCGCTCACCCAGGCAGCGCTCGAAGCAGTCGCGCTGCGCTACCTGAACCGCTTCGATGCCACGCGTAGCCGCGTCAAGCAGGTGCTGGAGCGCAAGGTGGAGCGCGTGAGGAAAGCATTGGGCGCCGCAGACACGGGCGCAAACGCTGCCCATCAGGACCTCGAGCAGAGCGCGCATTGGATTGAGCAAACACTCACGAGGCTTTGCGACGCCGGCTACGTCGACGACCAACGCTACGCTCGAAACCTGACGCGTAGTCTCCTCGACAGAGGTTGTTCACCTCGACAACTGCAGAACAAGCTTCGGCAACGTGGCGTGCCGGCCCCTCTCGCCAACGACGTTGTCGCGGAGTTGGCGAGCACCGCAGATGACGAACTCCGCGCTGCGAGCAGGCTCGTGAAGCGAAGACGTATGGGTTACTTGCGAACGGAAGCGGCGCGTGAGCCTCGGGCAAACAAAGACTTGGCTGCTTTGGCGCGTGCGGGATTCTCGTTCCAGATCGCCCGCCGTGCCTTGAGCGGGCCCGTTGATGATTAGGCTGGAACGCTCCCGGTTGTCGCTTCGGAGGCAGAAAACAAACGCCTGTGCATCTCGACCTCGGCCTTTTCTCCCACGGCTATCGCTCCGCTGTCGTGCGGGACACAATTCTGTCCGAAGCATACGCCGGCGCCCCGCTTGCGAAACGTCGAAAGCGTGCTCAGTGGCTCCTTCGACCGCGTCAGCGTCGTCTGATCGATGGTGACGATGACACAGCGCTCGCAGGGTTTGACGATGTCCATCGACAGCCTCGGAAAGTGCACCACGCGCCAGTCATCCTCGGCAAACGGAGCGCAATCGCGCAGGACGACGTTCGGACGGAAGCGATTCATGGGCACCGGCGTGGCGAGACGGCGATTTAGTTCCGTGAGGGATTCCACCGTGCAAAGGAGAAGCGGATACCCGTCCGTAAATTGAGCGTTTGAGATGAGCTGGGTGTGCTTCGGACTTACGTCGCGCCGCACATCTGGAGGAAACATCACAAGTCGACACTTGCGTTCGAGCGCTTCGGTGAACCACCTCGCTGCCGTGTCACCCAAATCTAGGCCCTCACCCACGTAATCCCACACCCGCACCGAAAGGCGTCTCTCGGTTGGAGACGTCAAGTGAAACGCGTCCATTCCTGTGCACGCGACCGCCATCGTTCCATCCGGAAGCGGACTTGGCCTGAGCAGAGCGAGCCTCGGACAGGTGCGTTGGGTGAGCCCTCTGCCCTCATCGTCAATCACCATGTATTGCCTATCGCCCTGCACCGCGCCCCCTGCGTAGCGCAGTTCGGTGACGGACACGCCCGCGCATGATTTTATCGGGTAGACGAAGAGGGAAGAGACGATGGGCATGGGTGCGGAGACTGCAAGCAGGCGTGGCTGAAGTCTTACTCCCTTTGCCTGGTTGGGGGAATGCTGCCTTCGACTTAGGCGCCGGCTTCTTGGTGATGCAGGAAGTCGAGCTGACCGGTCAGATAGCTCAAGGCGCTTTCCACGCGCAGAGGGGCCGCACCGGCACGAACGGGAAGGAAGCCCCGCGCTTGAAGCGCTTCGATCTCATAGTCGATCAAGCCTCCTTCGGGGCCGACCACCAGAGCGTACGGTCCCTCTCTGCGTTCTGCTCGTGGTAGCGCTAGCGGGCTCGTGGGGTGGCCCACGTAGCCGGATAGCCCGGCGGAAAGCGTCTCGAGGTGATCCTCGACGAACGGCTTGAAGCGATCGAACAGCTCCACACGGGGAGTATGGACCCTGCGGCCTTGCTCCATCCCCAGACGCACGTCCTCCAGCAAACGTTCCGCCATCAGCCGCTGGCTGCCGAGGTGCGCCTTATCGACCCGGTAAGAGCGAAAAAGAGCGATCCGCCCGAAGCCCAAGGCCGTCGCATGTTGCACACAGCGAGACAGCACCTTCGGGCGTGGCACCGCCAAACAGAGCACGCGCCGAGGGGAAGCAACGGTTGATTCGGCCCGGTATGCCACGGCCACTTTACCCTCCTGAACGGCCGTTACTAGTGCAGTGCCCAGACCTTGGTCAGCGACGGCCGCCCGCAAAGAATCGCCGCGAGCAACGCCTAAGACGGTCAGCAGGTGCTGAGCGCGACGGCCTTCGAGCACGCACTGCGCCCTATCATCGAGCTCGTGGGGCTGGAGTATGAGTAGGTTCATGAACGAGGCGTAAGTCGCCGCCCTTGGCGGCGTTTGGTGCGCCGGCTGTATACATGAAAGGCGGTTGCCGTAGCGATCTCCACGCGATTCCACGGCACGTGGGGCGGCCGTGAGCCCAGACCTCTAGCGGGCGGTCCATAGTCGGATGAATCTGAGTTATAAGTCAGCGTGATGTCCTACGAACTGCTCACCTCCCACTTCCGTACCCTCAGCCACTTCCAAGAAGTTGCCGCCATCGTGGAGTGGGACCAGGCTGTGAACATGCCCGAAGCCGCGGGTACGGGACGAGCCGAAGCCATGGCGACGTTGATGTCTCAGTGTCACCAGTTGCTGGTGGAACCGCGCTTGGAGGAGTGGTTGTCGAAGGCCGAGCAGCAAGCTGACTTGGGCAACTGGGAGCGAGCGAATGTAGCCGAGATGCGGCGTCTGGTGACCGCAGCCCTCGCTCTTCCCAGCGATTTGGTCGCGGCGAGTACCCGCGCCGAGAAGCGAAGCGAACAGGCTTGGCGTCGCTACCGCGCGGCCAACGACTACGTAGCGTTTGCACCGTACCTTTCGGAAGTGATCAAGCTCAAGCAAGAGACAGCAGCTGCCCTGGGGCAAGCCCTTGGATGCAGTCCATACGATGCCTTACTCGGGCAGTTCGAGCCTGGGATAACTACGGCTCTCGTCGACCGCGTATTCAATCAACTGCGCGACGCTTTACCAAGTTTCACCGAACGAGTGATCGAGCGACAGCAACATACGCCAGTCATCATACCGTCGGGTCCGTTCCCCGTCGCCGCGCAACGTGAACTGGGATTGGAGCTCATGCAGCTCGTGGGCTTTTCAACGACGGCTGGTAGGCTCGACGTCAGTCATCATCCCTTCTGCGGCGGCGTGCCGCGAGATGTACGCATCACCACTCGCTACGACGAAAGCGACTTTACCTCGTCGCTGATGGGTATCTTGCACGAGTCTGGGCATGCCAAATATGAACAAGGTCTTCCAGAGGCATGGCTGCATCAACCAGTCGGCGCGGCTCGAGGCATGGTGGTTCATGAGAGCCAAAGCCTATTGTTGGAGATGCAAGTGTGCCGTAGCCGTGAGTTCCTCGCGTTTGCTGCTCCGCTGATACGAAAGGCGTTTCCAAACCGAGTAGCTCAACAACCACATGCCTACGGGGTCGATAATCTCTACGCACTATATACACGGGTGGAGCGCAGCCTGATCCGCGTAGATGCTGACGAAGTCACGTACCCGTCGCACGTGTTGCTCCGTTACGATCTGGAGCGAGCCCTGCTGTCCGGTGCGCTTTCCGTCGCGGACTTGCCTGACGCGTGGGACGCGGGGATGCGGGAATTGCTCGGTTTGACTACCGCAGGTAACGATAAGGACGGATGCATGCAGGACGTGCATTGGCCCTGCGGCGCATTCGGCTATTTTCCCTTGTACACCCTCGGCGCTACGGTCGCGGCGCAGCTATTTGCCGCCGCCGCCGGAGAAACGCCGGAGCTTCCCCAGCTGATCGCCCGGGGCGAGTTCGGGCCATTGAACGAGTGGCTGCGGCGTACGGTTTGGTCGCGAGCTAGCTCCTGCACCCTGTCGGAATTGCTGATGGACGCAACGGGCGAGGACCTCAACGCCCACCACCTCTTGGCGCACCTGACGCGGCGTTATGGCGATTAGCCGCCGTTGAACGAGCCGATCAAGACGAGAAACTTTCGAACGCTTCGCGTTTACTCTCGAGCTCTTCCCAGCGCGCCATGGCTTGGGCTAGTTCAGCTTCGGCCTCAGCCAACGCTCGCTTGGCAACATCGACACGTGCAGCATCCTTTTTGTACAGTTCTGGATCCACGAGCTGAGCTTGCAGTTCGGTCAATCGAGCTTCGGCGTCCGTTATTCGCTGCTCGATGGTCTGCAACTCCTGTTCTTCTCTAAACGTCAATTTTGGCGGACGCTTCTTGGAAGGGGCAGGTGAAGCGCTGGTCGAGGCGATACCGGCAGCTGCGGGTGAGGGGGACGTCGCAGTCACACCGCCAGTAGCGGTGGCTAAATCACGGTCGCGCAACGAGGGGCGTAGGCTGAGATAGTTGTCGTAGTTTCCAGAGTAGTGAACGACGACCCCTTCGCCTTCGAACGCCAAGATGTCGGTCACCACCCGGTTGAGGAAGTAGCGGTCGTGGCTGACGACGATGACCGAGCCTCCAAAGTCGCACAACAGGTCCTCGAGTGCTCCCAGTGTAGTAACGTCCAAGTCGTTCGTTGGCTCGTCGAGCAGGAGCAAGTTAGAGGACTCGAGCAACAGCTTGGCAAGGGCAACGCGAGCGCGCTCGCCGCCCGAGAGCATGCCCACTTTCTTGCGGATGTCCTCGGCGCGAAAGAGAAAGCGCTCGAGGTAACTGTAAATCGTCAGCGACTGTTCACCGAGCTGAACGACGTCCCTTTGCTCAGCAACGTTTTCTGCAATCGTTCTGCTCTCGTCCAATCCGGAGCGCGTCTGATCGAAGTAGGCGATGCGGGTGTTCTTGCCGCGCACTATCTCACCCGCTTTGGGCGCAAGCTCAGCAGTAATGGCCCGCAAAAGGCTGGTCTTGCCAGCACCGTTGCGACCGATGATGCCAATGCGCTGCCCGCGGCGAGCCGCAAAGTCGAAGTCTCGCACCAAGAGTGTGTCGCCAATCTGCAAGCGCACCCCCTTGAACTCGAGCACCGTCGAACCTTGGCGTACGCTGTCCGAGGCAAGTCGAACGCTGCCAGATTGTTGGCTTGGGGCCGCCGCCAGCGCTTCTTGCGCCCTTTCCACGCGCGCCCGTTGTTTGGTGCCCCTGGCTTTGGGTTGGCGTCGCAGCCACTCTACTTCCTTGCGCAGAAAGTTCTGTCGATTGGCTTCCGTCCGTTGCTGCAGAGCTTCCCTGTCAGCTTTGTTCAGAAGATATTCCGTCCAGCCCCCGTTGAAGCTTTGAGCGACCCCGGCTGCCAGCTCAACCGTACGGGTGACCACGCGATCGAGAAAGTAACGGTCGTGGGTGATCAAGAGCAGGGCGCGGCCATACTCCCGGCTCAAGTACTGCTCGAGCCACTCGATCGTGTCTGTGTCGAGGTGGTTGGTCGGCTCATCGAGGATGAGCAAGTCCGGCTCGCTGACGAGCAGTTGTGCCAGTGACACCCGCCGTTGCTCCCCGCCGCTGAGCGAACCGACCCGACTGTCGACGTCTGGTACGCACAGATGCTGCAGGAGCGCTCTCGCCTTGTGCTCCTGCTCCCAACCGCCGAGGTGCTCGAATTGATTCGCCAGCTCCGCTTGTCGCTCGAGCAGGCTCGGAGAGGGATGGACTGCAATCTCCGCCGTGACCTCCTCGTAGGCTCGCCGCGTCCGACCCCATGCTTCCAATCCCAGAAGCGCCGTATCCAGCGCGGTCAGGTTTGGCTCGAGGAGCGGCACCTGTGGCAGGTACCCCACCCGCGTGTCGCGTTGGAGCATACGTTGCCCGCTATCGGCTGCCTCGACGCCGGCCAAGATGCGCGCCAGCGTCGTTTTGCCCGAGCCGTTGTCGCCCACGAGCCCAACGCGCTCAGAAGCGACGAGCGTCAGGGAAACGTCATCGAGCACGCGGTGGGTCCCGTACGCTTTCGATAAATGGTGCGCGGATAACAGGCTCATGACGCGGAAGCCCAGACCAGATCAGTGGTGGGATGCATCAGGTCCGTTCCCGAACCGGATGCTGGTCGGTATAGGACCGCTTTTGATTCTGATAAGTCAAAAACTCACCGATGAATCCTAGCGACGTCAGTTGTACACCCATGACCATTAACATGACGCTCAGCAGCAACAGCGGTCGCGAGCCGATACCCGTACCCGTTAGCCAGATGATGGTGAGGTAGGTGGCAAGCGCGGCGCCACACAAGCCGGTGACGAGACCGAGGAAACCAAACAGGTGCATTGGCTTGCGGGCGTAGCGGGTGAGAAAGATCACCGTCATCAGATCGAAAAAGCCACGCAAGATGCGCTCGAATCCGTAGCGCGAGCGCCCGAAGGCGCGCGCGTGGTGGGTTACTGGTATCTCGCCGACGCGAAAACCGTCCGCTGCGGCCAGGACCGGAATGAAACGAAACAGATCTCCATAAATCGGTACCGTCTCGATGACTTCGCGCCGGTACGCTTTGAAGCCACAGTTCATGTCGTGCAAGCGAACGCCGGTGAAGTAGCCGACGGTGCTATTGAACACCTTGGAGAAGATGCGGCGCGAAAGCGGATCTTGGCGGCTCACTTTCCAACCCACCACCACGTCGAGCTCCGTTCGTGCGGCGCGCAGAAAATTGGGCAGGTCCCCGGGGTCGTCCTGAAGGTCGGCATCCATCATGACGAGCAGTTGACCCCGGCACTCGGAGAAGCCGGCCGCTAAAGCCATGGCTTTGCCAAAGTTGCGGCGCAAGCGAATGCCCCGCACGCGAGGATCTTGGAGGTGCAGGCTCTGAATGACGGACCACGAGTCGTCAGTGCTGCCATCGTCCACGAACAGCAGTTCGTAAGATTCCTCGTCCTGCAGTGTCTCTCGCACCCGACGCGCCAGCTCAGGCAAGCTAGGAGCCTCGTTAAGACCCGGCACGACGATAGAGATGTCTGGGTGCGTGGGAGCGGGTTCGGTCATGGTCAAACGCACCGCCTCGCCCGACTCGCGCGTCGGGGTCATGCGTCGAGCTTCATTCGTCGTTGGATGCGCTGCCTTTGGGGGTTCCCAACATCAAAATGATGGGGATGAGTGCCAGGCAGAACACTTCCATTCCGACAATTGCCGCCAAGTTGATCCATCCGTTGTCCATTTCCGAGCGACAATACCCATTCTCACGGCTCGGGCAAGGGCATTCTTCAGTCGCCACAGCCCCGCCGCGACCGGCCCGTTCGCGAGCAATGCGGCGACTAACCGCGAGTCAAGGTCGGAGCCTGTTGTCCGAGTGCGACCGAGTGTTATATGCGGGCATCGCCGAAAACGGCGCGGCTGCCGGCTCTGGCGGCTGTTCTCGACGGGTGACCGAAGGAGGTATGCGATGATTGACGAGGTACTGGAAGAGCTGAGCGACTCCATCGCCAAGGCGCAGGATGCGTTGAAGCGGGAAGTTGGAAAGTTGCGAACGGGAAGAGCTCACCCTGGTTTGCTGGATACCATCCGCGTCGACTACTACGGCGTCATGACTCCCATCGGTCAGATGGCCACGGTCTCTACTCCTGAAGCCCGCATGTTAACGGTAAAGCCGTGGGACCAGAAGGCGACGTCGCTCGTGGAGAAAGCCATTCGGGAGAGCCCGCTCGGGCTTAACCCGCAAACGGACGGTGAGCTGATCCGGGTTCCCGTTCCACCACTGAGTGAGGAGCGTCGTCGAGACCTCGTCAAGCTCGCGAAGAAGGCGGGGGAGGATTGCAAGGTCGCGGTGCGGAAAGCTCGTCACGACGCCAATGACGTCCTCAACACGCTGAAGAAAGATGGCGATGCGAGCGAAGACGAGGTGGAGCGCGCCAAGAAGCGGGTCGACGATCAGGTCGCTGGTGCAGGCGTGCAGATAGACCAACTGATCGCGGCAAAAGAGAAAGAGATCCTGCAGATCTGAGCTGGAGCGCCGCTTGCAGGCCGGTTGGTCGGTGAGCGGGAGCAGGGATCCGGACCGCTTTGGCGGCGGGCGCGTCAGAGGCGCAGCTTGCGTTTCGCGAGGATGCCAGGCTAGGCTGACTGTAATGCGCGCGCACGCTGCAGGGCTGAGTGATGTCGGCCTTCAACGGGAACACAACGAGGATAGTTTCGCTGTGGTTCCCCAACATGAACTGTTCATCGTCGCTGACGGTATGGGGGGACACCGAGCTGGTGACGTCGCAAGCAAACTTGCTTCCGAATCCATCACCGACTTCTTTGCACGTACCGCTTCCGAAGACGTTACCTGGCCGTTTCACTTCGACGCGCAGCTTTCCGAGGAAGAGAATCGTCTGGCTACGGCTATCCGATTAGCGAATCGCCAGGTGTACGAGCATAGCGTGCGCAGCCATGACCTTCGGGGAATGGGCACCACGGTCGTCGGTGCGTTGTTCAGCGCGCGCAAGGGGCGCATGTTCATCGGCCACGTCGGAGACAGTCGCGCCTACCGAGTTCGAGACGGGGCCATCGTTCAGCTGACTCGCGATCACTCGTTGCTCAACGAGTACCTGACCGCGATGCCGGACATGAACGAGGAGCAACGCAGCGAGTTGCCGAAGAACGTGATTACGCGCGCGCTGGGCATGCAAGACAACGTCGAGGTCGACATGATTGGCGACGATGCGCACGTGGGCGACGTCTACCTACTCTGTTCGGACGGGCTCAGCGGAATGGTCGACGACGATGACATCCTGGCGGTCGTTCAGGAGCTGCGGGTCCCCGAGAAGATTTGTCATCGCTTGGTAACGATGGCCAATGAGCACGGCGGCGAGGACAACGTGACGGCCGTGGTAATCGCTGTGGTCGATGGCAACGGGCGCGCGGACGTCGATGTGGCGCGCACGCCAGATGCGCCCGCGGTGCGGTAAGACGTGCGGTAAGACGTGCGGTGAGATCAGTGAAACTCTCCGCTCG
>CAZNZA010000006.1:92371-96099 GCA_964577325.1 uncultured Polyangiaceae bacterium
GTGCGGTAAGACGTGCGGTAAGACGTGCGGTGAGATCAGTGAAACTCTCCGCTCGCAGGGGCGCGGTTCCGCGATCGGCGTCCTTGCGATATGGCTACGTGGCTAACGGGCTTAGCGGCTATCCGTAGCGCTACAGCTTTGCAAGACTCGAGGTGGGGGTTCTAGCGAGATGGTGCAAGGAGTCGCCACACCCCCTCGCCCTACCAGGTCTCACCGATCACAGCGGTCCAACGCGAATGTGCCGGTCACGGAACAGCTTTCGTTGGGTACGGCAGGATCGTGGAACGGCTTGCAAGTGAAAGAGGCCAGCATCCCGCCGCCGCCCTCTGGTGCGAGCTCCGTGTTGATGGTGCAGTTCGAACCTTGCCGGAGGTCGGTCTCAGGAACGCGAAAACTGATCTTGCTTGCCGTCCCGGAACCAGCCACTGAGGTGCCGCCTGAGATCGAGAAGTGCGAGGTACCGCTGGTACCCGTTCTGGCGTTGGCGCTCATCTCGAACACGCCCGGTGCCGTCTCCACCACCCGGCAAGAAACCGTGGAGTTGTCTTGGCCATCCACCAACCGCGGCAATACCTGCAGGTCGCCCTGAATGATGTTGGGAGTCAGCGTTGCGTTGACGGCGGGGTCCTTCGGCAAGCTGAAACGGCCGAACACCGTGCAGGACGCGAGCTCGAGACTTACCGCTACGCGCGCCGGAGGCGGGAGGGGATCTCCGCAGCCGAACACTGCAACTCCTGTCGATGCCACCACCATACTAGCCAACCCGCGGATTCTCATTGAGCGTTTCCTTTCAAGCCTCCCTCCCATATCCTAATTTGCCGCGCTGGCGCAAACTCCGATGGCGCTCATTTGCATCGTTGATGCGGCGCATTCTCGGAGTGGCAGAAGATTTTCGCCGGACCTGGCGGCACGTGGAGGCCAAGAACCGAAACGGCGAGGTGTAAGCCACCAGCACCAATCGAGACGGCAGCTCTTTAGGAGCTGCCGTCTCGACGTTCCACGATGGGGTGAGTGAGGGGAATTGAACCCCCGACGCCCGGAGCCACAATCCAGTGCTCTACCACTGAGCTACACCCACCAGAACTCCCGGCGCGGTCTAGCGCAGCTGTGCGTCGAATGGCAACGGGTAGGCGGGGGAAGTGAAGCCTTGAAGCCGCAGAGCGGCCGGACGGACTAGGGAGAAGGGGAGGGAAATCAGCGGGTATTTGCTGAACGGCTGGGGAGTAGCGGTCGTAGTGCTGCGAGGCGACCTGATGACGTCGAAACTCGAGGTGAGGGCATTGGTATTCGCGAAGACATCCGAATCTGTTAACCAGACTGGCAGAGAGTTGCACAGCCGGCGGTTGAAGGGTGATAATCTTGGCGGCACCGATTGCCACGATTCGCGCGGGGGCTCCTAGAACATGCGTTGGAAGATCATAATTGCAAACGCTGGCATCGTGCTGGTGGTTGGTCTGCTTAGCTACACGATCCTACTGACTACTCTGGGTGATGCGTTGAGTGACCCGACCGCTCGCAAGGTGGCGGCCGAACGTGCCAGTCGCGCCGCGGATACTCAGTTGACCTTGGACAGTTTGCGCATCGAGCGTTGGCTGCTGAATCAGGCCGCGACCGAGCCTGTGCGCGCCGTCTTTTCCCTGGGGACTCCCTCGGCACGCAGTGAGGCGGCAACGGCTCAAGCCAACCGTGTCATGGACGCGGCAGCCAAAGCCCCAGAGTTCTACGGCATGCGGCCCACGCTCGTGGCGTTCGTCGACCAGCGCGCGGTCGGATTGGGTCGGGACAACAGCGCCACGCTCATGCGCGGCGACCCCCTGGGCTCGACCTATCCATCCTTGCTCGGAGCCTTGCAGGCAGGCGTCGGGGCAAGCGCGATGTGGCTCAATCCCGAGCGCCAGGAGCAGCTGTTTGTGAGCTACGCGCCGGTAACCTCGGAGGCGGGGACGCCGATGGGCGCGTTACTCATCGGCACGCCGATCAACGACGACCGCTTGGGACGACTGAGCGAGTTGACCAGTGGTCATCCGTTAGTCCTCGCCATTGGTGGACATCCCGCGGCGGGCCAAGAGCGCGCCACGAGCATCGTGGCCACGACACCGGGTTTCTCCCGCGACTCGGTAGCCCAGGAGCGTTTGATCGAAACGTCGAATCAAGCCGTTCAGCGCGGTGGCACAGTGGTCCGCGTCGCAGGGGACAATCACGTCGTCGGCGCCTCACCGTTGAGTGGTTACGGCGAAGTGCAGGGCGCGCTTGCTGCCGTCGTGCCGACATCCATGATCGGCAACGTCGGTGCCAAACTATGGCCGATATGGGGCGTCGTGGCGCTCGGCATCGTCATGGTCGTCGTCGTGGGGTCGATGTTGGGGGCTTACATATCGCGGCCCATTTCTCAGCTCGAAGAGGGGTTGTTGACCATCATCAATGGCCAGACCGACATGCGGTTCGAGTTGGAGCATGAGGAGTTGGGGGGACTGGTGTTCCGCATCAATTCGCTGCTGAACGTGCTCACTGGGGTGACCGAGGGCGACGACGATCCCCAGCGTCCGCCCGATTGACGCTGCTCCTGAACCGCGCAGCCCGCTCTTGGCGCACGCGTGTCGGTTAGGTGGCCGTAGCTACACGCTCGCGTCGCATCGCCCCTTGCACTGAGTGCCGGGGGCATTACCGTGCGCACCACCCCAGCAAAGCGGTTGCCGCAGCGCCGGGCGTATTCGGCGCACATCGCGGGTGCGGGAGATAACATGGGATTGTTCGATCTATTCAAGCGCAGCTCAGACCCAGCCCCAAACGGGGGCAAGGACAAGGGAGGCAAGGACCTGGCACGCCTGAGCCGCATCGTTGGTAACAAGTTGGCGCAGGACTACGATCGCCAGGACGCCATCGCTCAGCTTTCGGCCATGGCCAACGCCGACGGCGCGCGCGCACTGCTGCGTCGCTTCGACTTCGCCATGGAGCCCTCGATCACCGATCGGGAAGAGAAGGAAGCCGCGGTCGAAGGAGTGATTGCCGCAGGGGAGTCAGCGATCGGTCCCATCCGAGACTACTGCCAGCGTGCCGAAGGGGTGACTTGGCCGTTGAAGATCCTCCGCCGCATCGTCGATGAAGAGCGCTTCGTGGACGAGCTCTTGGAGCTTCTGGAGCAGTTCGACACCGAGTACGTTCGCAACCCGGAACCCAAGATTCAACTGATCAACGCCTTGGAGCAGTTTCCGCGCGACGAGGTGAGGCTAGCGATCGAACCCTTCCTCACTGACGTCAACGAGAACGTGCGCTTCAACGCCGCCGGCGCCACCTTCGCCACTGGCACCGCTGCCGCCGTCGTTCCGCTGCTCGAAGCGCTCGAGGAAGAGGAGTCGCTGCGGGTCCGCAATCGAATCGCCGCAGGTCTTGTCGATCGGGGATGGGAAATCCCTCCCGATAGCGTCGAGTTGGCCACCCGTGTCATGCCCCCCGGTTACCGCGTCGAGGGACAACGCGTCGTTCGTAGCGGAACATGAGGAGCTGAGTCCGTGAGCGGTCGCTAGTTGCGCCGCGATCACCGTCGCACAGGGGCGGGCTTGGGTCCGCACGTGGTTGGCCATGGAACGAGAAGGGGAGCGCAAAAGCGCTCCCCTTTCTCGTTCCCGCACGCTGCCTGCAACGCAGGCACCGCGCCCTTATTCGCTGATCTCGTAGTCGAAGGGCAGACTCACGCCGAACGAGATGGTGATCATCTGATTGAACTTCAA
>CAZNZA010000006.1:96199-98220 GCA_964577325.1 uncultured Polyangiaceae bacterium
TCCGCTCGTTCCGTGCGGCTGACGAACGCCGGGCCGCCGAACAGGTAGAAGTCGGTGTCGACGTAGATGCTCTGGAAGATACCGATCTTGCCGCGGAAAGGCACCAACGTCAGCTGTGGCGCCGCCACCCAATCGATGGTGCCGAGCTGCTGGCTGAAGTCGCTGCTCATGTTGATACGCGTCAACTTGTGATCCATTTCCGGCTCACCCTCGCTCTGCGTCGTAGCAATGCGCCGATCGTTGACCTCTTGAATGCGGTCCGTCAATCCGGTGTTGAACTTGAGCGGATCGAGACTGATCGCGCCCCAGCCACCGATCGCCAGCCAGTCCGTGAGGTTGTAGTTCAAGCGCGCGCCGACCAACATCAGCCGCTGGTACTCGTCCAAGAGGGTGAACGATACCGACGGCGCGATTTCGAACCGCCCCTGGCGGTAAAGCCGCTGCTTACGCACGGCGGGGGCTCCCGCCAAAGGGCCCGTGAGCAGGATCTCTTGCGCCTGCGCCGTGCGCTCCAAACCGGGTACGGCAAGAGCACTGAGCGCAACAGCTGCGGCAAGAACCTTGAAGAAACGTCGCTTCATACCATTCACCTTCATCTTCTCAAGTCTCCTCATAGCGTGTGCGCCCACTTACTTCGGCAACCTGTATTCGAAGGAGAATGGGAAGAAGATCGACAGTCCGATTTGAGCCTGCACGCCGTTGGTCAAGCGGCCTTTGTCGTCGAGCCAGAAGTCTTCATTGGCGGCTTCGTCACCGGGTTGGATCTCGACGGCTTCGAGGCGGTCATTGAAGATGTAATCCCGCACTTCCAAAGTCGCCGCAAACCAGCGGTTGAAGAAGATGTGGATGCCCAGACCCGCGTTGAACGCCAGACGCTGTTCGAAGTCGAACTTGCGGTTGGTGGGATCGATGACCGGGATCGGCCGCGTGCTCAACAGACCAACTCCGCCCACCACGTAGGCGTCGTACTGAAAGATGAAGTCACCAAAGCCGGCGAACTTACCCATGATGGGTGAGTAGGTGAAGTTCAGCGCCGCTCCCCACTGATACTCCGTCAACGGTACGTTGATACGCGCCGCTCGGCGCGTCTGAAAGTTGAACGAGCTGTCGGAGTTGAACGGCTCGTGGTAGTTGCCGTTGACGCCTACCGCCAAGACGTTGGTGATCCAATAGTTGATCGCCAAACCGGGCGCGTTGTGGCTGACGAACTGATCGTTGAGGGTGAAGCCATAATACGGCTGGAACTCGAAACGACGGGCGCGCATCACGAAGATCTGTTGAACCGCGTACAGGGGTTCACGGATCTGGCGAGCCGCCTCCTTATCGAAGTCGAGCTTTGGGCACGCCTCGGGATCGATTTCACAGATGTTTCCGAGACCCCCTTCATCTCCTGCCAGTTCGGCGTCGAGGTCTTCGGCTTCGCCTTCTTCTTCAAGAACCTCTTCTTCGTCGCCCTCTACCGCTTCGTCGCCTTCGACGGCTTCGTCATCTAGCTCCCCTTCGGTCTCACCACTCTCGTCGGCATCTTCTTGTGCAAAGGCCGTAACCGGATAACTGCACAGCGCTGCTGCTGCGAGAAGCACAATGCGAATTTTCTTCATCGATGCCTTCTTCCTCATGGCCCCTTCGAGGAAGCCGTCTGTAACAATCTAGAAGGGGTGTAACTACCGAAAAATATTGAACAAATCCAAGGCCGCTCAGGCGGCGCGACTATATCACGCGGCTTTTCCGCGTTTCAACACAGAAAACTCGTACCGAGTGAGTGTGCTGCTGGATGTTGGAAAGCGGTACACCTCTCACCACTCGTGTTCGAAGACCTATTCATGCGTCCTTACCGAGCAGAGCTTCAACAAAGTCGTCTGCCACGAACTCGTGGAGGTCACCGGGTCGTTCTCCCAAGCCCACATATCGAACAGGAACCTTCAAGGTGTCTGCAATACCAAGAATCACTCCCCCTTTGGCGGTTCCGTCGAGCTTGGTTAGAACGATTCCACTCAGCTCAAGAGATTCCTTAAACTCCC
>CAZNZA010000007.1:0-17291 GCA_964577325.1 uncultured Polyangiaceae bacterium
TCTTCGGGGCTAGCGGAAGCAGGAGGGTTTGAAGTGTTTGATGCCGTTGTGGAAGTAGTAGCGCGGGGAACAGGGGTCTGAGGATGGCTCGGCTTGCCCGCGGTGAGATGGGGTTGGCTTTGGGTTAAACGGAAATGCTTGAACGGAAGGACGAGAGCGGGGCGCGGGGGAAATGAGGTGAGGCGTTGCCGGCATGACGGTGGGCGACGAGGGCGCGGTGGGAGATGCTGAGCGGGCGAGGCTATCGGCTTCGGGGGAAACACTCGGAGCGGTGAGCCACGGCGGGTTTTCGGAAGCTCCAAAGGGTAACGGGGATACAGCTATGTCAGGCAACGTCTCTGCGCGTCCCGGGTTGACGGCCGTGTTGGAGACCATGCCGTATACGGCTAAGGAAAACGACGTCAGAGCGAGGGCGGGCCACAGGGCGCGGTGTTTAGTCACTGCTCGCTTGGTCGATAGGTGGTTGCGTCGGGTCTTGTGTCGGGGGCTCCCACCACGAGCGTCGTTGCTCAAGCGCGTGACGTGCGCGGCTATCTCGCGGCGCGTTGCGTCTCGTTCGCCGCCGTAGTCGCGCTCGAGCAAGGCACACACATCGGCATGGCTGGCCAAGGGAGCGCAGTTCAAGGCGTTCGCAAACTCGGCACTCGAGGTGTAGCGATGCTCTGGATAATACGACAGGGCCTTCATACACGCGCGTTCGAGTTCATACACCCAATCTGGATGACTCCTCGGACTGAAGGAACGCGCCGCGCCTGACTGAAGCGGCGTCGAGATCATGCCAGCGAGAACGGCAGAACGCATGCCGTCGTTGTCGAGGTCTCCCCACAGTCGTTGTCGCGCGAGCAACTCCCAAAGCATCACGCCCACTCCGTACACGTCGGCCGCTGGCGTTACCGCGTCTCCCAGCAACCGTTCTGGAGCCATGTAGCGCAGCGTCCCACCGCCGGTCTCCGCGCTGCCTCGGCGCTGTGACAAGCCAAAGTCGATGAGCTTGGCCTGGCCGTTGTAAGCGACGAGGACGTTGTTCGGTGAGACGTCACCGTGCACCATACCGAGTGGACTGCCGTCGTGATCCCGAGCGTGGTGAACGTGATCGAGGCCGAGCAAGATGTCGTGCAAGACGCGCAGGCCAACTTCCAACGACCATCGTTGCCACAGTGAAGACCACTGCAATTGCGACAATGCCTGGCCCTCGATGTACTCCATGACCAGAGCTCGGCTTCCCTGACGCTCCAACACGTCGATCACTTGGACCACGTGGGGATGATTCATCCGCGACAGTGCCAAAGCTTCCCGCTCGAACCAATCTCCGGCGCCCGGTTTCCCGCAGTCATGGCGGAGCACTTTGAGCACGAGCAGCTTGGCGAACCCGGCCTTTCCTGTGCGCAGTGCCAACCATGCATGGGCACAGCTGCCCTGGCCTACGCGCTCGAGCAATTGGTATTCGCCCCAGGTACCACTGGGGTAACTGTCGTCAAGCGGCGGCATCGTGGCAGGCGAGGTCATTCGGGCCTGGTGTCGAGCTTAGGGGAGAAGGCCATGCGGCGAGCCTGTAAGGAAGGCGGGCGCCTGCTTATACCTCAGCGTCGTGCGCACCGGCAGAGGAATGGCCTTTGGGCCCGCTGGACGGATGTCGAAAGGGCGCAACCTTCGCATTTTGGGACCGAGAAGGCCTCATGCTTCGCCGTTTGGGCTTCCGACGACTGTGGTTCGCTAGCCGTCGACTGATGCCGCTTTCGTGCTGCCCCAGCGGTCCAGCCCTGGCCGCGGCGTTAGCCGCCGGAGGCTGTCAGCAGCGTTTGGAAGTGGCAGCCGTCCAGGGAAGTCCCGAGGATCGTGTTCCGGACGCGGGACCCCACTTAAACCGGCCTTGTTCAGCGACATACCTTGCGTCGAGCGAAGCAGCGTTCGTTTCATGCGTCACGGCTGCCGAGCGCGCCGCGCGAGCGTGCTTCAAAAGCTGCACCCCCCAGCGTAGCGACTGCATCCTCGACTGCAGAGCAACCGCGACCCGCGACGTTCATGCATGTCGCGCCACTGCCATCGAAGCGGAGCCCCGGCAGTAGCAACGTGTACGGCTCATTGAAGCAGCACTTGCAACAGCAAACATAGTGCTAGGCTGCTCAAGCCCAAAATGGACGTCGCCGCACTCCAGGTGCGTAGCGTCTGACTCACGTCCAAGCCGAAGTAGCGGCTCACGAGCCAGAAGCCAGAGTCGTTGACGTGAGACATGAAGGTGGCGCCTGCGGCGATACAGAGCACACACAGAGCACGAGTGGTCGGGTCGGGGCTGAGCTCCCCAAGCAGCGGCGCGAGGAAGCCAGCCGCGGCTACCATGGCTACGGTGGCCGATCCCTGAAGCACTCGGACGGTAGCTGCAAACGCGAAACAAAGCAGTAGCAGGGGCAATGAGGAGTCGGCAAGCGCTCGAGCCAGAACCTCACCAGCTCTCGAGTCCACCAACACCTGCTTGAGCACACCGCCAGCACCGGTAACTAGCAGCACGGTGCCTACGGGCTCGAGCGCGGCCGTGGCGACGATGGACACTTCGTGGCGCGAAAGGCCGGAACGCCTGCCGAGTAGCTCGAAGGCAAGCAACGTGGTCAAGAGCAGCGCGATGAATGGATGGCCCACGAAGCGCCCCAGCGCGAGCCACGGTGAGTCCGGCGCGCCGGGAGATTTCAGATGAGGAAGGTAACTTGCCAGACTGAGCAGCGCGAGAGGAAGCAGAAGAACCGTAACGATGGCGCCCAATGCTGGCGCCACCTTTGCTGACGGGGTCGACGAACTAGGTTCCGCTCCGATTGTTGTCAGCCCGGCAGTGCCGGGGACACGGGTGGAAATCCACCGCCCGTAGTAGACTCCGGCTGCCACCGCGCTCGGTAGACCGACGAGTAACCCAAGCGCCGCGACCTGCCCGAGATCGGCACCGAGTTCGTGACTCACCAGTGTCGGACCGGGAGTAGGGGGGACGAAAGCGTGCGCTGCGGCAAGCCCAGCCAGCAGTGGAAGGGCGAAGCGCATGATCGGCTTACCCGTCTGCTGAGCCAAACCATACACGAGGGGCGCGAGCACCACGAGGCCAACATCGAAGAAGACGGGAATGGCGACCACGAACCCGCACACGCCCAATGCCCAGACGCTACGTTCGGGACCGCACCAGGCCAGCACCCGGCGTGCCAAAGCCTCAGCGCCGTTAGTTACCTCTAGGAGCTTGCCAATCATAGCCCCCAAGCCGACGACGATGCCGAGAAAGCCTAGCGTGCTGCCCATGCCAGCTTGCATCGAGGCTAGTAGCGCATCCACGGTCATACCAGACCCCAAGCCAATGAGCGCACTAGCGATCAACAGGGCGACAAAGGCGTGTAGTCTCAACCACAGGATGCAAAGCAAGAGGGTTGCCAGCCCCGCGCCAGCGGCGATCAGCAATTGAACGGTCATTGGGGGGAAGCTTGGTTGCAGGTCAAAGCTTGAATAGTCCCCCGAGGCGCTGGCCGAGGAAGATACTGGCGGCTACCAGGGCGAGCCCGAGCAGACACATGGCCCAAACCCCAAGGGCGGCTGCCAAGTGAGCGCCGTCCCCTAGACGCTGAGACAGTTCCCAGATGGCGCGGGTCAGCGGATAAAATTCGTTCTTCTGCGCGAGCACGAGCGAATCGCTCACCTCCAAAAGGGCGAAGGTGAAAGCCATGAGCACCCCGGCGAACAGGTGGGCGGAGATCAAGGGCAGGGTGATTTTGCGCACCGTCGTCGTTGCGTCAGCTCCAAGGTTGCGAGCCGCAAGTTCCAAGGTAATGGGGGTTTGCTCCAACCCGGCAACAGCACTTCGCAGGGTGTATGGCAGGCGTCGAATGGCGTACGCCAAGACCAGAAACAGGACTGGGAACTGCTGCACGTCGAGGACGGTGGGCGTAGCGTCACCCAGGGCGCGTTTGATGCCTACTCCGATAGCGAGATAACCGAAGGCCAACACGAGTCCGGGAACAGCCATCGGCAGCATCCCGAGGGCGTCGAGCCAGTGTCGAAGCCACAGCTTCGAACGCACGATGAGCCAGGCCGAGCCGAGCGCCAAGCACAGGCCCACCGCACTGGCAAGCGTGGCGTAGAGGATGGAGTTACCGATCGCGCCCAAGGTGAACCTACCAGCTACCCAGGTTGGCGCGATCATTTCGTCGCTCCAGGCGGCAGCAAAATGAGCCAGCGTCAGCGACGTCGGCAGTGCGGAGCGGTACCAATGGCCGACGTCACTCAGTGCAGTGAGCAAGACAGCAAAGTGGGGCACCAGCGCGAGGGAGAGTACCAGCAAGAAGGGTACACTTGCGGCAAGCCCTTTCAGGCCGTGCAAACGGATGAGCGTTGGCTGGGCGGACGCTTTTGACGCGAGGCTGGGCTTTGGTCGCCCGAGCAGAAACTTTCCGATGAAGAAAAGCACCGCAGCCACGACGAGCAGGAGCACGACGAGGGCGTGAGCGATCGGGTTGTCCGGTTCGCTGATCTTGAAAAAGATCTGAACCGGTGTGACGTCGTACACCGCGAACATCAGAGGGGTGCCGAGTTCCGTGAAGCTCCAAACCGCAACCAGCGTGCACCCGGCGAACAATCCGGGACGAACTTGGGGAAGCGTGACGCGTCTGAACACGCTCCACGGGGAGGCGCCGAGATTGGCGGCTGCACGTTGTTGCGTCGGGTCCACCCGGCCAAGGGCTGCTTGCACGTTCAGCAGGATGATGGGAAAGAGCGATAGCGCTTCGATGGACACGACGCCCATCTCGCGCATCTGACCGAGCCAGTCGACGCCGAGCGGTGCATGGGGAGCAAACCACTGGGTGAGTGTGCCATAGCGAGCGAAGACGAGCCGCATGCCCACGGCGCCTACGAACGGAGGCAGTACCATCGGCAACAAGCACAAGGCCAACAGGAGCTGCCGTCCCGTGAAATCGTAGCGGCTGCTCAACGCCGCCAAAGGTAACGCTATGACGGTAGCCAGCGTCGTGGTCGCTGCAGCAATGAGAAAGGCTTTGAGCAGCCCCTGGTGTGTGCTGGGATCAGTGAGAACGATGGCGAAATAACGCAGCGTAAACGTTCCGTCGTGGCCGCGGAAACCGCTGACGAGGACAGCCAGTATCGGCACGACCAGTAGCAAAACATAGATGCACAACAGGCCCCAGCCCACGCTGCGTTGTGAAGGGCGGAGCCAATGTTTCATGGCTGCTCGACTGCCTCTCGTTCGACGTCTGCAAAGTGTTGTCGGAGACGCTCGGCCCAGCGCGCCCGTGCTCGAGTCAAAAGCAGACGCACGTCACCGTTTTCCTTTTCTAAGCTTCGCCGGTCATGCTCGAGGGCGTAAACTTCTTGCCTTTCGATGGGTACCTGCGCCAGGCGAGCTCGAAGCTCGTCGCGCACACGCTTGGACGCTATCGCCAGCACTTTTTCGTGAGCCGATTGCAGAGCATTACCAGCGTCGAGCCAGATGGTGGCGATGAGCAAGCGGGTCTCCCGAAACGCTTGGAGCCACTCCCCACGCAGGTTGAAGCTCTCCACCTCAGTGAATGGGTCGACGTCGTCTGCCCAATCTTGGCGATCGGCATAGACGTCCCTGCGGATCGGAAGGCGGCGTAGACTGCGTGAGAGGTGAGGGGAGGTGCCGGCGCGCGTGGCCCACAGTTGCTGCCCCTCTCGTGACAGCGAAAAACTGACGAAGCGATTGGCCAACTCCTCCTGCAGGGCGGTCGTGCCATACAGCACGGCAAGCGTGTCGGGAGTTACCGCGGTGGCGTTTCGCGGCGCGACGTAGGCAATCCGCTGCACACCGACGCTGTCTTGGTAAACCCGCGCATAGAAGTCGATGGCTACCCCGGCGGCCGCATCGGCCATCCCCACGTCGTTGGCAGGGCGGCCGCCGGAGTCGGCAAAGTACCTCGCGTTTGCCCCCATCAGTACCAGGGTCTGGAGGCCCTTCGCCCACCCAGCGTCGAGGGCGGCGACGTAGCGCGGGTCCGCTTCGGGGTCGTCCTGCTCCCGGGCACGCGCTCCCCAATAGGCACTCTCCGCCCGCGCCATGTGACTTTGAAGGACCATGATGTAGGTCATCGTTGCCGCTCCGCTGTGGGTCGGATCAGCTAGGCTCAGCAAACCGTGCAACGAAGGCTGCGCGAGGTCGTCCCAAGTTGACGGCGGCTCGAGCTGCAGGGTTGCGTAGAGTTCCGGATTGTAGACGATGCCGAAGCTCGACAGCGCGACACCCACCCAACGCGGAGCCGGCTCGAAACCGTTGGCAGCGACCGGATCCACGAGTGGCACCCCGGCGAGCGTCGTGGCTGGGAATGCCGCAGCAAGTTCGCTCGCAGGTACGGTCATCGGCTTGAGGTAGTCCTTGAGCTCTCGCTCTACGAGATCACCCCCGCCCCACACCAAGTCAATACCCACGTTCATCGTGGCTTCGCCTGGAAGTGAGCCGGTTGCCAAGCGCGCTGCTTCATAGTGGCTACGCAGGTAGCGCACGATCTCCCCGGTGCCTCCGGGAGTGATGAAGGTGAGGGCTACGTCAGAGCCATAGCGCTCCTGGTGCCAAGCCGAAAAGGCCCGCGCGAATGCTTGTCGAATGTCGCGTTGGTGTGGCGTGATGAGGCGCAGCTCCAGAGTGGTCGAGGGCGAACGGTTCGTACGCCGGTTTGCCATCGAGACCGCGCTGAAAACGAGCGGCGCGAGCAGAACCCCGACGAACGCGGCTATGACTAGAGCCTTGATGAACTGCGTTCGCCGAAGCACGAAGAGACGGGACATCATTGCTCAAAGGGAAGCAAGAGAACGTGCTTGGGAGGAAGATGGACTAGGGGTGCGTCGAGCTCGGGGCGGGCGGGGATCAGATGAGCACGCATCGCACATTCAGGGTGCTCGCTATCACCCACTCTAAGCCGATGTTCGCTCCACTCTCCAAGAAACGCGCTATCCGTACAACGCGCGTGAAACGTGTTTAATTGCGACGCGCCAGATGCGTCTACTTGCACCTGGTCGGGGCGGATCGCAACCCACACTTGCTCCGAAGGGGTAGTTCGGAGGTCATTCTCGGGTGGCGCCAGTACGGGGCCGAGCGCAGTTTCTATTTCGAGGAGAGAACCGCGTTCGCCAATAACACGCCCCGACCAGAGGTTCGATTGACTGATGAATTCCGCGACCAGCCGCGATCGAGGGCGGTTGAAGAGTTGCGCAGGCGTGTCTACTTGGAGCAGCTCGCCATCGTGCATGACGGCAATGCGATCGGCCATGCTCAGGGCTTCCTTCTGATCATGGGTGACGTACAGGGTGGTCACGCCGGCGTCCTTGCAGAGTTGACGGATGTCGTTGCGGACTTGATTGCGCAAGTTGGTGTCGAGGTTGGACAACGGCTCGTCGAGCAGCAAGCAAGCGGGTCGTACGACGAGTGCTCTGGCCAAGGCTACCCGTTGCTGCTGTCCTCCCGAAAGTTCTCCTGGGTAACGCTGCTCCAGGCCGGTGAGACGCACGCGGGTAAGCGCCTCTCGAACCCGAGCTTCCATCTCCCCTCGAGACACGCGCCGCGTCTCGAGTCCGAAACGCACGTTTTGTTCTACGGTCATGTGGGGCCAGAGCGCGTAGCTTTGGAAACACAGGACAGCGTTGCGCGCCTCCGTGGGCAGGTGGGTCACATCCTGCTCGCCAAAGTAGATGCTGCCTTCCGTCGGCTCGAGCAGTCCCGCAACCAGGCTCAACAGCGTGCTTTTGCCGCTTCCGCTCGAACCCAGAATGAAGAACAGTTCACCCGGTGAGATGTCGAGATCCACACTGCGCACGGCGTGCACCCGCCCTAGCGTCTTGCTCACCCCGCGCAAAGTGATGTGTGTCATGCCAGCAGCCTAGCCTGCGCCTCCCGAACTCAGCTCATTGCAAGCGCTGATAAGGCGAGTGCTTCACGGCTGTGGCCCTCAACCGCACAGGACTGCCAGCCCCTCGGGCCGCAATTGCCCAGCCCAAACAACTCAGTCCCTGAGTGCTCGGGCAATGGGTGAGCGTTGTGCGAAGAAGAGGACTCGAACCTCCACGCCCTTTCGGGCACTAGAACCTGAATCTAGCGCGTCTGCCAATTCCGCCACCTTCGCATGATGACTGTTCAACGCTAGCAGCGTTGAAGGAGCAGCGGTTTACAGCAGCGGGAGGTTGTCGGCAAGCGTTTTGGTGGGTCATCTGCCGCAAAGTTGAGGCAAGCGCGGGCGCGCCGATGTTGCTCGCGCTTGACGCCGCGGCGCCTCAATGAGATGGGCGCTGTCATGAGTTCTCCGGCCTCCATCGAGATTTCGCCTCTGACGCACCCCCCCCAGGCGACGGTCCCCATCCCCGGCTCCAAGAGTTACACGAACCGTGCGCTCGTAGCGGCGGCTTTGGCTCATGGCTCCAGCACGCTGCAGAATGCGCTGTTTAGCGATGACACCAAGTATATGGCGGCAGCGCTCAACGCCCTTGGCATACGCGTCGAACAGGATACGGAGGCTCGCAGCTTTTTCATCGAAGGCGGCGGGGGAAGTATCGCCGAGACCAACGCCGAGGTGTTCGTCGGTAACGCGGGAACGGCGGCCCGGTTTCTCACCGCCATGCTCGCTTTGGGTCACGGACAATACCGCATCGATGGCGTAGAGCGAATGCGGGAGCGGCCGATGGCTCACTTGCTGGATGTGTTGAGAAGCATCGGCGTGACGATAACGGAACACGGAAAGCCTGGCTGCTTCCCGATCACGATCAGCGGGAAGCAACGCCAGCAAACCCCCATCTCCGTATCGCTACCCGGCTCGGCAAGCAGCCAATTCATCAGTGGCTTGCTGCTGTCTGGCCCTTACTACGGGGGCAGCGTCGACGTGCACGTCGAGGGCGAGCTGGTGAGTAAACCCTATTTGGACATGACCCAAGCCGTCATGAAAGATTTCGGCGTCGAACTCGCGAACCACGACTACCAGCGCTTCACGGTGGCGGCGGGTCAGAGCTATCGCGGGACGGCCTACGCCGTGGAGCCTGACGCATCCGCCGCGTCCTACTTCTTTGCCGCAGCCGCCATCACCGGGGGCACCGTTACCGTCGAGGGACTGGGAAGCAGCAGCCACCAGGGCGACTTGGACCTGGTACACATCCTGAAACGGATGGGAGCTCGCGTGGAGCAAGACGAGCGCCGGACTACCGTCACGGGGACAGGCACCCTGCAAGGTATCGAAGTGGATATGAAAGACCTGTCGGATGTCGCGCAAACGCTGGCTGTGGTGGCGCCATTCGCGTCCAGCCCGGTGCGCATCACCGGCATCGGGTTCATTCGCAACAAGGAAACGGATCGTATTGGCGCTGTTGTTCGGGAGCTCAATCAGTTGGGCATCGACGCGGTGGAGGAAGCGGATGGTTACGTCGTCAAGCCGGGGACGCCAAAGCCGGGTAGGGTCAATACCTACGATGACCACCGCATGGCGATGAGCTTTGCGCTGTTGGGGCTACGCTGTCCGGGCATCACGATCCTCGATCCCAAGTGCACGTCGAAGACGTTCCCGAACTACTTCGACGTGCTCGACATGCTGCGGCGCCCTGCTGCCTGACGCTTTTTGAGCCGGCGACAGCTGCCCCTTGCTCATCGCCTCGGCTACCCCTAAAAATCAAGGCATGGACGCCTCACAAAACTGGTACCGGCCCGATCTCCGCGACATCCGTTTCGTACTGTTGGAGCAACTGAAGCTGGGCCAATTGTTGGGTCGGGGGAAGTTTGAGGATTGGGGGGAGGAAGAGGTAGTGAGCGTCCTGAACGAGGCAGCTCGCTATGCGACCGAGGTTGCTGGGCCGCTAAACGCTACGGGTGATCGGCAAGGCTGCCGTCTGGAAGAGGGTCAGGTTTACACGCCGAGCGGCTTCAAAGAGGCCTACTGGCGCTTGTATGAAGGCGGGTTCAAATCGTTGTCGATTTCGCCCGAGTACGGGGGGGCTCACGCCCCGAAGTCGCTGGCGCTGCTGGTAACGGAGATCACTGCGGGAGCCAATGAAAGCCTCGATATGTACGCGGGGCTGACGCTCGGTGCCGCGGAACTCATCGAAGTCTTCGGGACGCCTGAGCAGAAGCAGAAGTACTGCGAGAAGATGTTCTCGGGGATCTGGGCAGGAACCATGTGCTTGACTGAACCTCAGGCTGGCAGCGACGTCGGCGAGGCATCGACGCGAGCCGAGAAGAAGGCGGACGGGAGCTATCACATCCGCGGCACCAAGATCTTCATCAGCGGCGGTGACAACGACATCACCGAAAATATCGTTCACCTCGTATTGGCAAGGGTAGACGGCGCGCCGCCGGGCACGAAAGGCCTCAGCCTCTTCATCGTACCTAAGAACAACGCGGATGGGACGTCCAACGACGTCAGCGTCGGCTCGATCGAGCACAAGATGGGGTTGAACGGTTCCGCAACGTGCGTGCTGAACTTCGGTGAGAACGGAGAGTGTCGCGGCGAGCTCGTCGGGGGAGCCGAGAACCAAGGCATCCGCCAGATGTTTCACATGATGAACTTCGCGCGCATCGCCGTTGGCTGCCAGGGTCTGGGCGTTGCCAGCTCGAGCTACTTGAACGCGCTGGCTTACGCGCGCGAGCGCAAGCAAGGCCCGCATTTCATCGAAGCTAGGAACCCGTTGGCTCCCCGTGTGCCGATCATCGAGCACGCCGACGTGCGTCGCAGCCTGCTAGACATGAAGGCCAAGGTGTATGGGATCCGTGCGATGATCGCAAAAGCTGGTTACCACGATGATGCCAAGACCCTGTGCACGGACGAAGCGACGCTTCGCTATCACCAAGGTCAAGTAGAACTGCTGACACCGTTGATCAAGGCCTACAGCTCGGACCAGGCTTTTCGCATCGCGGAGCAGGCAATTCAGATCTACGGAGGCTCCGGGTTTACAAATGACTATCCAGTGGAGCAGTACTGCCGCGACGCCAAGGTCTTTGCCATCTACGAAGGCACGAACCACATTCAGGCCCTCGATCTGGTTGGACGCAAGCTCGGACAAGACGGAGGCTCCCATACGCAAGCCTTCTTCAAGGACATCGCCGCCTTTTCCCGAACGCATGCCGAGCATCCAAGACTGAAGCAGAGCGTGCTCGACTTGAAGGCTGCCGCCGAAGCGGTCGCAGACTTCGTGCTCCATCTCGCCCAGTGGGGCAAGGGCCACGAGCTCGAGCGGGTTCCGTTGGTCGCGAACGGATTTCTCGAGCTCATGAGCGAAGTGTGTGTGGGCTGGCTGTTGCTCGAAGGCGCCACCGTTGCGCTCGAACAGAAAGTGCCCTCCGAACATCCCGATCACGCATTTTATGCAGGGAAGGTAGCGGCCGCAGAGTACTTCGCGACATGGATTTTGCCTACAGTGCCTGCCCGAGCCAAGACGCTCGCTCGAGCGCCCTCGGTTCCCCTCGACCTCGATGACGCCGCCTTCGGATAGGCTGGTGCTACACGCCGACATGGATGCCTTCTACGCATCCGTGGAGCAGCGGGAGCGCCCGGAATTACTGGGTAAGCCTGTCATCGTTGGGGCTCAGAGCGCCCGAGGCGTCGTGGCAGCGGCATCCTATGAAGCGCGAGCGTATGGCGTTCACTCCGCCATGCCAGGCTTCATGGCTCGGCGCTTGTGCCCGAACGGCATCTTTCTACCCGGCCGTATGGATCTCTACGCTCGCGTTTCTTCGGACGTCAGGGCCGTGTTCGAGAACTTCACTTCTGACATCGAGCCGTTGGCGTTGGACGAGGCCTTTCTCGATATCACCGGCACGCTGCATTTGTATCGTTCTGCGCTCGACTTAGGGGCGGCGCTCAAGCGACAAGTCAAGGCCGCTACCGGTCTCGTCGTATCGGTAGGCATTGGGCCGAGCAAACTGGTGGCCAAGCTGGTGTGCACCCTTTCCAAGCCAGATGGGCTCGGATACGTGCCGCTGCCCGAGGTCCAACAGTGGTTGCGCCCATTACCCGTGAGACGGCTTTGGGGGGTGGGTCCAACGCTCGAGCAACGCTTGTTGGCGCTCGGGTGCAACACGTTGGGCGCCGTCATGGACGCGCCGGACTCGGTGCTCCGCCTTGCGGTAGGTAATCGAGCGCAGGAGTTCCGTCGCCGCGCGTGCGGTCAGGATGATTCTCCCGTGCAAAGTGACCGAGCCGCCAAGTCTATCGGCGAAGAGAACACCTTTGCCTCCGACGTCGTGGATGATGCGGTGATCGCCACTGCCATAGCTGCCCACGCGGATGCCGTTGCGCGGCGGCTACGCCATGGAGGTTATCATGCGCGCACGGTCGTTCTCAAAATCAAACTCGGAGTCAAACGCGGATACGGCAGCGAATCTTCCTACCCCATAATCACGCGGAGCAAAACGCTGACGACTCCGACCGACGACGGCAAGTGCCTGCGCGATGCAGCGCGGCTTCTGTGGCAAGCGGCGGGCGTACATGAACCGGTGCGACTGCTCGGCGTGACGGCGTCGAATCTGGTGGAGCTAGGAGATACTCGGCAGCTCGATCTATTCGAGCATACCCGGCGTCGACCCGTTGGTGAGACGGTGGATGCAATAGTCGCCAAGTTCGGCAAGGGCGCCATCCGAACCGCCGCCACGGCGCCCGAGAAGATGAGCATCAGTGTCAGCAAGCGACCCGATCGGTCGCTGCCAGCCGCTATTCGCGTTGACAGCGAGGACGACAGCGACGGATGACTTTTGCGGTAATCCATCTCCATCACTCAGCCAAACAGGTAATGTAGAGCGACCAGCACTGCGATCAGCAGCGCGATGGGCACAAGTAACCATGCAGCCAAAGCGACCCAAGGCCGCCGCAGGTTGCGCCCTTGGCTGCGGTCACAGTCTAGGCATATCGCCCAGCGGCCGGCGGTGGCTTCGGTGAGCACACAACAGTCGCCGCACACGGGTTTGCGGCAGCGGGCGCACGGGCCTGCCGCGTCGGCGCCGCAGATAGTGCAGTGAACGACGCCGCCGTCACCAGAGCCGTGGGTGAGGAGTCCCGCCATAGGTCACGTGTCGTATCAGCCGCGGCTTTGCGCCAGGAAGACTCACCAAGCCGGTTCGAGTTCCTGCTGAATGACGTCGCTGTATGCGCTGACGTGCTTGGCACCGACGACGGGTCGCCCGTTGATGAACGTCGTGGGAGTAGCACGGATGTTCAGCCGGTCCGCCTCCAACACGTTCTGCCGAACGCGAGCACTGTACGACGCTGGGGGCGGCCAACTCAAACCGTTGTCTCGAGCAAGCTGACTCAGCCACGCATCGCTGAATTGCGACTGCCTGCTGAATAGCTCGTCGTGCAGCCGCCAAAAGGCTGCGTTGCCTTGGATAGCGTAAGCCTGACGTGCCAGTGCGGCTGCCGGTTCGGCGAAGACGTGATTGGCCAGAGGAAGGTCCTTCCATACCACTCGAAGGTCATCTCCGAAACGAGAACGCAGCTCAGAGATGACGGGTGTGAGTCGAGAGCAATAGGGGCACTGGAAGTCGGAAAACACCACGAGCGTCACCGGCGCGTTTTCACCGCCCAAGTATGGGTCGTCGGGCAACAGCGCCACCTCATAACGACGGCTTTCGTCGAGCGGCGTCACCTTGGGACGCGGCGAGGCCGGGGATGGCCTCGAGTCAACAGAGCGCCCTGCGTTAGCGGTATCGCCTGGGGACACATCACCAGCTGCACATGCCGACGCGGAGTCTTCCCGGCAAGGGGTGAGCGCGTCGCGCTTGGCTGTCATCTCAGGCGTTGTGCTGGGCGAGGGGTCAGACACTTGGGCGCTTTGGACGACGTCGGCAGGACGCGATGGAACGCACCCGGCCCCCAGCAGCAGGCACCACACGAGCATTAGGGCAATCACGCGGCGATTGGGCCATGCCAGAGCCTGCCTCGCAAGCCGAACCCGGCGGGCAGCCGAAACTTCATTGCCTCGCTTGCGATTGCTGGCCGCTGTTGCAGCCTCTGCGAGCGATGGGCTAAGACGGGCGCATGGTCCGGTTGCGCTTCAACGCGGGAACGCTGGAGGCGCACGAAGTGCCCGAATCGCTGGCGCCGTCCATGCCTGAGCTGCAGTACGACCCCCGTACGCACTGTTATCGAGCACCAGCGCGGGCTTACGCAAGTGTCGTCCGCACGCTGGTCGCGGCGAAAAGCCCTTACCAGGATGACGCTCGGCGGTATGCAGAGCTAGACAGCAGTTTGGTGGAGTTACGGGCGCCACGCCCCTTTCAAAGCGAAGCGCTTGTGGCGTGGAACGCGAACCGCGGACAGGGCGTTGTGGTCCTGCCAACCGGGGCCGGCAAGAGTCACGTGGCGTTGATGGCGATTGATAGCAAACGTCGGGCGGCGTTGGTGGTCGTGCCCACGCTCGACCTGGTGCGACAGTGGTACGACCTGCTGCGCCAGGCTTTCGGAACACCCGTCGGTGTCATTGGTGGAGGTGAATATACGATCGAGCCGCTGACGGTAACGACCTATGACTCGGCCTATATCCACATGGAGAACATCGGTAATCGCTTTGGGATGGTCGTGTTCGACGAATGTCATCATTTACCGAGCGAAGCGTACTCGCTCGCCGCGGCTCAGTGCCTGGCGCCTTTCCGCTTGGGACTATCGGCGACACCAGAACGCAGTGATGGGCGTGAGCAGTTGCTTCGCGAGCTCGTCGGTGACATCGTCTATCGCAAGGACATCATCGAGCTGTCTGGAAGCTACTTGGCCGATTACGACGTGCGTACGATCAGGGTCGAGCTATCGGACCAGGAACGTCAGGAGTACGAGGCCGAAAGAGCGCTGTACACCACCTTCCTGCGGGCAAATGGTATCCGTATGGGTAGCGCTCGCGGGTGGAACGACTTCATCATGCGCGCCGCCCAAAGTAGTCAGGGTTTGCGTGCCCTATCGGCCTATCGCCGCCAAAAAGAACTGGCCGTGGCAGCTCCCGAAAAGCTCGAGGTGCTGGCCCGCTTACTCCACGAGCACCGATCGGATCGAGTGCTCATCTTCACGCAAGACAATCGCACCGCGTATCGCATCAGTCGCCAGTTCCTGGTGCCTATCATTACGCACCAGACGCGAGTGACGGAGCGGAGCGCCATACTGAGCGCATTCTCTCAGGGGCAGTACAATGCGGTGGCGACGTCAAAGGTGCTCAACGAAGGCGTAGATGTTCCTGACGCCAACATCGCGGTGATCATCAGCGGTACGGGCAGTGTGCGCGAACACGTCCAGCGACTCGGGCGTATCCTGCGCCAACGACAGGGGAAGAAGGCCGTTCTGTACGAAGTCGTGACTGCGCAAACCAACGAAGTTGGAACGAGTGAACGGCGTAGGGAGCACGATGCTTACCGCTGATCTAGTTCGCGTACGCAAGCGCAACGGGCAACTGTCGGTGCTGGGGATCGCCGGAAAAGCCAGGCCACAAGCGCTGGAGCTCGCGCGGCTGTTGTTGACGCTGACTGCTGAGCAGGAGGGCAATCAGCAGGCACAGTTGGCCGAAGCTTGGGAGGCCGTGGTGGTGAAGCCTCAGCAACGCAAGCTGTGCTTGGGGTTGCGCAAGTTGATCGAGGATGCCTGCGAATTCGAGGAACACGCAACCGTCGATCCAAGGGTGCTGCGAGAGAAGGTCTTCCTCCAGGCTGCCAAGGCTCGACGTACACTGGGAGATGCCTTCGACCGCTGGGGTGTGTTGAGTGAGGTAGGTGAGGTCTTCGGGTTACCGGCCGAAGTCGTCGACGCGTCTTTGTATTCGGACTTGCGCTCGGAACACGTCCTGAAGCGGGCGCCGCGCATGACGCCCGAGCAACTCATCGAGCGCTATGACCAAGGACAGTATCAAGCCGTGCTGCTCCGAGCCATGCACGTGACGGCACTCGTGTACTGCAGCGACGCCAGTACGTATCGCGAGCTCTTTCGTGCGTTGAAGTTTCGGCGGCTCATCTACACGATTCACGAGCACGAGAAGGGGTACCGCATCGAGATCGACGGGCCCTTCAGCCTGTTCGATTCCGTGACCAAGTACGGCCTACAATTGGCGCTGGCATTTCCGACGCTATGTCGGTGCGATTCTCTGCACCTTTCGGCGCGCTTGCGGTGGGGCAAGGCCCGCGAGGATCTGCGCTTCGACTTCGAATCTCACCAGCCACGTCGCGAAGAGGGTGGCGTTCAGCACAGCGATGAACTCGACGCCTTCGTCAGAAGCTTCGAGCGGCTCAAGAACGACTGGTCGATCGGGCTCAATCATGACCTGCTACACTTGCCGGGAGTTGGCCTGTGCGTCCCCGACCTCGTGTTCCGCTCAGGCAAGGAGACGGTTTACTTGGAAGTCATGGGGTTTTGGAGCCGTGCGGCGGTATGGAAACGCGTGGAGCTGGCCGAAGCGGGACTGCCGCAGAAGGTGATCTTCGCCGTGAGTAGCCGCTTACGAGTCAGTGAAGCTGCCTTGCCTGAGGCGAGCACTGCGGCGCTATACGTCTACAAGGGAGTGCTGAATGCGCGGGCGGTGCTGCAAAAGCTCGAGCACTTGCGGGGCTGAACGTACACCCGGGTGGCTTGGACGTACTGCCAGTAGCGACGACAGGGGGTGTGAGCGATCAGACGAAGGGTCAAGCGCCGAAGGCGACCGCTGGACAAAATTAAAACGGCGGTGAGGAGTAGAACTCCTCACCGCCGGCACGCCACTCCTATTGAGCAAGGGAGAGGCAATTCGTGTGGCAGCGACGAACTCCTCCGGCGGACACTCTCCGACGGATTCGACGCTCGCCGCTCCATGCGGTCAACGGCTGTCTACAATCGCCACCTCATTCTGCCTCTCGTGACGCGATGGCCAAAAACCAAGCATCGACGAGTCGAGAAATCGGCGGGCGTCTGACCTAGCCGCGCCCACTCCTTGCAAAAAAGTTGGCGTCATGGGGTTCTCTCATCGACCACTCCTCCTCCGGCAATTGCCGGCACCAAACGCCCGCTCGTCGCAAGCGAATGCCAACGGGCTCCTTTGGTGTTCCTGTTGGGGCGGGGCGTGCGGCACGGAGGCTTACCAGCTCGGCCGAACGCGCTTTTCACCGCGGCTATGGCACGGAATCGACCCGAAGAGGGCTTGGACCATCCAAAGTGTTTGCCACTCGAACACATGCCAATCCTGAGTTTGGGGCATGAAATGCAGACGCGCAACCCCCCGCAATCATTTCGCGCGGCTGCGCGTCGAGGTCGAGTGCTCGAAGAGGCTTCTAGTGTAGCCCCTAGCAGCCCGGCGGCTCGTTCCGGCGCACCGGTGTCCACGTGCCA
>CAZNZA010000007.1:17391-38119 GCA_964577325.1 uncultured Polyangiaceae bacterium
GTGTAGCCCCTAGCAGCCCGGCGGCTCGTTCCGGCGCACCGGTGTCCACGTGCCAGGATCACGCACGTGGACCGCCCGCGATGAAACCGCCATAGGTGAACAGCGGCGGACGAGCGCCCTCAGAGAGCGCCTTCGTTGCGCGGCTTATATGGGCTCGACGTTGGTCACGCAGAACTCATACTCGGCTTCCACGTTACCGCCGGAAATCTGCCACTTGAGTTCGTACAACTCGGCGGGGTCGAGTTCCGTGCCGACCGTGTCGTGGGCGGGAGGCTCCACGTCGCCGAACTCGACCGAATATGTGCCGGCCTTGGTGATCTCATACTCGGGAGGCGATTCGCTGTCCTTGCTCGTACGTGGGACTTGGAACTTGAGGCTGGCCCCGCCAAGGTCGCCGGAAATGGTGAACTTGAAGCCTTTGATACCGGCGGCCTCCGCATCGAAGGCCAGTTTGGTTCCGTCATCGTCGTTCAACGAAGCACCAATGCCGGCGCCCCAAGCCGCATACGTTTCGTCGACGATCGTGGCGCCCGTCAAACACATGCCCTCGCCGTCCACGAAAGGCGGCTCATCGGTGACGCACGAGGTTTCGACCTCACCGTCGTCGAAGCAGTACCATGAGCCTTGGAAACCATAGAAGTTGGACGTGCCGTTGAACCAGCCGTTCGCGGTCTGAGGAAGAACAGGCTCGGCGTCGGGGTTGCCTTGGGGGCCGTCGGGTTCGGGCTCAGCCGGCGTGACTGGAGTTACAGTCGCGGGTTGAGTGGCCGTCGGAGCCGTGGCCTCCGGCGTGACGGGTGTCGCCGTCGTGGCCGGCGTGGTGGGCTGTGGTGCAACAGTGGTGGGGGCGGGAACAGAGTTCGTGGGAACCACGCCGGCCGGCGGCGAAGGCGCCCCGGGGGTAACGGTAGTCACCGGTTGCACTGGGTCCGTGGTGCCCGGCGAAGCGGGTGAGACCGGACCGCCGCCAGCGGGTTGCTGCGGGAAGGTGGGCGCCGCGGGAGTCGGGATCGGCATTTGGTTGTTGTTCGGCGTGGCTCCGATACCCGTTCCCGGAGGGAGAGAGCCGCCGTCGTCACCGCAACCGAGCGCGCTCAAGCACGTCACCGCGCCCAAGACGAGAGCCGAAGCCATGCCGGCAGTGGAGCGATGACGGGTAGTGGCTGACGGCGTAGAGATAAGGGGGGCGTGTCGCATGAGCATGGGTCGATGTCTGGTTCGAAGGGCCAGTAGATACTGACGTGCCAAAAGTTTACGCAGGAAGTGCTACCGCGGGTTGAGTGAAGGACGAGCTCCCACCTTGGGCGCGTGCGGTTGAGTATACTGAGGGCGTGACGCCGGTAAAGGTCGTCGCCTCCTAGATGTCTTCGCAACGGCTCAACCTTCACAATGGGACACGGTCGATGCGGCCCGGCTTCTCGAGCGCAGGAAAATTCCGGGCGCAGCGTGTCGAGCGGGAGGGCCTGATCGCGTTCGCCCATCGAGCCGATGGTTGACGCCATAAGTTTTCGGTGTTGGGTTCGCTGTCGAGGCCGCAGCGGATGGTGTCAGGTATACGGCGTGGAGGGTGCGTTCGCTCGCGTGAGGCGTTGGGGGGTGATGCCTGCGCCAGGTGCCTCGACTCGCCGAGCCCGCCAACGGGTCGAGCGGCGGTGCCGAACCCCGAGATCGCCGCCTTCGGGTGTGATGTAGTAGAAATCACCCGGCCGGTGCCTAGGGTCGCAGGCGCGTTGCTGATATCGGCATGGACTGGCTTCGGATTCCTGAGCTAAGTTCGCGCGCGGTATGGCTGTAGCAGACTTTGACGCTGACCCACCCGGTTGGGGGCAACCTCTGGGGCGTGGGCTTCCGCCCGCTGGGGCGCCAAAAATCCGCTGGGCGCTCATCATCATGGGAGCGATCGCCATTCTGGGTGTGGTCGCCGGTGCCGGCTGCTTTCTGTATCCCTACGCGGTTCCTGCCGTCGTGTTGGGCGAACGCATCAGCCAACACGAGACGCTGCGCGACGCCGCCCTAGCCTGGCGAGCCCATCACGCCAAGGATCCGGCCGCCGCGATGGGCATGGAAATTTGGCAGCGCGGGACTGCCAGCGCGTCTTGGTGTCGGCGCCCCATGCGCGCGGACGTCGACCCGGGCGACTACATGCTGGTGCGTCCGAGCTCCCAAGAAGCTGGCGCAGAATCGATAAAAACCGCCCATCGAGTCGTCACTTCGGCGAGTCTCACCTGGAGCCCGGCGCTTCGAACGCTGGCACCCCAGCTGCAGTCGGGGCGTCTCGGAGAGGAAGCGCTGAGTCGCGGGAGCGTCTTGGTCGAGTTGAAACCGGCACAGACGGGCGCCAACGTGCTGGTGGCTTCGGAAGCTTCCCCCGCAGAGGGACATGCCAACACAGGCGCGGTGAGTTTGGCTCCGGTTACCGGTTGTTTACCGCTGCTTTCCGAGGAGCACCAGGGCGCGTTGTTGGCCTCGCCGGACCCCCAACCCCTCACCAGCGGCAGATACTGGTTGGCCCGCAACACAGGCGGTGTTTCTCTGCTCAAGGCGGCGCCTTGTGCGGCCACGGGTACGGAGCCCATCGAACGCCGGAGCTACGCATTGCCCGCCAGCGTGTTGCCCCTGCTTTCGTTTTCGGGGGCCAAAGACCAGAGCACCGCCCATCTGCTGGTCTTGCCGACGCCAGGCGCTACGGCGAAGCCCATGTTGCTGCGAGCTCCTCCGTTCAACCCAACCAGCATCGAGGTGCTCGGCGCTATCGACGCCGATGGCGTCGACCGACCGGGCAGTGGCCAGGTGCCGGCCAGCGAATTGTACGATTCGTTTCAAGTCGGGTTGCCTGGAGACGCGCCAGCGGTCTCGGTTCCGGTCCGGCGGGTGGTGGAAGGAGCTGTCCGCTATCTGGTCGAGACACCGGAGGGTTTGGTGTTCGACGATTGTCCCAAGCCGGCTCCCCATCGCTACTTCGTCGTCAGCGATTCGTGCGGCCAAAAGGGGGGCGAGTACATCAACCTCGACGTCAATCAGGTGCATGGCTTGGGACGTTGTAGCGACGTCAGGGAATCCAAGGCCGGCTCCTTCGACGAAAGCCTTGGTCCAAATCCCGGCAACAAGCGGCGCAGCCGGACCCAGTGTGTCTCACAGCGGGCGTACGTGCATGAGGAGTACCCCGACCTGGATTGCGATCTGTTGGTCACGCCTGCACGCTGTGTAGGGGAGGCTCAAGGGGAAGAGTAGTGGAAGTGGGAGAGCGAGACCTCCGGCAGTCATGAGCCACGCACTCGTGCACATAACCGGACTAAATTAACTTGGAGAAGAGGTTGCATTGTCAGGAATGCTAAAGAATCGGCGATGGCTCCATGCGGGGAGCCTCCTATGCCTCATGTGGGCATGGTCGACACAGAGCTTCGCCCAGAAGTGTCTCAACGTGGAGTTGAGGGCAAACATGAAGCAGGTCGAACAGGCGCTCGAGGGGGAGCCGGACGTGGGCCAATTGCCCGCGCTCAAGCAAGCCCACTCGCAGCTGTCCGAGCTCAAGAAACGCGCCGAATCGATGGGCGAGTTTTGCCGGCAATCGCTGCCGGCGCAGCGCAATTCCGTGTTGACCGCGCTGCGCAATCGCATCGCACAGCTGGAAGCTCAGGCGTCTGCGGTACAACTGTCCTTCAGCACGAAGTTCGAGGGCGACGCTGTCGAGCAGGACTTGCGGGGGGTTAGGGTCAACGGCGAGCTCGTGAATCTCTCGGGCAAACAGGCGGCCGGCGGGGCCGAGCAGATGCTCGTGATCGAATTCGACCCGCCTCGTACGCGCGATCTCGTGTTCGATCTGCGGGTCGACAACGCTGCCATTCCCGACATCGTTGCGGAGCGCACGGAAGGCAGCCGTACCTATCAACTGCCCACCCTGCAGCCGGGCTTGCATAACATTTCCCTGGTCGTTACCGGCAAGGAGCGCCCGAAGCGGCGCTATCTGGGGGTGAGTTTCGTCGATGGTAGCGCGCCGGGTGGGCTGACGCTGACGGTAGACGACGTGACTTATGACCAGTTCGACAAGCGGATCCTGCTTCCCAGTGAAGCGCAGAAGCTCGACGTGAAAGTCAATCACCCCCCCCGGGAAACGAGCGACTCCTGGTTTCGCTTGGGAGCCAAAGTGGGAACCAAGAAACTTCAGCCGGCGGACACCGAAAGCACCAACACGACGTACACCCTGCCCATCGATGCCAGCACCACGGTGTTGCGTCTGCAGCCGGTAGTCGGGCCCAAAGAGTCGCCGGCGCGCGAGCCCGTCATGTGGGTCGGGGTTGCGATTGCGGCTTTGGGGGGCGGATGGGCGCTTTACAACGGGCTCGAGAGCATGGAGCTGGCGGATGAGGCAAACGCGCTCTTTTTCGACGAGAAATGCGACGAAGAGTCACTCGGCCCCTCTCCCCCCATATGCAACGAGGACGTCGTCGACGAGATCAACGACCTGTACGACGAGAGCGAAGCCGCCCAAGCCCACGTCTATTACGGCTTAGGCGCGATGGGCGTGGGGCTCGTGGTGGCAGGCATCGGTTACTTCATGGAGGAAGGCCGTACCCCGCCCAGTGGTTTGGCCAAAGCTGGCGCTCCGCGTTGGGCGCGGCATGGCGCAACGCAACCCGGGTTGGCCAAGGTTCGAGTCGCCCCGCAATTGACCGCCCGAAGCATTGGGGCACAAGTGTCCGGAACGTGGTAGCGCCTCGAAGTCGGCGCGTTCGGCAGTTTTAGCCGGCGGCCAGGTGGGGTTTGTATTGGGAGCCTCGAGAGAGGGAGACTGTGAGCAAACAATCGAATTGGACTCAATTGCGCGACGGAGCCACGCTCCACGCTGAGCAGCTCTTGCAGTTGGCGGACGATACGTTCGCCAGCGCTGCTAGTGTCGCCGCGGGGGTGGGAGCGGCAGGGAAGTTCGTGGTGCCGTCGTCGAACGGCAGGGAGGTCGTCAACCGCATCGAGCTCGACCACGAGGGTCGTTCATTGGTGCTCGACAACGTGCGAGTGCTCACTTCTGGCGGCTTTTGCGCGTCGGTACCACCGCCCCAGAAGGAATTCGTCTTGCCGCCTTCGGGCTTGCCCTGTCTCAACCTGTATGTTCGCCCTTACTTGACTGCAGCCGGTGTAACGGACGCGGTGTGGGAAGCGCAGCCGGCGACCCAGGCGCGGGGGGTATGTCTGGTGCGCTGGACAGACGAACGCTTCGTCGTGGTCCCCGAGCCCTACAGCATTGGTTCGCTCGACGCGTTGCGACTCCTGTTCGAGGAGCTCGTCGCGGCCGGTTCCTCACTCTATCAAATGCTCATCAACGGTCCCCCCACGGCCGCGGCGCGCCTGGGATTGCTGCCCCCCGAGCGCAGCGAATTGGCCGCCCTGGGCGTGCACCTCGAGAGGCTGCTGGACATGCTCCCCTCAACCCCTCTCGCCGTGGCGCGACCTTCACTCTTGCAGCTGGGCCGGGAGCTGTACGGTTGGTTTTGCTTCGCCGCGGCTCGGCGTAGTGGACGCGACGCCACGGGCTTGACCGCCGACTTGCTCAGTCGGCGGGCTCTTTTGTTGCGCGGCAACCTTCCCGTGCCCGACTACGCCCAAGGTCTCGTGATGCGACCCAGCGACGGCACGATGTGGATTCAATTCGTGGAGACGCTGCTGCGCAGCACGGTCGGGTTTACGCGTGTCCTGCAGGGCGAAAAGGATGAAGACACGGTTCAGCCCATAGAGACCTTCGAGCCTGACTTGTGGCCGGATGGCTTGGGCCTGCGCTACGCGTTACCCGACGCCGCGCAGCTGAAAATCCGTTGCGATCTTTCTCACCCCGTGGAGCCGTTGTTGCTGTGGGGCCTTGGGGTCCGCACCGAAGTACCGCATCTCCGCTCGACTCCGTTGGACCCTTTGCAGCCCGGACGTTACGAAACGCACATCGGCCCCATTTCGGTACCCCCAGGGCAGGACTTAGTTCTGGTGGTGGACTCATCCGAAGTGGTGGTGAGCGTTTCTCTCAGTCGATGACTTTTGAAAGGTTTGAATGCACGACCTCCCTTCGCTTTCGCTCCATGGTCTGAGAGACCACCAGCATCAAGCCCTGACGCGGTGGCGGCAGACACAAGACAACAGCATCCCCTTCGAGGCGTGGGCCACGATCTATCGATCGTGGAACACAGCACCCCAAGACCAGAAGGATGTTTGGCTGGGTCACGTTGCGGTACTGTGGCAGGAGATTAACACGCTCTGCGCCGGTGCAAGTTGGCTCCCGCTGTTGAACCAATTCGTGCAGATCGGGTTTCGCGGCATCACGCCCAAGATGCCCCGTGACTTCAGTCCCGCATTGGCACCGGAGGCGGCGGCGTGGCTGGGCGAGTTCATTCAATGCCTGCCGCTGCTGAATCAACCCGGCGCAGCCGCATCGGCGGAACGCCTCTTCGATGCCATGCTGTTCCAGTACGCCGTCGTATTCGGGCGCCGGGCACAGAAACAGAATCGCGCATTTGTGGCTGCTCAGCTCGAGCAAGTCGCCTTTGCCAAGCAGTGTCAGCGCTCCGAGTTACTGTTGGCCACGAGCGCTGGAGAAGGCGAGGCCAGCAGCGCGTTGCCGCTCGTGGACCTTCTCACCGAAGCCGTTCTGCCAACGGGTACTGCAGCACTCGCGTCGCTCTTGCCCGAGGATAGGGCTCACTCTCACGCCGACCAGTTGACTCTGGCTCAGTTGCTTTTGTTCTGGGCCGAGCGGGCGCCGTGGTTCGGCGCCGCGGTGGGTCGTCTTGCCCCTCACTGGCTAGCCGCCCCTGCGGAGGAGCGTCTATCCAAACCTCAAGCCCTACAAACCGGCTCCGGGTGCGATCAGCACGTTCTGCTGCTGGCAGCCAATGATCCTCGTCGCTGGTTGCTCGCCAGCGAAGCGGCATCCCACATCGTCGCAGTGACGTCGCTCGGCAATGACGTCACTGCTTTGCGCGAAGCTTGGCGTTCCGGCGGTGCGCTACCGCCGCCACTGCCGGTTCCGGAGTTACAAGTCGTCGTCGAGCCGAAGGCATTGTGTCGCGCCGTGTGTTGGCAGTTGCCGGAAGCTTACGTCCAATCGCACGCCGTCGGTGTTGGGGGAGGGGCAGTGCGCGCTGTCCCGGATGCCCAACTCGTTCGCCTGTGCGATGACATCATCGCCGCGCAGAAGCCGGGTGGCGTGATCGCCGTGTTCGACTGGACGCACCTTTCATCGACCGTCGGCGCCGCAGCCGTGGCTGCTTATGAACAACTGGCTCGAAAGTTGGCCAGCGTGCTTCACCCGACCCGCACGAGCTTGGATGGTGTGAGGTGGTCTTTCGTCTTCGACAATGCGCCGGACCCGGAGGCTTCAGTTTCGGCCGACCCCGATCCGGCACTGCTCGCTGAGTATTCGCGCTCGATGCGAGGGGTGAATGTTCAGGCTGAGTCGGTGACGTTCGCCAATCGCGGCGGGCGGGATCTATCGGCGCTGTTGAACATTCCGGAGTGCCGCCGTTCGTTTGCGTTTTTCGAACGCTTGCGCGCGGATCTGACGAGCGTCGGCTCCTTGCTCGACACCCTGAGGAGCCTCGGCTTCACTGAGGTGAGTGTATTTTACACGCGTTCCACGCCAGGTGAGTCGGCAGCCTGGCAATCGTTCTCTCACGTCTGGGACAACGTGCGCTCCGTTTTGGCGGCAAACTCGTTCGCCGTCCGGCAACGTTATCTGTCGCAGGAGTGGCTTCAGCAGCTATCCGAGCACACGGCGCCGCGGGGCAGCGAACGCAGCGTCGGGCACCGCGTTCCTTGGCTTCTCTCAGAGCTGTTGAACGACGGCTCCGGCCATACCCGGCACAGTGAGTCGAGCTTGAATGCGCTGTGGTCAGATCTAGCGCAGCGCGTGCAGCAAGGTCCCTTGCTGCCGGAACACTACGAGTCATTGTGGGCCTCGTGGGAAGCGGGCAGACGCAGCCAGTTCGAAAGCGCCAGCGTAAGGGCCGAGAAGCTAGCTCAGCTGATGGTGGCGCTGCTCGAAGAATTGGGGATCCCGAACTACCGATTATCTGAGTTCGGGTGGACGACGGAGCTTTCCACGGCGCCCATGTCCGTGCTCAGCGCGGACGATTGGACCCGGCTCGAAAATCTGGCTCGCAAGCCTCAACCCGTGCTGACGGATGACGAAGACTTCCGGGCGTTGAAAGCCATGCACACCGAGTACGACGTCGTCTACGGCTCATTGTCGCACCACTGTCTGCTCAAAGACTATGGCCCGGAAGCTTCGTCCGCCCGCTTGATGTATGAGCATGGGCAGAGTCAGCTGGTGCAGGTGCTGTTCGACCCAACGGTGCCAACCGAGATAAAAACCCGCTTGATCTTCAGTTTGCGCGGCTATCAGCCTCCTGCGTGGCGCTGCGGCATATCGATGGCACGGGGTGAGCGCGACCTGCTCAAATTCCAAACCATATCTCAACTGAGTCGCGACATCCTGTTGGCAGACATCATCCTCGTTCACCTCGTACGGCTGTGTGTCATGGCCGGTGTGGCGTTGCGGACGAGTCAAACGGGCGGTACCAGCAAGTGGCAGTTCCGACGCGCTCAGTTGTTACGGTTGCTCGACACGGGCGGGTTGAAGGCTGAGCTCGCCGCCGAGGATGCGGATTCAGTACGGACGGCCCTGCGTCGGGTGATTGATTTGTGGAAGGACTTTTACCGCAACCGGGGGCCGCATCGGACGAAACAGCGCACGGCGCGCATCGATGCGCTCAAGCAAGAGTACGAACAACTGTCGAAGCCGATGGCACAGCCGGCTTTGCATGCGGACTTGAGTACGGAAAAGGCCGAAGAACTGGAGCGACACGCCTATGTGGCGACCTGTACCGCGGAACTCGTTGCGCGCATCCCGATGAGCGTTCAGCCGAAATCCGGGCAGAGTCAGGACAGCGCCGAGTTCGACGTGGACGACTTCGCGCGGCGGGCAAAGACCCTGACCGAGCAGTACGTGATGCACAAGGGGCGTTACATGCTGCGTCGGGCTGCGCTCGTGCTCGAAGGGGCTCAGTGGTTGCGGGGCTACGGGCCTGACAAGGAACTCGTAGGGCGCGATGCCCTGGCGGCACCTCAGGTCGACCCAGCCCTGCATGCTCAGCGTATTGCTACAGCCGTGGGCATGGCGCTGCGTGAGGAGGAAGAGCGAGTTTCTAGGAGGAGTCTCCCCCCGCCGCCCGAACCGGAGTACCTCATACAACTTTGAGCGGAGAGGCAGCCGTACCTTTGAGCCGGTGCGCGGCTGCCGCTTTGGTTTCAGCGTCAGCGGTCCTCCTCACGCACCCATACCTGGGGACTGCTTGCCTGCTTTCCACCTGGGCGTTTCCTGACTAGAAAGCCCGCAGTGTCTAGCAGCGCCCCCTTTTACCGTTCTTCACCAATCACGACACTCGTCGCCACGCTGTGTTTGCTTCTGGTGTCCACCGTTGCATCGGCGCGCCCTGCGTGCTCCAAAAGCGACCAACTGTACGAGACAGCGAAGCGCGCGGGCGTCACCATTAACGGTACTTGGATAACGCTCCCCAAGGCGCCTGAGTGGGAACGGTTGGTTCCCTTGTACGACATGCTGAAGGATTACGACGCTAGCGTCGCCTACGGCAACGACTGCAAGGCGATGGTGCGTCGCCTCAGAGAAAAGGTCATCGAGCGCATCCGTCTACACGGCACGTTCCTGGTGATAGAAGTAGAGGACGCGCTGAATCGCCTGCGCGGAAAAGCAGTGGTCACCGTGGACGGCCGGTCTGTGCCGGTCCAAGGCGAGTCAGCAGCAAAGGGAGACGACGAGACGCTACCTGGACACGTCATCTTCCGCGGCCGCCACGAGGTGCGGGTACAGCGGCCTGTCCTTCATCCGGGCGAGAAGCTGATCCTGGACAAACGCTTTGACGGCGAGCCTCTGGGCAAGGGCGAGGCGTTGGACTTCGACCTCATCATTCCTGCCGGCTCATCGAGCGGCCCAACCGTTCATAAGTTAACGTTAGGAATCGGCATCCAGCGTAGCTGCAGAGTGCGCTTGCGTGTGTCCGGAGAGCTACTGGGCGGCGCGCCAAGACCTGGGGAGCCTCAGTTCGTGGCTGAAGTTTATAACCCCAGCCAGTTCACCAACCAGCGGATCCAGAACGGGGACTACCTGTTTACTGCCGGCGATTATACCCTTTCGCTCAAGCTCGCAGAGGGGCAACTTCCGGTCGGGAAGTCACCGCGCGTCATCCTCGACGATGCGCAGGTGGGTTTGCGGAAGCGGGAGGAGGAAGGGTTGGCCACCTGGCAGCGACGTTTGCCCTTGGCGTGTCCCGCCGACCAGGCCCAAGGTGAAACGACCCTGGAGCTGGGGTTCACCGGAGGACGCACCGCCCGCGTTGCTCTTTCCGAAACCGAGCCACCCGAGTCTGGAGCATCGAGATCGGTACCGACCCTGACTTGGATAGGTTTGACCGTGGCCGGCGTTGGCGCAACGGTTGCTGCGGTGAGTTACTTTGGCTTTCAAAGCCCCGCAGTGAGCGACGCTGATGCCCTCTTTCGCGAGAATGGGTGTGGCGAGCCGAGTGCGGCGTGCACGACGGAAGTCATCACGGCCATCGAAGACTATTGGAACCAAAGGGACAGCGCTTTCGCCGTGACCACGACGGCAGCTATCGTCGGTGGTGTCGGTGCTGCCGTGGCTGTGGGGGCATGGTTGTTGGCCGAGCCACCTGGCGACGAAGCGTCCTCTCGACCCGGCTTGCAGGTCCTCCCCACGTTTCAGGCTACTTCGGCCGCCGTTCACGTCAGTGGAACCTTCTGACCTCGCGCGGCGGCAATCAAAAGCGCCCCTGCACACCAATCATTCCAGACCTGCCACTCGTGGTAACGAACGGAGTGAGCGAGGCGTCGGACGCAGCGTCTCCGCCCTCTTCGGGCACGAGGAAGAACGACGATACGGTGGCCGCGACGCCCAAGCCCAGCAATATGCCGGAAGGGATGGCTCCCCAATTTTGCCACGCATCGCGCCGATCGTACTCCCACTGAATGGCTTCGACCGGACACAGTGGGGTGTAGGGATCACACACGGCGGGGTCAGCTAACGCCGCTCCCTCTGATTCGTGACTGCTCGCCTGAAGCAAAGAAACCAGTAATCCAATGCCACCAACACCGGCGGCGCCGATGCCGCCCCAAAAAAGTGGTTCGTAGTACCGAAGCTCAGTCGCAGCGCCGTCGTCAGAAGCAGGTTGCCTCCGCTTGCCCGTCTTACCGCAGACAGGATCTTCCGGCACAGGGTCATCGAGATCAGTGAACAACACGCGGATCTGGTGGGTGCCGTACGGGTCACGGTAGCGTGTACTTGGGTAAAGGGTGAGTTTACGTTCTGAAGTACGGGCACAACCTTGATCAACCCAAACCGTCACGCGATGATTGTGCGGCGGATCGATGATGAGCTCGTGGTGCTTATTTGGAAGGATCCGGGGCAGACTGTCCGTCCGTTGGAACCCATCCCACCAGAGCTCGTAGTTGGTAATGTTCTCTGGCTCGATGGTGATGGTGACGGACGGATAGTTCTTCAGGATTTGCCGTGCGGGTAACACGCATGAGCGAAACGCCTCGTCGTCTGGTGTCGAGTGCTGCGCCCACGCATAGCTGATGCCCGCCGCCATCTCCCACGCTGCCCGCCAGTGACGGCCCAAGTCATCCCGCTGTTGCGCGGTTGGCTCGGCTAGAGCTTCGATTTGTAACGCGGCTCTAACGTGCAACTTTGCGTTCAGCAACAACACCTGGCAGGCGGGGTTGTCGCTCACGTCGAAGTATCGCCGCGTGAGTTGTATCGCTTCCCGTAGCCGTGGTTGTTGCCGATCCAAAAGACACATCAACTCCGACGACACCGCTAGTAATAGGGCTTCTTCGTTGCCCTCGAGAGCACGAAGGTCAGGAGTAGACGCGGTTGAGCAACCCGTATCGGAGTCCTGTGCCACTGCCGTCCCAGCGCTCAAAAGGACAGCGATAACAGCCGAACCTACAGCAATGCGTCTCACCGCAAAGCCTCGAGGTCCTTCAGTAGGGGCACTGACTTGAACTCGATGCTCTTCGACTCGAAGGCGTGTCGATAGTCGACACTTCCGCGCAAGGGAGGCTCCGTGTACAAGACATTTCGCCAACGATAGGTACTGACCTCGACGGTTTCTATGGCAGTTTCCGTCCCTTCATCCACGGGCGCGTCGAGCACCGGGCATTGCCCTCCGGGCCTAGGTGGTGCGATCTTGGGATCATAGTACTTGTGATAAGCCTCTACTGGGGAAGGGTGAGACGAATCGTACTTCGGAGCTTCGCCACCCGCTGAATAGTCCACCCAGTACTTGTGCTTGTCACGGACATCGACGTGTACGTGCTCCTGGTTCGGGTAGTAACCCACGCCAAGACGGTTCTTGAAGTCCGGATGCGTCTGATTCAAGTACAACGCATAGGAGGCTAGATCCACCGCGTCCACGCCCAACAAAACGATATCTGCAGCGGCGCCGGTCAGGTGCATCGAGTTCTGGTTCTGGAACGTATTGCACCTTTTCCCGCCCTGTTCGAAACAGCGAAAGCCGCTAACGACGCAGATCTGCGCGCCCCCGAAGGTGTCGCTCAGGTGCACGAGCAGCTGGACCAGGAGCGGAGGGAGCGTAATCGCCTCCGACTCTCGGGGGTTCAGAGGATAGTTCAGCAGGCGCTTGATCGTCTGCTCGCCCGTGGGGGTCACTCCACCTCTGTCGTCGAGGGGCCGCAAGTCATTTTCCCGGCACTTCTCCACCCCCGTAACTTTTCCGCAGTTGCTGCGGGGGACGGTGTTGGCGATACGGAGAGCGCCTGGAGTCTTCGAGCGCGAATACTTGGAGACGAGTTGGGGAGGAGGGGGAAGGCGTGAATCGGCGGCTACGGCTGAGCTCGCCAATCCCGCACTCAGTGCGAGAGCAAAGCCAACGCTGCGCGTCTTGGCGAAAGTGTAGAGCATGGGTGAGCAAGAAGGTACGTCCCGCCCTGACGACCGCGCTCGATCGTGACGAGGGGGGAAGGAACCGGCGAATAATACTGTCCCCCGCATGGAAACGCAAAAGCGGCCCATCAAAAAGCCAGCAACTGAGGCATCCCCGTGCTGGGCTCAGCCTCACCCGGCGCTCGAGAGGGAGCAACGATGGTCCTTGTGTTCCCAGCGTCCCTCGTCGCGTCCCCTGCGTAGCCGTCACGGAGCTCTCGCTCTGGGCCCGTCAGACGCCAACTTCTAGCGTCGCGGCGATCGTGGTATCCCCTTCGATGTCGGTCTTTCCGCCGATGACGGTGTCGCCGTCGATCGTTGCCGAACCAGTGACGTGCTCGTTGTGCTCGAGCTTCGTATTCTCGTCGGTCACGGTCACCTTTTGCTTCAGGCGTACGTGTTGGGCGGCAAACACCTCCACCGTGCCGGCTGCGCCGTCCACCGCAACGCCGTCGGCGGTTGCCAAATCCGCATCTTGGGCGAGCCCCGAAATAGAAACCGTTTCCGAGTTCAGCACCACGTCCACCGATTCTAAACCCTCGGAGTACACTTGCCGCATCCCGACCATACGCGGCACCTCACAGTCGGTGATCTCCACCAGCATTGCGTCGTCTGGGCGGTGACTCACATAGAACCCCGCGCACCCAGCTCGACTCGCAAACGGTGTTACAGCTTCACAGACAAGTCCTTTTTCCGGATCCGCGGTCTCGACGTCCGGGCTGTCACCGTCGCCCATCATCTGCCACTGTTCATCTGGAGGGAGTATTTTTAGACGCTGCTTTTGCGAGGCTTCCGTCCATTCGACGAAGGTGCCGGCAGCCGTGAGCCGACGCGGGCTGAGCGCGGGCAGCGTGGGTAGGGGAACGATCTGCAACTCCGACTGCAGCGCGACTTGGCGCTCCTCGACGTGGGAGCGCATGTCGAAGTGATACGAGATGGATGGGCAAAGGGCCGTGATCCCCCCCAAACCTACTTGAGTCGGGAGGCACAACATTTGTTCGGAGCCCGGGAACATCCCCTCCACGGCTCCTTCGAGCCCTGAGCGCGTGAGCTCGCGCAGCACGGTAGCCGCATCGTCAAACTCCAGGGTGCCAAACTCTCGGCGCAACTTGGTTGCGGGTGCCGACGGACCCAAGGCTCGATGGGGGAGAAACATCTCTGACAGGTCGCTGGGGGACCAATCGCTGTCGAGCTCGAAAACGGGAGCATCCAACCCTAGCAAACGCAGCGGCTCTTCAGAGCCCTCCGCGTCGAACGCACACCAACCCCACGGTTGGGTTGCGGTATTAGCTAACAGTCCCAGCACTCGATTTTGATGGACCAAGTTGTCGCAGCCGGCAGCCCTCAGAAAACAACTTCCAACGGGCAACCAGGCATCCAAGGCTTCCGCGCCATGCGGCACCGCAAACTTGTCGCCAAGGACGCGCCGCAGAAAAGCCCAGCCGTTAGCATCCGATTCCTGGCGCTGGTAAACGAGCGTGTGCGTCGCTGCCGTGTCCGAGCGGCGCTGTTCGAACCAATCCAACACCTCGTCAGAAAGCACGATTCCCACGACTTGGTCAGCGCCACCCGGCGTCGAGCGAAAGCCCGTTATGCGAAAGGATATGGATTGGCTACCCCAAGCTAACTCGCCTCTTGCGCCCAACAGTGCGGCGACCACACCACCATCTTCGAGTTTCCAGGGATGGTTTGCGGGTAAGGCAAGCTCTAACACGGGTCCCGCTCCCGCGCTGATGCGCAGGTGGACTCCATCGAACGGAGAACTTTGCTGGTTGAGAGTTACAGTTGCCATCTTTTAACGTGCCCCCTGGCACGGGCTCGAGCCTTGCGGGCCATCGCTGCGCCAGGTGACGATGTGAACTTTGGGCATCAGCTGCCGGCGAATCGGGAAGGGGCGACAACGCACGGCCGCAACGGTCGCTACTGTGGTAGCGGACTGTACGGCCGTGAATCGCTGACGGTGAATTGACAACAGGTGGATTGTCAAGACGCGGAGAGCAAACGACGTTACTTGTACTGAATCAAGCGCTCCGTCGGCTGCAACAGCTTCAGATCCACGTACAGCACCTCCGTCGGGTGTCGTGGGTCTTCTTGAACCACGGAACTGTCTTTGGTGATATGCGCCGTCTGAAGGGTGCGCGTCATCAACATCTGTCGATCCTCTTCACTGCGCCCTCTGCGCTCGCACACGTCCGATAGATGGTCGAGGATTTCTTCGGCTGCCGGGCTACCCGACGTGATGCGGTGCAACCGCTCTATCTCTGAACCTAGCGACATCTGTCGAAACACGCCCGAACAAACCATGACGTATCCCGTTGGGTTTCCAGGCAGAGGGGCCGAATCAAAAGCCGTCCACTTCTGTTCGTTGACCGTGAGCTCTAGCTTCGGACACGCGCTTTCGGCGTTGCTCAGAATGTTCGTCAACAACGAGCTCTTGAGGAACGGCAGCACGACACCGAAGCGCCCGGTGCCAAGCTGAGTATCTCGCGACATGGTCCAGTAGCAATCTCGCTCGGAGCAGTCGCCGAAGGTGATGAGGTGGGGAATGAAGGGCTCCTGAGGCAGATCGTTCATCGACCGATTCTCATAGGTGGCATTCCATCCTCCATCATCGAGCCAGGTTGCGGGGCCCTGGTCAGGGGTCGCCAGAAACTCGAATAGGTGCAGATGTGATGACTCGTTGCTGAAATCCGCGCATCGGCTCTCTTGGAGGGAGAGGGAGTTCAGACCTAGGGAAAGGTCGTTCTTTCCCTTCAGCTCGTATCGCTTCGATTGCACTGAACCAGGTTCGTCGCCGAACTGAGGCAAGTCTAAGCTGCGGCTATTACTGCTCGATGAGCCGTAGAAAGCGAAGTAGTTCCCCTTCTTTTGGATCTCCAGCTTCTTGGTCTGTGCGTTGACGGAGAACCGAACGAACATCCAGAAACTTTCGAACGAGTCTCCTCCAACCGCGTTACCCGATTCAAAGAGCGTGTAGGTCATGTGATCCCTTCTTCCTGTTGTGAGCGTTACCGATGTGTATCAGCGCCCGCATCCGTCATTCGTCGGCGTCTTCGTCACTGCCTGAGGATGCGAGCATGGTGGCTAGGTTCCCTAAGAATCTAACCTCCCCGAAGTTGTGGGCTTTGCCAGTGGACTTGTTGTGAACCCCTAACGTTCCGGCGTTAAGCCCGATCTTTTGGGTACGTCCGGCGAGAGGCGCGCTGTTCTTGCCTTCGAACACGTGAGGCATGTACGCGAGGAAGCCCTCTTTAGTGCTCGTGACGGAGGACGTCTCTAGGCCGTAGAACAAGTCTGGGACCAGGTACCCCTCCGCTTTCGGATCTGCGGCATCCTTGAGCGCGAGAAGGCAGTTGGAGGTGATCAAGCTACCGATCTCTTCCTCCGGCCTTTGACCATCATGCAGCAAGCACACGTTGATCCACTTGGTAGTGCACAGCGACAAGCACAGGTCGCCGCCGATCGCGAACCAACCCTCCCGCATGACGTCCGTCAACGGTTGTTGATCCTCTGGTGTCACGCGTAGCTGTTTCTCGACCGTAATGGCCTGGTCGTCCATGATGTCATCGATGAGGCCCAGCTCAGGCCCCGCACCACCGACCACCAAAGACGCGGCCAAAGCAAGATAAGGGTCCAGATCGGCCTTGGTGCAAGGGATGGCGTCTTCCTCTTCGGCAGCGTCAGTACCGCCCTTGGCTATGGTGGGAAGGGGGACGTTCGAGGGACAGATGGTGGCAAACACGGAACCGGTCGTGTCGACGGGCACTGGCGAAACCAACACCGGCAGTTGGAGGCTGGCGGTATCGTCGGTGCGCCGCTTCAGGGTAGCAACGATACGTCTACTGAGTGCCGCAATGCTGGCACTGGATGGCTCAGCTTGGGCGGTGAGGTATGCCGCGACCGGATGCTCCTTCACCACGAACAGGTCCCGTGCCTGACGCACCTGCCCCTTCTTCTTCCCCGCATGGTCAGCAACCTTGCAGTTGTAAACGGTGACCTCAGCGTCGGTACCCTCCAAAGACTGAAACAGGTTCTTGATCGACCGGAGTTCACTGAAGTAGTCGCTGAGTTCACCCAGGGATTCACATTGGCCGTAGTGATACTGAAGCACTCGACTCAACTCTCCTGCGTTCGTAACGGGATAGTGCAGGCTCAGATTCAGCCGAGACAGTACGTCCGGCGGCAGAGTCGTTCCGGCAGAAAAAAGCTTCGGATCCCCGACTTCGCCCAGGTGTTCGACGATATCTAGAGAGATACCGAGCACGTTGGACAGGTCAGCGACGCCAAGGTTGCTCTCCTCGGGAGGAGTAGCTGCCATGTATTCGCCCAATGCCAACGCCCTTGCACAGCGGGTGAACGCTGTGTCGCCCTTCTCGCTCCGCTCTGCGGCATATTTTTCTCGAATGAGCTTTTGTGTTTCTGAGTAGGAACCGAAACTACTGGCCACGCCCTCGAGTTGGTGGCTGTTCTCCTCGACTGCGGACGCAAGGGGCTGCAAGTCCAAACCTTCTAAGTCAACGACTTTGACATCACCCAAGTCACCCAGCGAGAGCGTGTTGTTCTCGCTCAGTAGCTCATCGGCAGAGATGTCCTCGATCATGGTAGCCTTCAGCAAGCCACGCTCCGGCTCGGAGGCAACCGTTGCCAAAGGCTTGCCCTCCGCATTCTTGATTACGCCTTGTACGGACTCTTTGACACTGGCTTCCAGCTTCACCGGCACAGCTAGGTCGGTCGATATGGGGCGGTTGTTTTGGTGGCCCGCGGCACTTGCCGCTTTCTCGATGCTCTTGGCGTAGCGGTCTCGATCTGCCTCACTTGCCTCGACCGGAGCGAGAATGGAGATCTCCTCCTGTGTCAACACGGTCATGGGCATACCCCGCGACGCGTCGTCACGGCGCTCGACATCGAGTTTATTGCGCAGGTCGTAGATGTCTCCCAACATCCTCACTTCTTCGTCGATGGCGTCCATGTCTTGGAGCCAACTCTTGTCAAAGTAGGTTTTGGTCTCGACAGCGATGCTGCGAACGACCTGTTCACCCACCGCCGCCTTGAGCTCATCGCCCTCGACCTTCAGGCTGGAGATCTGCTCGCTGACAGCATCGATGAAAGCCGCCATCTGCGGCGAGCGCACCCGCTTGAGTGCTGCTTCGAACTCTGCGAGTTGCAGGACCTCGCCCTCTTTCGCTCTCACGTTCTTCACGGCGCGGTACACTCTCGACAGCGCTTCTGCCTTGTCGGTTGCCTGGTTGAGGATCTGCCCAGCTCGACCGCCAGCCATTTGGCCAAGCGTGACGAACAGCTCTCGGTTACGCTTGTTCAGCGCACTGCGTCGGAATGCCCTCTCCGGCTGGAGCTTTTCTAAGATGCCTTCCTGCAGGATGGCTTCCAAGCGCTCGTAGGTGTTGCTCTCTTTGAGGGTGGCTCGTTCTCCTTCAGACACCACCGATTCGGCTTCTCGCACGATCTGAGAGTTGCGCTTTCGCTCCTCGGCCGTCTCGCCAGGGATACGTTTGTCGCCCTGCCCCTCCACGCCCAGATCGAACATGACCTTGGACACGACGGGAAATTCCTCGGCGCTCTCGAATGGGGTGTACTTCCCGGCCAGCCACAGAAACAGGTAGGAGTGCAGTGATCCGTTGCGCACGAAGCGATGCACTGCATCGGAGCGTTGGCGGTAGTAGCGATAGTGGGCAACGAAGCCTTTGGCGCCCGCGCCGGGTACTGGGATGCCATACTTCGAGCCTGCGTAGTCACCCAGGTAGCGATAGTTGCTGTCCCGAGAGATCGACTGAAGGATGCCGTCGTCCTCGGCGCCAGATTCGATCACGCGCCGGCACTGCTCGAGCCCAGCAAGAAGTTGCTCGACGCGATGAGGGGTGAGGGGAGCTGAAGCGCCGTCGGCATGGGCGTTCAGCGCCTTGGATGCCTCAGCCCGCGCGTTCGATTCGTCTGCGCCGTAGCACGTCATGTAGTTCAGAATAGAGGAGGCAGACGTGTGGTCGTAGGCAAGGGCCTCCCAATCCGCGCGGTCCACCTTGTCGTCTGCCAGTCTGCTGTCGGCGTAGTCAATCATGTAACGCCGAGCGAGCTTGAGTAGGGCTGCGCTGAACCGCCCGTCAGCGAAGCGCGTCACCTCGTCGAGATCTTCCAAAAGACCCTTCAATAGGTGCCCGCCGGCTTCTTGCCACTGCTTAGCGCTGGTACCCTGTTGCGACCCGTCGCCTGAGCTGAGAAATGGACTGTCTTGGGTGATCGCCTGGCCGTGACCCTGAGTTCCCGCGGAAGCAGGGGTTCTCAACTTGAAGGAGTTGAAAGACGTGTCCCCCACTTTTATCGTTTTATCGCGCTCGTAGCGGAGCTCCGGGGCGATGTGATGAAAGAAATCTGCGACAGATAATTTCGGTTTGTCGTCGCCACCCATGCCAGAGAAAGACACGCCGTTGGACGGGGTGCTTGCGCATCCGGTGGTGTTGAACAGCCCCATGATCACGAGGCGCTGATTGGAGGAGGAGAGAACGCTCTTTCGTTCTTTTGCTTTCATGTTGCTTCCTTACACAGGTGTTTCTTGACGAGGCGTTCAAGCGGTCGCACCGATTCTTGTTGCGCGATAGCTTGATTCAATATCGTTCGTTTGGTCTCTTCAGGACAGTCTTCCCACCCAAAGGCACGTAACTTGAGATCCAGGATCCTGGCGAGCAGTTCGGGCTCTTTGATTGGGAAAAACGGCATGATGAAGTCGATGCGATCCAGAAGGGCTCGGTCCAACGGACTGGTGCGGACGGAGCGGTCTAGGCGCTGTCTGAGTTCCTTGAGTTCTGAGTAACGAGCAATAGCCTCCAAGCTGGCACCTGGCTCTCCTTTGTTGCGGGCCTGCTGGAAGCGATTCTTCTCCGCTTGCACGCGCGTGTCCAGCTCTTGCTGCATGGCGAGTTCTGTCTCATCGGTAGCGCCCTCCAACACGAGGCGGCGCAGTTGTTCATCACCAAAAAGCTGGACGAGTTCGGCACGCGTGTGCCTACCGGACTGCACATCGGCGTAAGCGGCTTGGACTGCCTCTTGCCCCAAGTTGGTCGTCATCACGAAAATAGCTTGTGAAAAGTAAACGGGCTGACCTTCGGCGTCTTTGCCTTCGCCCTCCATGATTGACAACAGGATATCTTGGATACTGGCATCTGCGCGGTCAATTTCGTCCAAGAGGATGACGCAGGCGGGTCGCTCGCGGACGCATTGGTATATGGTGCGCGTCGTACTGAAGCCGACGTAACCTGGGTCGGCCCCCATGAAGCGGGTACGAGCAGATTCCGAGGAGTACTCCGACATGTTGAAGACGAAGAAGCCTTCGTCACCAAAGCCGAGCTCCTTGGCCAATGAACGAGCGAGCTCGGTCTTTCCAACGCCTGGCGGACCTATGAACAGAAAGCGACCCCGCGGAGCGCGTTGCGGAGGTCGGTGAGCCTGCATCTCCAAGACGGAACAAATCTGACTGACCGCGTGATCTTGACCGATAACCTTACCCGACAAGCGACTGCGCAGGTTGTCGTAGAATTCCTTTGGATCCTTACCGAAAATCTCTGGGTTCAGCCCCTGTTCTTCGACCACGTGAGCCCAGAGATCCTCCACCGTGGCGCTGCGGAGCGGCGCTTGGTTCAAGAATTCGATGCGGTGTCGGGCTCTATTGATGGTGCTCTCTGCCAGGTGGAGCGCGAGCTC
>CAZNZA010000007.1:38219-40734 GCA_964577325.1 uncultured Polyangiaceae bacterium
CGACGTCCGAAAAGCACGAATTGACGCTCGGCCGCGTTTCGATTGCTTGCCGCCGCGCGAGCCAGAAGCTGTTCGAGAAATCGCGACTTGCCCACGCCCGGCTTACCCACCAGCAAGTAGTGGGAATTCTGCTGCAAGGCTAACGCCAAAAATCCCAAGTGCTTCGGCAACTCCGCCTCGCGACCGAAGAGCGTGCCAGAAGGAGCCTTCGAGGGCTCGAATGGGCGCCCGAATCCAAGCTCCGGAACGGTCGACTCCGAAGTCGTGCTAGCGCTAGGTAACAGTCCCGCGCGGCGACACGCTTCCCGGCACCACTTTTGAGAAGCGTCCGAAAAGTCGACCTCCAACAGCCACTCCAACACCTGCTGCGCGAGAGGAGCGCTCGAAGGCGGTTTGCTCTTCACATACTGCTGATAACTGCGCTCGGCGTCCTGCCACGCAAAGGTCGCGACGTCTTGCCCTTTGCTGTAGCCCCGACCGGCGCGGCTCAGTTGAGGGAGTATTTGCACCGCTATGCGTTCGGCTGCTGCTCGGTGGCGCTCGCTTTCTGGAGCTAGTTCCTCCAGCGCCACGACGTATACGTGAGCCAACGACAACACCTGGTCGTCGTTCTTGGCTCGAATGTTGGCCTGTTTGATGAGTTCCCGGAAGCTGGTATTTGCCATGGATTAGTGTTTTCTTGATGAACGTTCAACGGACGGCGCGCCGCAGCAGAACACGGAACTATAAAGGAACGGAAAAGCGTACGGGTGTCGTTTCTTCCAATTTGGTATTCGCGGCTCCGCCCAAGGCGATCTTACCGAGAACTGCGGCGCCCAGTTCGAACGTTGTGTTTCGGAAATGAAGCTTCACGTCGGCGGGATCATCGAAGAGGCTGCTGTGCCACGTGTTCCACCACCCCATGGTCAACGCGATGGCTCTTTCCCGTTGCGGGGTGGGCCGCTCGCGAAGCAGCGACCACACCAGCGCTCGGGCGCCTCCGGGAACAGCGGCGATCACATCGACGTAGGCTGTGGAAGAGTCGGCGGTGGGTTTCGGCAGCCTTATTAGGACCGGTGAGCGCGGTACGACGAGCGCCCGTGCCAGATCGTCGAGTAAGGCCGGCACGTCCGTCGCCAAACGCTGATTATCCACGAGACGAAACCACCTGCGATGCATCCGCTGCTCGAAGGGTACTCGGTGAAGGAGGAGGTCCTCGAGCAACACCTGGAAAAAGTCCAGTGTGGTTTGGGTCGAGAGTTCAGCTTGCCAACCTGCACACAGCCGGAGGTACTCCGGCAGAGATTGCGTCGCTGCCTGGAGTTCAACGGGTGAGAACTGACGCGGCGCCAGAGCGAAAATCCGTTGAGGGAAGGACAGGACGTCCTGCTGGCTCAATATTCGGGCTCTCGGTATCTCACTGCGCTCCAGCGGAGCCGTCGCAAACGAGCATCGCGAACTCAGCTCGGAGGGCCTGTCGGTGGGAGATGTCTGAGTCGGAACGAGCGAATGCCCTCGGCCCCAGCGGGCAACGAGTTGCGAGCCGAACCAGAGTGTGTTCGGAGCAGCCCGAGGGTGTGGGTGCCAAGTATACTTGAGACGGGCGCGCGGGCTTGGATCGCCGTGCCCCTCGATGGAGAAGGTTCCCTTGAGCGCGTCGAGCGCCGTAAATGCCCACGCTACGTCCTCCTCCTTGTCCGCGCGCCGCGCCGAACCGTCACCAAGGACCAAGCGCTCGATAGCCGACGGATCGTCACTGGCACGCTGCAAGATGGCTCGCCAAGCGCGGCAGCGAACATCGTCTGCCGGTTCGAAACCAGGTATCAATGCCAACACGTCCGTGTGTTGCATGAGCTGGGCGAATGCTACGCGCGTATCGCTAGGCAGCGCGTCAGCAGGCGGGACCGCGCAAGAGGTGCCATCCAACTGAATACGTAACACGAGCGGATTCATCCAGGCTTCCGGGCTGCGTTCGCGCCTGGCCACGCCGATCTGCCAGTGTGTGAGCTCGTCACCCGCCCGCCGCGTTTCGCGTAGCAGTCTACGGCGCAGGTTTCCGCCTCCAGCGCGGAATACGAGGGAGTCGGGATGGTTGACGTCGGCGGCTTCGAGGCCGGCGTAGTGGTAACGTGCACCTTCGAACGTCAGCCGCACATCGCTACGTGCAGGAGCCTTCAAGAACAACAGGCCTTGGTTTCGGCTTGGCGATTGAAAGACGTTTTGAAGCCGCTTGTCTGGCACCGACGCCTGCGTGCCGCCTGCGACTTGATCCAGCCAGACGGGGAAGGACGCGGCGCCGACGGCAGTGGGGTGCAGCAGTTCGATGCCCATGTGAGGAGCGTTCAGCGCTTCGTGAAAGAAGTCCGTCCGCGACAGGGGACGAACGAAGTCCGCGGTTTCGGACAACTTTGGGGCGCAGATCAATAGGCAAGTCTTCACGGTCCCTCAACTGAGACGACAGTAACAAACTTCTTGGTCAGAGTCTTGCTCGGCTCACCCCTTTCGTAGTCTGCCGCCCAATCGCCAACGTTAGCTG
>CAZNZA010000007.1:40834-51755 GCA_964577325.1 uncultured Polyangiaceae bacterium
TGGCTTCCACGCCAGGCGTCACAGGCGTGGGTTCACCAGCAGGGGGCGCGACGGGAGGAGACAGCACCGAGTCCGAATTGACGAGGGTCGACCCATCCAGGGGGCTTTCGGTACCATTGGGCAAGGAGCTGAAAAGGCGAAACAAGCCCAAGGCCGCCACCAGTAGAGCACCTATGGGAATTGCCAACCAAGCCTTGCGCCAGTTCCACGGTTGGCGCGAGTCGTGGGTCATCAATTGCTCCGACCCTGCTTCGAGGGGCAGCGTTTCCGATTCGTCGTCGATGCTCGACGCTGGCTGAACCCACTCTGAGATGGGAGTCGCCAGCAGCGACGGGACAAGCGGTGCGCGGGCGGTCAACGCGTTGGCGAAGCTGCGTGCCAATTCCTGCGCGCTTTGGATACGATGGGGGCGATTGGCTGTTGCACGTCTCCACCACGCCTCCAGTTCGGGGGTTGCTGCGGGATAGAGCTCTGTAAGAGAAGGGACCGGACCGAGAATGATGGTTATCAACACCTGCCGCACGCCACAGCCGTCGAAGGGTTGACGGCCACTGAGACATTCGGCGGCTATCATGGCCAGCGACCAAATATCGGTACGATGGTCTACGGCTTTATCTCCTGCCGCTTGTTCGGGGCTCATGTAACGCGGCGTACCCACCAACGCACCGGTAGCCGTCTTCAACGATGAGTCGCCGTCCGATAAGTGTTTGGCGACGCCGAAGTCGATCACTTTGACAAACAAATCTTGATTGGCCCACAGCCAGATGTTTTCCGGCTTCAAGTCGCGGTGAACGACACCGGCCTCGTGAGCGAGCGTTAACACGGAGCTGACTTGCTGCACTAGGGTCAGCGTGTCCTGGGGGCTGAGTGTCCCTTCTCGTTCCAGGCGCTGCCTGAGCGTCTCGCCTTGCAGCAGCTCCATGGCGATGAACAGCGCGTCGTCATGCTCGCCTACGCTGCGAATGTTCACCACGTGCGGTGATTGCAGTTTGGCTACCCCTCGAGCTTCGCGTAGGAATCGCGTACGCATTTCAGGCGAAGCTGCGGCTTGCTCCAGAATGAATTTGAGGGCACAAGGGGCGCGTAGCTCCGTGTCTACGGCCTCCCACACACAACCCATGCCTCCGCGACCGATTTCACGAATGAGCTCGTAGCGATCTGCAACGATGACGCCGGGCAGCGGACTGAACATCGTGAGACCTAAAACGTCCCCGTTATCCCACCGGAGACACCCGGAAGAGAAGCGCCCGAGGCTTGCTCTGCACGCGCAGTGGAGGACGAGGAGTGGTTCAGCCAGAGGTATACCGTCACCCCGGTACTCGCCAGCGCGGCGGCGCCCACACCCGCGGTGGCCCAGGTCCACGCCATGGCTGAGCTTCGATCGCTCTCCCGCTGGGAGTCACGGGCTCGACTCGTGTCGGAAGCCTCGAAGTCGCTCCACGCACGGTTGCCTATGAGAGCGAAGACCACCGTCCCCGCGATCAGAGCGGCGCTTACGACCGTTGCAGTGATGGGAGGCTCGGTGGGCGGGGGGCTATCCTGCGAAGGACTCGAAATAGGAACGGTAGTCGCCTTGAACTCGAGGAGTTCATTGGCGCCTTCTTCCAAAACCAGCGTCTCGGTCGTGCGGTGTCCGCCATGCAAGAAGACGACCTCATGCGACCCTGGATCGAGCAAGAGAGAACTGTTTAGTTGCTCCATTCCAAGTGTCTTCCCGTTCAGCGTGACTAGCGGAGTGACGTTTTTGACAACGATCGTTATACGCGGCACTCGGGCTTGGATCTCCCCGTACTTGAGCGACGCTCGTTGGCGTGCAGGCGCGAAAGAGGAGGGCTCATCGGGGATAGGTCGATGGGACGCCGCCGCGCGGAAGTCTGCCGCGGCGAGCACGAGGTTCCTCAACGCTGCATGCGCCTCGCCTCTACCCAATCTGAGGGTGGGCGCGTCGAATAGCACGATGGCCTTGTCGAAACGTTCCACGGCCGCCAGGTAACGCCCGGCGTCGAATTCATTGAACGCTTGTCGCGCTAGCACGCGGGCCATGTCGCGATCCGTCTCACGCACGTTTGCCAGCGGGGATGTCTGGCCGAGTGCGCTGTTGGAAACAAAAGCGAAGGCCATGACACTAGCCACGGCTATCGCTCGCCGCATCCGCCCGCTCATCGTGCCGGCCTGGAACCCCACACTGCGCATAAGGCCAGACTATCGGTGTGGATGTGTTTGCACAAGGCTTGCAGGGGCGGAGCCGCTTGCTCGAGCGGTTGGTTTCTCACACCCCCATTGCCGCTCACCAAAAGCGAACGGGAGCACGAGCATTTGGAGTTACTGTTGGGCAGCAAATGCCCAGCCGCCGCCTCAACTAGCGCTGCGCCGGCGCAATTTCCAGGCACCGCCGCAATACGGGCCCGACGCGGTTGCGCTCAGGCCTTCAGTGTCCGGGGACAGAATCGAACTGTCGACACGAGGATTTTCAATCCACTGCTCTACCGACTGAGCTACCCAGACGTTTCCCAAAAGGGGCACGCTTACTACCGCAAGGCAGGAGCATTGGGCAAGAGGTGGCTTCGGTTCCGATTCGTCTCTTGTACCTTCGGCCGAAACGGCCGCGTCCTACCTGCGAGTCGTTCGATACCGGGTGCGCACCGTATAGACACTGTCGCCACTCAAGATGCCCCCGCGTCCGAAGAGACGCCCGTGCTGCCAATTCGAGAGGCCGAGCTCCGGGCGGTTCAACGCGAACTGACCATCAACCCAGCGGGTAAACGAATCCCCCACGAACGGGGCATCCACACTACGATAGAATCGCTCCTGTTCATCTGGGTCGGAACTGACCAGGCTGGCAACGAAGCGGGGGCTTTGCTCGTTGAAAGTGGCAATGGCTCGATCCAGGTCGTCGACCAGTGCCAAGGTCACTTCCGGACTGTCCTCCCATTCCCATTCACGCCCCAGCTGATCGGCGGCAAGAACTTCTGCTTGAAACTCCAATATGTTTCCCTCGGCACGAGCGACGGGAACTCGTCGAGCAAAAAGCTCCTCCGGGACGTAGCTCTCGCCCCCAGTGGCAACGTGCAACTTGTAAGGGTGCTTTCGGCGCTGCGCGGCGCGCTCCAGTCCGGATAGGAACGTCGGAACCAGGTCATTGGCGCGAGCCTTGGGGATACAGCAGGTGTTGAGGGTGTTGCAGACCTTCCGATCCAACGAGTCGTACACCGCTTGCTCGAACTTTGTGGCGTCCGTGGTATCGCTCGCGAACAACCAGGCGCCGCCCGTCCCGTGCAGGCTAACGGGGATGCCCGCCGATTGCGCCAATCCGCCAAGCGTGTCGACAGCGTGGCCCGAGCCGCGCGCTACAGCGAGTGAAAGGCGCCGATCGAGAAACAGCGCCCAACCGGCCGCGTGCGAAGCACTGTCGACGATGCTCACCGCTCCAGCGGGCAGGCCAGCTTCTTCCAAGGCTGGGGCGAGGGCCGATTGCGTCATGGCTTTGGCCGTCTGTAAAGCGTCGCGGCCGATACGGAACACCACGGTATTGCCGCCGCGCAACACTCCGGTTGCGTCGGCCACCACGTTGGGTCGCCCCTCGAAAACGAAGGCTACGACGCCCAGCTCTGCAGAGACGAGCTCTGCCGTCCAACCCTCATGGTGCACCGCTTCCAGCACGCGACCTCGCGAAGAAGGAGCGCTTGCCCAGCCGCGAAGTCCATCGATCATCCCCACTCGCAGCTTCTCCGTGGCCTCGAGCCGGGTGGTGGAACGACCGCGCGCTTTTGCCCGAGCTACATCAGCTTCATTGACATGCAGAATAGCCGCCCAAGTCTCGTCGTCCGCGAGCCTGCGTGCGAAAGCTTCGTAAAACGCTGAGATCTGTTCGTCCGAAACTGCCGCCATCCGTCCAAACGCTTCGTAGGCGCGGTCGACGGCGATTTGCGCGCAGGTTCGCTCCTCGGCGGGGACATGCAGCACTTCGCCCGTACTCTCGACCACCGCAAGGTAGTCGCCTGGCTTGAAGGCGAGAGCGAGTTCGGCGCTGACCTGCATCTTGCGGTCACCGCCAACCAGTATCCAAGACCCGGCACTCAGGCCATCTAGGGGTTGCACCTTGTCCATGGCCGAGCTTTGCCCTGCTCTTGTCGCGAACGCAACCCAACCAGGCATAGGGAAATGATTTTGCGCCCCACGAGCGGGCCGCCTCACAACCGGCACTCCAGTATCGTTCGCCTCTACCGCGTAGTCTGCCCATGGGCAACGACGAGGCTGATTGGCGGCTCAGGGTGACGACGGGGCGGGGGGGGGACCCGGAGGTGGTTCGGGCGGCGCTTCCGGGTAGAGCCAAGTCGGCGTCGGTATCGAGCTGCCTTGGGCTGGTACTGACGGAAAAGGAAAAATCGGTGTAGGGGGCGGCCCTGGCGGACGAAGGTAGGGGGTAAAGCCGGTGGGGTTCTGCGGTGGCAGTTCAACCTCTGGCAAGCTCGAGGGGGGGCGGTAGCCGGGGGGAGTGAGCGCGCCGCGTTCCGCTTCGCTGAGCGGGCGTTCGAATTCTTCATCGCGTACGGTAGCTCCCTCTCGAGCGTACCGGTCTGCGCTCGCTTGCCACGGTGTGAAGAGCGGAGCTCCACCGTCCACGAGCGCGCCCGACAGTGGCTCGTGGCTCGCTTGCCTCAAGTCGACGACCCTGGCCTCACGCACTCCTGCATCGGTAGGCGGAGGAGGCGCGACGGTTACCCCTGAAACGCGTTTCAGCTTAACTGCTATCCGAGATTGAGAACCATCTACCACGACCGTCTGATCGAGGTAACCTGGACGCCGCAGTGTTAGCTCGACGGTTTTTCCAGCCTCGAGCTTGAGAACCAATGGAATGACTCCTAAATCGGATTTTCCACGGTAGACGTGCGCGTCAATTGGCTCCGCGACAAGCATGACTTCCTGCAGCACCACCGGTTCCGGGGGAGCTGTCGCTGGCGAAAGCTGCGTCGTCGGCACTGTCATTTCTTCTCCGAGCGGCTGGCGTTGCAGCATGCCAACTACGACGATGGCAACAACCGACGCGCCGGCGAACATTGCAGATAGAAGCAAACCTAGCCGTCGAGCCGGTGCTTTTTTTAGCGCTGAGGCAAGATGAGCGGGCGCGTTGCCAGTCGTCTGAAAGTAGCTCAATGCTAGTGGCGGCTCTAGGCGTTCGAGGCGAGCTAGATCTGACGCGAGCTCGAACATGTTGGAGTACCGTTCCGCCGGATTTTTCATCAAGCAACGAGCGACGACGCACTGTAAACCCAAGCTCACCCGCTCCTTGGGGCACAAGTCCGTCAGCGGCTTGACCTCCACATACATGTGCTGGGTGAGGATGCCGAGCGGATTTTCACCATCAAAGGGGACTTGCCCACACAGCATTTCGTAAAGAATGACGCCCAGCGAATAGATGTCGGTGCGCTGGTCTAACTCGTCTCCTCGGCCCTGCTCCGGGGACATGTAGTGCGGCGTGCCGAAGATCTTTCCCGCGGTCGTCGTTTGGTTTTGGCTACTGGCTACCTTCGCAATCCCAAAGTCGAGTATTTTGACGAAGTCGTCGCGCTTGTCCCTGGTGATCAACAAGACGTTGTCCGGCTTCAAGTCGCGATGCACGATGCTGGCATCGTGGGCTTGCTGAAGGGCCTCGGCGATCTGGCGTGCAATGGACAACACGAGCGGTAGCGGGAGCAACTGCGACTCTCGCTGCATCCGTTGGTTGAGGGAGTATCCGTCGAGGTACTCCATCACGATGTACGTCGCGCCATCGGGCAATTCACCATAATCGGTAACGTCCACGATGTGTTCGCTGCCGATTGCGGAGGCAGCCTGGGCTTCGGTGAGAAACCTCCTCGTGATTTCACGATTGTGAACGAGCTCGGGCCTGAGGATCTTCAAAGCCACCGGCTTTTCGATCAATCGGTGGCGGGCCAGGTAAACGACCCCCATGCCTCCTTGCGCGATGATCGATTCGATCTGGTAGCGACCATCGACGATGAAACCCACGTAGCTTTCGATGTGGCGGACATTCGAGCTCGAGGCAGCGTCGCCCCCACCGTCTGCAGCCACCAGGGTTGCTCGTTTGATGGTGAGGGAAGGCGCGGGAGAGCCGTCCGGCCCAAGTGCCGGTTCGGTGGGGGCGGCCATGGCCGCCGTTTCTGTACTATCCGCGTTGGGCTTGTTCATCGACTGACGACGGAGCGGCGCGCGACGCTCCGCGCCCTCTATTAGTCCGGCAACGGCGGATTGGGCCAGTCTGCTCCGGCTTTTGTGTCTTTGACTCCAAATAATCGAAGCCGCGGAGAGCTGTGACCGTGAGGAACAAAAGGAGATTGTGCGGTTTTGCCGCGGGGAGTGGGTACGCTTGTCTTCGACCGGCGGCTTCGGTCATGGTGGCGGTGATGGACAAGTGGCGCCGCGTGGTGACTCGTGACTTTTCGCAGGCGAAGGTCCACGGCCTGCGCGTGGCGCTGTGTGCTGTGCTTGGCTGCAGCGTCGGCACGGCTTGTGCGCGCCGTGATCCAGCAGCCGGGTCGAGTTCCGCGCACGCCTTTGACGCCGCCACACAGCAAGAACAGCCGGCCCTGAGTTTTGAAGCTGACGGCGTGCCGTCCGCGCAAGTGCTCGACGCACGCTGGGCCCAAGCGGCGGCGGGCGACGAGTGGGCGGCCCTGCAGCTGAGTCGCACGCATTCAGCTAGCGACTTGCTCGAGTCGATCGCCCGAGGTGGGCCGGCCGCTAAGGCAGCCGTTGCCGCGTATCCTACGAGCGATCGAGCTTGGGAGGCTCGGGGAAAGCTTTGCCGGCTCATTCCTCGCTATGGGGCGGACTCTTGGTTACCGTTGATCCGCGCCTTGGCCGAGACTGCCGCGCTCGCCGAACGTCTCTCGGAGGTGATTGAAGCCGAGGCAGCAGGGGACTGCGCGGCAGCGCTTACCCACGTCGAGGTTCAGGCGCCGCAGTTCCTGGGCCTTTCAGACACGTACCGCCAGATGCTGTTCGATCATGTGCAGAGCGCGCGGCAGTCGCTGGCTTCGTTCAGCAGCGGGGGCTGAGTGGTTTCGCTTACCCAGGCACCGTGCCGTGCCGTACCGTTGGCGGAGTCGGCCGTTCCGGTGCGTACGGAGTAGGCCCCTCCCCACCAACCATGTCTCCAGTCGTTCCCCGACGTTACCGCTCCGAAACGTTCTTCCTTCAGCTTTTGGCGAAGGCTGTGGCGGCCAAAGCGCGAGACATCCACCTCAAGGTTGGTCAACCTCCCGGTGCGCGGGTACGCGGCGAGATTGTTTACTTCCGGCTAGATAAAGTGACCGCTGCAGACACGCTCGACGCCGCTCAACATCTGGTGCGAGATCCGGAACTGCGGGCTAATCTCGCTGCGCTCACTGAGTACGATACCTCGTTCGAAGCGGAGGGGGTGGGTCGCTTCCGAGTAAACATTTACCGTCAGCGGGGGACACTCGCCATCGTGCTGCGCTACATCCCGTTGCATATACCCACGTTAGAGGAATTGGGCGTGCCTCCCGTCGCGGCTACTCTGGCAGAAAAGGAACGCGGCCTGGTGCTGTGCGTGGGCGCCGCAGGCAACGGGAAGAGCAGCACTTTGGCGGCTATGGTGCATCATCTGAACCGAACCCGCTCCCGACACATCATCACGATTGAAGACCCAGTGGAGTTTCTGCATCAAGACGACCGGTGCCACATCAGCCAACGGGAGATCGGCGTGGACACCAAAACCTTTGCCTCGGCGCTCAGGGCGGCGTTGCGGCAGGATCCGGACGTCGTGCATGTCGGGGAAATTCGTGACGCCGAGACCATGGAGATCGCCCTGAAGGCGGCCGAAACGGGACATCTGGTATTGTCGACGCTGCATACTCCCGATGTGCTGCGAACCATGAACCGCATGATTTCACTGGTCGAAGGAGACGCGGACGGTCTGCGCGACCGCCTAGCCGACGCCCTGCAAGGCATCATCGCGCAGCGTCTGCTGCCTCGCGCAGACGGCAACGGGATGGCACTTGCCGCGGAGGTCTTGGTGGCCAGCGGCTCCGTTCGCGAGGCGCTGAAGCGCCCGGTGGGCAACCCGCCCCTCAAGGAACTGATGGAGGGCGGAGAGCACCCGTACGGGATGCAAACGTTCGAAAAGCATGTGCGGCAGTTGGTGCGAGATGGAGTGGTGACGCGGGAATCGGCTCGTCAAGCCTTAGGCTTCTGAGTTAAGACCCAACTCATGAGTGAACCCCGCCATGACTGGACGCTGTCGGAGGCGCGTGCGCTGTACGATCTTCCACTGTTCGAGCTGCTCGACCGGGCGCGTGCCGAGCATCGCCGACACCATGCCGACAACGAGGTACAGCTGTGCACGCTGTTGAGTGTGAAGACCGGAGGCTGCCCAGAAAACTGCGCCTACTGCCCCCAGTCAGCCCACTATGAAACGGCCGTTGAACGCCAAGCCATGCTCGACGTGGATCAGGTGTTGAACGCCGCCCAACGTGCAAAGGAACACGGTGCGACGCGCTTCTGCATGGGCGCGGCGTGGCGCGAGGTCCGCGACGGCGCGCAGTTTGACAGCGTGTTGAACATGGTACGCGGCGTCAAGGCACTCGGTCTCGAGGCTTGCTGCACGCTCGGCATGCTCAAGCCTCATCAGGCGCAACAGCTGAAGGATGCGGGTCTCGACGCCTATAACCACAACCTCGACACCTCCGCCCGCCACTACAAGTCGATCATCACGACGCGGACTCAGCAAGAGCGCCTGGAAACGCTTCAGCACGTCCGTCAGGCAGGGATCACCGTGTGTTGCGGCGGGATTATCGGCATGGGCGAGTCCGTCGAGGATCGTTGCGCCTTGCTCGTCGAACTTGCAAGCTTGGACCCGCAGCCCGAGAGTGTTCCGATCAACGCATTGGTGCGAGTCGCCGGTACTCCGCTCGCCGAGCAACCGCCGCTAGATCCCTTAGCGTTCATCAGGGTCATCGCCAGTGCGCGCATCATGATGCCCAGGTCGCGGATCCGGCTCAGCGCCGGGCGCACGGAGTTATCTCGCGAGACGCAGTTGATGTGCCTGTACGCCGGCGCCAATAGTATTTTCTACGGTGACACACTCCTGACCACGCCGAACCCCGAGGTCACGGAAGACAAGGAGCTCATTGCTGCAGCAGGCTTGCGCGTGCAGGCTCCAGCCCATCCGGCCTAAGCAACCGTGGGTCAGGCTGTGGCAGCTCGACGGCGCAGGGCTTGTCTCATACCCCCGGCAGCTATGCCCGCGGCAAGCAGCCATATTCCCAGAGACGAGCGTGATGCAGGCCGTCCAGGGGTATGGCTACACAGCAACCCGGCACTGGCTTGAACCTGCTCTGCGCAATAACGAGAGAAGCCAAAGCGTGGGCCTTCGCCGCGGCACTCGCCGACCGCCACTGCGCCAGGAGGATAGATCTCGCAGATACCGTTTCGGTCATCTTCCGATAGAGTGCGAAACGTGGTGTCGGCGACGTTGACGTTGTAGCGAGGATTCATGGTGGCGTCCGCCACTTTGGAGTGGGCAAGGCCGAAGAAGTGTCCGACTTCATGGGCGAGGATCGACTGCAGATCGTTCGTGATGTTCCTATCGCCGGTGCTCAGGGCGGTGTTGAGGGAGTTGACCTCGATGTCCGCGTCCAGAATTTCTCCGGTTCTAGTTCCGTAGGTGATGGTGGTGAGAGCCAGCGTCTGCCTGCCGTCATCCTCATCATCATCCAGATACGGCCATGCCGTGTCTCGAAACACGATCAGATTGACGTTTGGTGCCGTCACCAAGTCTGGCTGTTCCAGAGTCGGGTAGTTGTATTCCACCTTGTCGCACTCTATTTCCCCCAAAGCCACGACACCGATGGAGGGCTGCATGCCACTCGTGCACTCCGTACTGATCCAGGTTTGGAACGCACGTTCTGCAGCATCTTGCGCCTCAGTGAAGGAAATCCCGCGCAGCGCTGACCCAGCCCGATGAACCCCGAACGTCACGCAGGTGTCGGGCCAGTACAACGGTATGCCTGATAACCCACAACCCGTTGTCGGGTGGACCGGACAACTTTCTTCGGCAGGATCGCAAGTCGTCGTGCGACAGTACGCAGACGCCTGCGAAGGGTAGCCCACTGCGGCAACTAGCGCTGCCATAGCTAAGCCCAAACGGCCCTTCATAGTGTGCTGCAGCCGCGCGACACCGGGGAGAGGACGGCTTTCCGCGCACCGGTGCTCACCCATGGCGCAACTTCCTGATCAGGTCGTGCGCGTACTGCAGGGTCTTGCCCCGCAGCTGCCCAACAGCCGCTTGGTGATCCTGCGTGATGAAGTCCGGCAAGCGTGGACTCAGCTCGAGGCGAAAGCTGCCTTCTGCGTCCATCCCGAGGGGGTAGTGGCCTTGAGCCATGGCCGTTATGCGGAAGGTTCCGTCGTGGCGACTTCTCAGGAAGAGCACGCTTGGAGCTCCGTGCTCCAGTTCGGCTTCCCCATGAACAATTTGTCCGATGTCGCCAACCGCCCCGCCCAATGTTCGAACGAACACGTCGCCGTCCTTCGGCTGACGCTCGTCCAAGGGTTCATCGACCCCTACTCGGGTGTACGTCACGATCCGACGCGTGTCTCCGACCAGCTCCCACATCGACTCCGCCGCCTGGGGCGTGCCCACCAATACGTGCTCACTCTGCCTGAGTAGCGTCTGCAAGGTGATGGGAACGGCGGCTCCCGCCATCCCGGGCCGCGTCAGCAGCATCCCGGCCGCCGCCGACAGGCCCGCGAGCCACTGTCTGCGTTGTAGATGCAGCCTGGGACCATCGGAAAGCGAGGAACCTCCACTGCCCATTGGCTGCAAGTGCGCTTGCGTGCGCAGGTCTGTTCCCCAGCGCGGGTTTCTTTCCCAGCGCGGGTTTCTTTCCCAGCGCGG
>CAZNZA010000007.1:51855-98197 GCA_964577325.1 uncultured Polyangiaceae bacterium
CCCAGCGCGGGTTTCTTTCCCAGCGCGGGTTTCTTTCCCAGCGCGGCCATTCCGTTGAACGCATGTGATACCGGTTGCTCCCGGGGCAGGACGGTACCATAGCTCTGGACTTGAAGAACCCAAGAAGCAGGCCTGGAAGCGGCGTAGGAGCTGGTGAAACAGGCTCCGGCAGCTTTTTCGTCTGGACCGGCGCTTCCCCGCCAGCACCGTTGTGCTATTGCAGTCGGATTGAAAATGACCGAAGCCACGCCCTCGCACCAAGCAACGCTGCTGACGGGACTGTCGTCCCAACTGGTCCCGGAGCTCAAGCGTTATCTCCAGCACCATGGGGAGGGAGTGCTGCAGTCCATCGAAGGCCATGCTGAGCAGGCCGGAGCTGTCGCCGCAGGCCGCCATGCGCAAGCTATCGACGGGCTATTGAGTTCGTTATTTCACGCCGTCACGGCCGTCACGCAATCTCGCACACCTTTCGCGTTGGGGGCTGTAGGCAGCTACGGTCGCGGTACCTTGTCCGTCTACAGTGATCTGGACGTTCGAGTGCTGTGCGCGTCGGACCCGGAAGCTTGCGCTCCCCTGGTGGAAGCGCTGCTCTACCCTCTTTGGGACGTCGGGCTGAACATCGGTCATCAGGTCGTGCCGTTGGACGAAGTGGTCGACCTCGCCAGGGCTGACCTACCGACGGCGACCTCGATGCTGGATTGGCGTCACTTGGCGGGGAGCCGGGAGCTGTCGGAACAGCTGTTGGCGCGCTGCTACTCCGACGTGTTCGGTCCTGACGACATCGGGGCCTTTTTGCAGAAGCTGCAGCAGGCTTCGTACGCTCGCAAGGAGCGTTACGGAGCGTCCGTGTTCTTGCTGGAACCGGACTTGAAGAATGGGAGCGGAGGCCTGCGGGACGTGGACTTGGCGCATTGGGCGGCTCGAGCTCGTTGGCGGGTGCGTAAGCTGCAGGAACTCGTTGGCTTGGGCGTGTTGTTACCAGACGAGTGGACGGAGTTCAGCGATTCCACCGAGTTCCTGATGCGAGTGCGCAACGCCCTTCATCTGCTGAAGAAGCGCAAGGTGGATCGCATCGGCTTTGAAGAACAGGAGTTGCTTGCTCGCGTCTTCGGCTATGGCACCGGTGGTCAAGGGGCTGAGGCGTTCATGAGCGACTACTATCGCCATGCACGAGTAGTGGAACTCACGAGCGAAATGATTCTGCGTCGAGCGATGCCCCCGCCCAAGGTCAAGCCGCGGGAGGTCCCGCTGGGAGACGGCACGAAGGTTGTAGGCGATGCGATTGCCATCGAGGATGAAGACGCGCTCTTCCTCGAGCCGTGGCTTGCCTTTCTGGTGTTCAGTCAAGCGGTCAAGCGCGAGTTGAAGGTGGCGGAGTCGACGCGCCGGGCAATTTCCCGGGCCGTTGCGTCTGAAGCGTTTCAAGAACGTCTGCGTGCCGACGCGCGAAGCATCGAACTATTCCGGCAACTCGTGTGCGAGCCCAAAGAGACCCGCTTCAGGTTTGGTTCCGTACTGACAGAGCTGCACGAGGTGGGTCTTCTGCTGGCGATGATTCCCGAGTTCAAGCCGGTGGTAGGGCGCGTACACCACGACATCTATCACGTGTATACCGTCGACGTGCACTCCATAGCGGCTGTCGACAAGCAGCGCGGGGTTTTTCGAGGTGTCGAGGCGAAAGCGCTGCCCTTGGCGACCAAGTTGGCGCGTGCATGCGAGCGACGTGAGGTCGTTTTCTTTGCCACACTCCTTCACGACGTGGGCAAGGACACCGGAGGCCGCAAACATGCGGCGCGAGGTGCTGACTTGGCGCGGCGCATTCTGGCGCGCCTCCGCTTCGAGCCTGATGCTATCGAGGCTGTGGCCAACCTGGTCGATACCCATCTGAAAATGTACCTTTATGCGACCCGGCGGGACATCGATGACGTCTTGACGCTGGACAGTTTCACGAAGGCCGTCGTCAATGAACAGGGGCTCCGCGACCTGTATCTGCTCACCATTGCGGACGTTTCCACCACCAGTCCAACCTCGCTCAATCCATGGAAGCTGAAGATGTTGGACGATTTGTTCGCTGCCACTCACCGATACCTGGTTGACGGCGAGTTGCGCCGAGTAGCGTCGGATAACCTGGTGCAGTCGGTAAGGAAACGGGCGCCTGCGTCAGTTCCAAGCGAACTGATAGAGGCCTTCCTGCGCTCGGTCCCGACGCGTTACCTTACCGCATTTGAACCGGACGCCGTCGTGGAGCACCTGAAGCTCGCTGCGGCCGCCTCGGAAGGACTGGCCGTCGCAGTGACTCGGGAAGCTCCGCCGCATGCAGAGATCTGTGTCATTGGTGACGACGAGCCGGGGTTCTTGGCTAAGGTATGCGCGGTATTCGCGCAGGCGAAGTACAAGGTCGTGAGCGCTCAAATCCACTCCTGGAGGGACGCGGACGGAAAACGCCGCGCTCTCGACTCCTTCTGGGTGCGCGGCGGTTCTAAACCGACGAGCGTGTCGGAGCGGCTTCCAGAGGTTGAGCGTCGGCTACGCCAGGTGGTATGTGGAGAGGTTAATGCGCTCGACTTGGTCGGGGCGCCACGTGATTCGGCAGGAGTGAGTCAACGTGCGGCGCCGGCGGTCCCGCTCCAGGTGCGCATAGACAACGAGGGCGCCACTGACCGAACTATCGTGGAGGTCATCACCAAAGATCAACTCGGGCTGCTGTTCTGGATCTCGGAGACGATTTTCGAGTGTGGCCTGAGCATCGACTTGGCAAAAATTCACACGGAAGGGGCCCGCGTGACCGACGTGTTCTATGTCACGACGGAAAACCACGAGAAGTTGGTCGACGTCGATCGTCTTGCCGACTTGCGCCATAGGCTGACGGAGCGGCTTGGGCGACTAGAACGGGGCTCGAGCTCGTGACGCCAGCGCCGGACCGGTGACAGAACCTGGCGCTTGCTGTAGGGTGCCGCGGAAGTGTCCCGATGGTAACCGATAGTAGGAGTGAACATGGAGTCTGACGTTTTCCGCACGGCCCACCTTCTCCCCACGCGCTTTCGCCTCGACGTTTTGCTCGTCTGCGCCGCGTCCGCCTGGGGAGGTATTGCTTGCGGGGGGCAGGCTCCAGCCGAGCAGCCAGACGCCGAAACGCTGCTGGCCGACGAGGAGCAGGCTGCCTCACCCGCGTCGAGTCGAGAGGTCGAGCAGGCCATGATGGCCATTGAGGCCGAAGATTACGCGGGCGCGAAAGCGCTGCTGCAACCGGTGGTCGAACAGCGCCCAGAAGATATCCAAGCCGTTTTCTATCTCGCGGTGGCGGAGGCCGCGCTAGGGGAGTCGTCCGAGGCGCTGAAGCATTTCGAGAAAGCGTTGGAGCTCGATCCGGCTTTCGTCGATGCCAGCCTCAATCTGTCTGCGTTGCACTTGGACTTGGAGCAGTACGACGAGGCAGTAGCTGCGGCGAACCAGGGTTTACGGCACGCACCTCAGGATGTAGCGCTGCTGCAGAACAAGGGGTTGGCGCTGGCCTACGGGGGGCAATCCGAAGAAGCGGTAGAAGTCATGCGCCAGGTCGTAGCCAAGAAGCCAGATGACGAAGGGTTGCGTTTCATCCTTGCCGAAGCATCGTTCAAAGCCGGCAACGCTGAGGCAGCTAAAGCGGAGCTGATGAAACTCCACGACTCGCAGAGCCGCGACGTACTGGCAGCGGTGGCTGATATCCACGGCCGCCTGAAGCAGTGGGACGAATGTATAGCGGCTTTGAACGCCGCCATCGCGAAACAACCGGCAGCGGAACTGTCCACCAACCGCGGCTTGTGTAAACACGGCAAGGGAGACGAAGACGGCGCGAAGGCCGACTTCGAGGAAGCCATCAAGCTCGATCCAAAGTCCGCCAAAGCCCACTTTTACCTCGGACACAATCTGCGGGAACGAGGTGACAAGAAGGCCGCTAAGGCGGCTTTCGTGAAGGCTTCAGAGCTCGGGAGCGGACAGCTTGCCGAGGCCTCGCGGGCAGCAGCCGAGAAGCTGTAGCCGGAGTTGGATGCAAGGCGATGGTTGGGTCGGCCGCGCCACACGCGGACTTTGACTACAGGAGTCGATCGAGGATCCTATCCAGTTCGTCCAAGTCGCCGTAATGGATGCGCAGCTGACCCTTGCCGTCTTTGTCTCGAACCTCACAGCGCGTTCCGAGCTTGCGGGCGAGGCGAGTTTCGAGATCACGGACGCTAGCGGTCTTCGTCTTCGGCTCTTTTTGCCCCTGGCGCATGGACCGCACCTCGGCTTCGACCTGGCGCACTGAAAGTTTCTTGCGCGCGGCAAGCTCAGCCAGCCGTACGAGAGCCTTTTCGTCAGGAGCACCCAAGAGTGCCCGACCGTGCCCCTCGGACAGCGCGCCCGTGACGATGAGTTCGCTGACGCGCGAAGGCAACTTGAGCAGGCGCAAAGCGTTGGTGATCGTGCTTCGATCCTTGCCCACAGCCTCGGCCAGCGTCTCTTGGCTGTGCCCGTAGTCATCAATCAGCTTGCGTAGAGCATGGGCGAACTCCACCGGGTTCAAGTCTTCCCGCTGTACGTTCTCGATCAGCGCGAGCTCATAGGCCTTCTTGTCTTCGAGCTGCTTTACGACAACTAATGCTTCGCGCAAGCCGGCGCGCTGGCAGGCTCTCCAACGTCGCTCGCCGGCGACAATCTCGAATTTGTCCTGGTTGCCGACGCGGCGCACGATGATCGGCTCGATGAGTCCGTTGGCGCGAATCGAGGCGGCAAGTTCATCAAGCGCGGCCTCGTCGAAGTGGCGTCGCGGCTGCTCCCGATTCGGCACCAGCTTCTCGAGCGCACACGAAAAGGCTTCCGGCGACTGCGCCCCACGAGCGCTGCCTTCGGTGCTGGGTGGTCTGCCGCTGGACAACAGTACGTCGAGACCTCGACCCAGACCCCGCGACTTGTTGATGGGCTTGCTCGGCGTGCTAGTCATTGCTGCTTTTGATTGTGGGCTTCGATGATTTCCCGGGCCAAACTCATATAAGCTTGAGCGCCCCGACACTGCACGTCGTACAGTAGCGCTGGCAGACCGTGAGACGGCGCTTCGCTGAGGCGTACGTTGCGGGGAACAACGGTATTGAACACGTGAAAATGCTTGCGCACTTCATCACTAACCTGATGAGCAAGACGGTTTCGAGGATCCCACATGGTCAGCACTAGACCGTCGATCGTCAGACCAGGGTTGAGCGACTCGCGGACGCGATCGATTGTCGCCACTAGGTACGTGATGCCCTCAAGCGCGTAGTACTCTGGCTGGAGTGGAACGAGTACGCTGTCGGCCGCCCCGAGCACGTTGAGAGTGAGAACGCCGAGGGAAGGGGGGGAGTCGATGACGACGTAGTCGAAGCTCCCTGGCTCGAGGCTCGCTAGAACGTCACGCAAGTGGGTTCCCCGCTCATCGGCATCGAAAAGCTCGTACTCGACCGCCGTCAGGTGTTGGCTTGCAGGAGCAACGCTCAACAGATCCATTTGGGTGCTGCGAATCACGTCCGACAGAGCGGCCTTGCCGATGAGGGCGTCGTAGATGGTTAACTCCACGGAATGCGGAGCCACGCCTACACCGCTCGACGCGTTTGCCTGGGGGTCCAGGTCGACCAACAGCGTGCGCCGCTCGGCCGCAGCGAGGCTGGCTGCCAGATTGACTGCAGTGGTGGTTTTGCCCACCCCGCCTTTCTGATTGGCGACGGCAATGATTCGTGGACGGCCCATAGCTTGCTGACTTCCTTATCGAAATCGCGGCTGTTACACCCGAATTTTTGGCGCTGGCGGCGCGTTTGGATACGGTGTGGACAGATGTAGTTGTTGGTGTGACTGAGTGGTTTTTATGCGGGAACAGCGGCGTGGTGGTGACCGGTTTGGATTGCGTTCGGTCCTGGACCTCGAGGCCAGAGAAGACACGACGCCGGCCGCCTTACTGAATCGCGCCTTCTGGCGCGACTCAGGGAGTGAACGGCGTGGGAGCACTGGCGCCAAGGTCCTCGCGTTCCCTGTGCAGCCGCTCACAATTGCATCTTCTAACCCAAAGCATTCGAAAATAAGGCCCGAATAGGCGACATGTTTACAACCAAGTATCCAACCTTCGATGACTTCACCCGCGATCATATCCGCCCCGGGCTTAGGGCCGGGTGGAGCTTGGACGACATCAACGAACCCATTCCCGAAGAGCATGATTTCGACCTCGACCCTTTCGAAGCAGCTCTGCGAGCAGCAGAGTACGAAGCCGACGACGAGGACGAAAGCGAGCTGGAAGAGTGACGTCAACGGCCACGTGCAAGTTCGGCCAGTGAGGTTCGCGCCAGTTCCTGGTGGACATGCTTGACCAAAGGGGCCGCAACGTGGCACGGATGGCGCCCTCAAAATGCAGGTCGTCGTAGAGAAAATCAGCCCCGTCCTTTTAGAGCTTGCCGTCTCCGTAGATGCTGACCGTGTCAGCTCGGAGCTGAACAAGGCGTACACCCGTCTGTCAAAGACGGCGCGGATCCGCGGGTTTCGGCCCGGCAAGGCGCCGCGTAAAGTTCTCGCCCACCTCTACGGCCCGCGCATCGAGCAGGACGTGGTTCAACGGTTGGTCGATGACACGTACGAGAAGGCTCTCTCCGAGCAGAAGGTGCAAGCGGTGGGGCAGCCCGCTATCGAGCCCGATGCCCTGAAAGATAGGGAGCCTTTCCGCTATAAGGCGCGCGTCGAGATTGTGCCCGAGATCCCCGAGCTCAAGTACGAGGGATTCGATGTTAAGAAGCCATCGTCGACCGTGACCGAGTCCGCGCTGGCCGCGGAACTCGAGAACCTACGCCGCGCCAATTCGACGCTGGAGCCACTGAAGGAGCCACGCGGTGTGAAGGCTGGCGACATGGTGACGATCGACTTCGATATCACCGTGGATGGCGAAGTGTTGGAAGGAGCTGGTGCTCGCGATTTCGAGGTCGAGCTTGGCGGCAGCGGCGGCATCATTCCTGAGATCGAGCAGGCGCTGTTGGGCAAGCAGTCGGGGGAAGAGGCGTCTGCAGATGTGCAGATGCCGGAGGCTCATCCCGATCCCAAACTGCGAGGCAAAACCTCGGTATTCACGCTGAAGATCAAGGACGTGAAGGAGCGAGTTCTCCCCACTTTGGACGACGAGTTCGCCAAGGACTTGGGCGATTTCGAGACGCTCGAGGACCTGAAGAAGGCGGTAACCGAGGACCTGGAGAAGCGGCTCAAGGAGCAGTCCGAGAATGCCGTTGCCGAGGCCATCGTTGCAGAGCTGGTCAAGGCTAATCCGATCGAGGTGCCGAGAAGCTTGGTTCAGCAACAGAACCAGATCACGGAGCAGGAGCTAATGAGTCAGGCTCGCGCTCGCGGTCAGCAGGCAACGCCAAACGCTGAGGTGCGGAAGCGAATCGCGGCAGACAGCGAGATCAAGGTACGAGCTGGACTGCTCATGGCGGAGATCGCCAAGCGCGAGAACATCAAGATCGGCGATAAGGAAATCGATGAGGGGCTGACGGAACTCGCCGAGCAGTCGGGGAAGAACGTGGCCAAGCTGCGAGTCGAGTACCGCGACCCCAAAAAGCGCGAGATGTTGATCGGGATGATTTTGGAGAACAAGGTGTTGGACATCATCGAGTCCAAGTCCACAATCACCGAAGCGACTGAAGCAACTGAAGCAACTGAAGCAACCGAATAACTCAGTTAGCCTTCATAACGACGAGCGCTGGCTCGGGCGGCCTGGCCGCAAAGAGGTCTAGCGAAGAATCCCGGGGGGAGGCGTTCGGCGAGATGGCGTCCGGTGATCCGACGTGCGGTAAAGTGAGGGTCTTGGGCTGCTCAGCGGCCTAAGGCCTTTTTTTCGTTTAAACATCGACCGTTTCCGTCCTACGGTTTCATTTCAACCGACGGGCTTTACATAGACGCTTCTGAGAAAGCGGAGGGATTCGTGAGCAGACTACCGGAAAATCGCACGCAAGCGCTGAACATCCTCGAACGCACCCACGCCGGAGTGATTTACCCCCACGTCGTGGAGACGACTCACCGGGGGGAGCGGACATGGGACATCTTCAGCCGTCTGCTGAAGGACCGCATCGTGTTCTTAGGCAGTGCTGTGGACGACGATGTGGCAAACATCATCGTGGCGCAGTTCCTGTTTTTGGAGAGCGAGGATCCCGATAAGGACATCCAGTTGTACGTCAACTCCCCTGGAGGCGTCGTGACAGCAGGTCTGGCTATCTATGACACCATGCAGTACGTGCGGTGTCCGGTAAGCACGATCTGTATCGGCCAGGCTGCGAGCATGGGGGCATTGCTGCTCGGTGCTGGGCAGAAGGGCAGCCGATATGCGTTACCCAACGCCCGCATCATGATTCACCAACCGCTGGGCGGCGCCCGCGGACAGGCGACGGACATCGAAATCCAGGCGCGGGAGATCCGCCACACCAAAGACGTGGTGACTCAAATTTTGGTCGAGTCCACGGGACGCAGCCGAGAGAAGATCGCCGCCGACATCGAGCGCGACTTCTACATGGGCGCCACACAGGCAAAAGAATACGGCATCATAGACGAAGTCTTCGAGCCGAAGTCCCGGCCCAAGTCGCGCGCGTGAGCTAGCCGTGCGGGAGAGCAAAGGCATGCCGGCTAACGGTCCAGGCGCCGAATCGGCCGTCTTGAGAAGAATGGTGCACCCGGACCAATCACCGGCCGTTTTGCCTAACGCCCATCGCTGCACAGGCCGTTTGCTTGCAGGTAAGGGACAGCAGTCCTAGACTGGGGCTGGAATCCTTGGCATTCAGGAGCCCGGCGGACCTCGTCGGCCTTGCTCGCCTGACCCGACAGAATCTCAACATCAGACTCGAGGAACTCGACGTGGAGCGACGGCGCGACGACACAAACGGAAACCTGTGCTGCTCCTTCTGTGGAAAGTCACAGAAGGAAGTCAAGAAGCTGATTGCCGGCCCGACCGTGTACATCTGCGACGAATGCATTGCGCTCTGCAACGACATCATCGCTGAAGAGGTCGAGAAGGATGAGCCTCACGGCGGGAACGACCCCATTCCGCGACCCGACGAGATCAAGTCGATTCTCGACGAGTATGTGGTGGGTCAGGACCGTGCGAAGAAGATCCTCAGCGTAGCGGTGTACAACCACTACAAGCGTATCGATTCGCGCGTGTCCCCGGACGACGTGGAGCTGACGAAGAGCAACATCTTGCTGCTCGGCCCGACGGGGAGCGGAAAGACTTTGTTGGCACAAACGTTGGCCAAGATCTTGAAAGTTCCTTTCGCGATCGCTGACGCCACCACACTCACGGAGGCTGGCTACGTGGGGGAGGACGTCGAGAATATCATCGTTCAGCTCCTGCAGAACGCTGATCACGACGTGGAACGCGCTCAGCGCGGCATCGTCTACATCGACGAGATCGACAAGATCAGTCGGAAGAGCGACAACCCGTCCATTACCCGCGACGTTTCCGGCGAGGGCGTACAGCAAGCCCTGCTGAAGATCATCGAAGGCACGGTTGCGAACGTACCGCCGAAAGGGGGCCGTAAGCATCCACAGCAGGACTTCCTTCAGATTGACACGTCGAACATCCTGTTCATCTGCGGCGGTGCCTTTGTGGGGCTCGACGAGATCATTCAGCGCAGGATCGGCGAGAGTCGCCTAGGTTTTGGCGCCGAGATAAAGAGCAAGAACGAGATGAAGCTCGGGGACCTGTTTCGTCAGATCCAACCCGAGGACCTTCTGAAGTTCGGGCTGATCCCCGAGTTCATCGGTCGCCTGCCCGTGGTCGCAACTCTGCACGAGCTGAACGAGGAAGCGCTGATTGATATTCTGAGCACGCCAAAGAACAGCCTCGTCAAGCAGTTTCAGAAGCTATTCGAGATGGATGGCGTGAAGAGCACGTTTACCACCGGCGCGCTACAAGCCATTGCCCGCAAAGCCTTGGCGCGTGAGAGCGGCGCGCGAGGGCTGCGTGCAATCATGGAAGAGAGCATGCTCGAGATCATGTACGAGATCCCATCGAAGAGCGGCGTGAAAGAAATCGTCGTCAATGAGGACGTCGTGAACAAGGGCGAACGGCCGCTGGTGGTGTACGAGAAGGAAAAGGAACTGGCTGGGGCCTGATGCCTGCCTCGAGCGGACGCAACAGCACCGAGCGAGGGCCGTCTCTGGTCGTCGGGTGTCGGCGAAACAACGAACAAACTGGTGCCGGGTGATGAGGCCACCTGCGGCGTCGCGCTCGCACGCCCCATTGGCACGTCGAGAAGTTAGCTAAATATGTTTTTCAAACCCGACAACGAAAAAACGCCGGCCCCGGGCCGTCGCGCTCTGCCGGCTTTGCCGCTTCGCGACATCATCGTTTTCCCGCACATGGTGAGTCAACTCTTCGTGGGCCGAGAGAAGAGCATTGCTGCGCTCGACGAGGCCATGACGAGAGACAAGGAGATCTTCCTTGCCGCTCAGCGCAACGCCAAGACCAATGATCCCACGCCTGAGGACATTTACCAAGAGGGAACGATTGGCACCATCGTTCAGCTGTTGCGGCTAGCGGACGGAACCGTCAAGGTGCTGGTCGAGGGAAAGCAGCGAGCGCGGGTTAAGCGGTTCGTGGAGACTCGCGATTACTTCCTGGTGGAAGTCGAAGAGTTGGTGGAGCGCACTGACGTAGACGTAGAGGTCGAGGCACTGATTCGGAGTGCGCAGAGCACGTTCGAGGTTTACGTCAAGCTGAACAAGAAAGTGCAGCCGGAAGTGTTGATGAGCGTGCAGAGCATCGTCGACCCCGCGAAGCTCAGCGACACCATCGCTGCCAACCTTCCTACGCTCAAGCTAGCGGACCGCCAGAGCCTGCTGGAGACAGGTGACGCTCGAAAGCGTCTCTCGAAGCTCTATGAGCTAATGCAGGCTGAAATCGAGATCCTGCAGGTCGAGAAGAAGATCCGTTCTCGCGTCAAGAAGCAGATGGAGAAGACGCAGAAGGAGTACTACCTCAACGAGCAGATGCAGGCCATTCAGAAGGAACTCGGCGGCGGCGAGCGAGACGAGTTCAAGAATGAGCTGCAGGAACTTCAAGACAAGCTCAAAGCGAAGTCGATGAGCGAAGAGGCGCGGGCGAAAGTCGAGAAGGAGCTCAAGAAGCTAAAGCTCATGCACCCGACGTCTGCGGAGGCGACGGTCGTACGCAACTATGTCGACTGGGTCTTGGCACTGCCGTGGAATGAGAAAGCCGAGGAGCGTTACGACATCGAGGAAGCCGAACGGACGCTCGATGAGGACCACTACGGATTGCGTAAGTGTAAAGAGCGGGTGATCGAGTATCTCGCCGTTCAGGCGCTGACGAAGAAGCTGCGCGGTCCAATCCTGTGCTTCGTAGGTCCTCCTGGTGTTGGAAAGACGAGCATGGCCAAGAGCATCGCTCGGGCGACGGGGCGCGACTTCGTGCGTATTTCCCTAGGTGGCGTGCGTGACGAGGCCGAGATCCGCGGCCACCGCCGCACCTATATCGGCGCCATGCCGGGTAAAGTGATCCAAGGGCTGAAGAAGGCGGGAACGAACAACCCGCTGTTCTTGCTCGATGAGATCGACAAGATGAGTCAAGACTTTCGCGGAGATCCAGCTTCGGCGCTGCTGGAGGTGCTGGACCCGGAGCAGAACCACACCTTCAACGATCACTACCTCGATCTGGACTATGACCTGAGCGAGGTGATGTTCATTACCACCGCAAACTCGCTGTCCGGCATCCCGATTCCGCTGCGGGATCGGATGGAGATTATTCAGCTCACCGGGTACACGGAGTATGAGAAGCTCAGTATCGCCCAGAAGTACCTATTGCCGCGCCAGCTGAACGATTGCGGCTTGACCGAAGTGAAAGTAGAAGTCACGGAGCCGGCCTTGCAAGCGGTCGTACGCCACTACACCAAGGAGTCTGGCGTCCGCTCGCTAGATCGCGAGATTGCGAGCATCTGCCGCAAGATTGCGTTGCGCGTGCTCAAGCTGGGCAGTGAGCAAGCGATCGTCGTCAATGAGACCGATGTTCCGGACTATCTAGGCATCCCGAAGTACCGCGCGGGCAAGCCTGAGGCGCGGGCAGAGGTCGGTTTGACGCACGGTTTGAGCGTATCCGACTACGGCGGCGACATCTTGGATTGCGAGGTAAGTGTGGTAGCGGGCAAAGGAAAGCTCGTCATCACGGGCTTGCTCGAGAAAGGGATGGAGGAGAGCGGTCAGGCCGCCATGAGTTATATCCGGTCTCGAGCGAACACGCTGAGTTTGGAGACGGACTTCTACCAAAAGGTCGATGCTCATGTTCACTTTCCGGACTTCGTTCGCAAGGATGGTCCGAGTGCCGGTGTGACCATGGCGACGAGTATCGCAAGCGCCTTGACCCGAATACCTGTGCGTCACGACATTGCAATGACGGGTGAAATAACGTTGCGGGGTCGCGTTATGCCAATTGGCGGTCTGAAGGATAAGCTGTTGGCAGCTCACCGTAACGAGATAACGACGGTGCTCATCCCGAAGGAGAACAAGAAAGATCTCAAGGATGTGCCAAAGAATGTGTTGGAGAAGCTACGTGTCGTGATGGTGGATCACATGGACGATGTGCTCCGAGAAGCACTATTGGTCGACGATCCAGAACGCATGTTTGGTCCTCGCCGGCTTACGTTGGAGTGCCGATACGGAGAGATGATTGAGGCTGTAGAGCCTGCAAAGCCGTCCGTTTCTCCACTGGTACCTGTAGAGCCGAGCCCTGCCGGCATCACGCAGTAGCGAGGCACCGACGCGCAGCCAGGGACGACTTTCCCGCCGATCTCCGACCAAGCCTGCCTAGGCCCTGACCTCGCTGTGACCAATTGGCGCATCGAAAGGGCTGCCTACGCCTCCGGGATGGACTACAACCGCTGCGCGGGTTGCGGGAGAAGCCGTGGACCGCGAGCTATCCAAGGAGGCGTAAAAATGAAGAGTACATGGATGATTGCGGCTGTAGGCGTACTGACGCTCAGTGGCTGCAGCAAGGACAAGAAAGACGAGCCTCAGGCCGCGCAAAAGCAGGTGACGACGAGCGCGGCGCCGGAGCAGAAGGCGGCGGCACCTAGCGTCGACATACCTGCAGCACCGAAGTCATTGGGCGCGCTGCGGGTGCCGCAGGATAACCCCACGACGCCAGCCAAGGTCGCGCTTGGGCGGAAACTCTTTTTCGATAAGGCTTTGAGCGTGGATGGTTCGCGAGCGTGCTACAGCTGCCATTTGAACGAAGATGGTACCGGAGGCCATGAACCTCTGGCCATCGGTGCCGGTAACGTGCAGCTCACGCGGCATGCGCCGATCATGTGGAACGTCGGCTACCTGCCAGCGTTCTACTGGGACGGGCGCGCCACGACGCTAGAGGCGCAGGCGAAGGGCGCTTGGGCTGGCGGGAACATGGGAGTCGGAGAAGAGGGGCTGATGAAGAAGGCCGACGAGATCGGCAGCAAGCCGGACTACGAACCCTTGTTTGATGCGGCTTTCCCGGGCGAGGGGGCGACGCCGGACACTATCGTGAAGGCGCTCGCGGCGTACGAGCGAACACTGTTTTGCGGTGACACGGCGTGGGACCGCTTCGAGGCGGGCGACACCAAGGCGTTGAGCGACCAACAGAAGACTGGTTGGCAGCTGTTCAAGGGCAAGGGCAACTGCGCGAGCTGTCACACACCACCGTTCTTCTCTGACGCCTTCATGGCTGCCGGTGGCGCGTATCACAACACTGGGAAAGGCATCGAAGGCAAGAAGCCGGAAGAGATTGACGTGGGACGCAAGAAGGTCAGTGGCAGCGACTCCGACTTCGCGGCTTTCAAGACACCGTCTTTGCGCAACGTATCCAAGTCGGCGCCATACTTTCACAATGGCTCGGTCACCGAGCTCGAGGAAGCGGTGCGCTTTATGGCGTCCGGTGGGTACAAGAACAAGAACCTCGATCCGAAGTTGGTGGACCGCAAGCTGAGCGACGACGAAGTCAAAGCTATTGTGGCGTTCCTCGAGGCTTTAGATTGTGAAGGTGAACTCAAGCCACCTAAAGATTGAGCAAAGGCGCTGAGGGGGTCTTTTCGGCATCCGGTGACGAACGACGAAGATATTCCCCCAGCTGCCGTCTGCGCGAGCTGCGGGCGCCCGGACTGTGAGGGCGCCTGCACCTTGCTCCGACCGGCGGTGAGACAGGAGCTGCCGTGGGAGCGGGAGGCAGCGCTCGCTTCACTCTGGCAAACTTGTAGATACTTGGCACAGCCACCGCGTCGGTGGCTGCTTGCCGTGCACCGGGGCCGCTTGATGCACGCCTTCGGGTTCGCGCTCTTGACAGAGGTTGGGGCCGTGGCTTCCTACGTGCTTCCGACGTTAGCGATAGCCGCGGCGGCTCTGGAAGCTTTTGGGTTACCTCCCGGCCTATTGGGGAGTGTTTGGGGATGGTTGGGAGCTTGCGGGGCGTTGGGGGGGCTCATGGTGTTGCTCCATGTGCTGTGGGCTGTGTTGGTTGAAGTAGGCTTACTCTACGCAGGCGCGGTGCCGTGGTGGCGAAAGGGACTGCTTTTGGCGTGCTACTCATGCGGTTGGGACCTGCTGACCTCGCCTTTGGGGGTGTTGCTGGGGAGCCTGACCGGAGGAAAGGTGCTGACTCTGTTGAGGGCAGCGCTGGCTAATCCCCGGGCCGCAAGCGCGGAGTACTTGGTGCGACTGCGGGGGAGGTCGCCGCGGAGCGCTGCAACATTGGCGGGCGGCGCCGCAGTGGTGAGCATCGCGTGCGGCTGCTTGTTGAGTCTGGTTGCGCTGGTTCAGGTTGCGCCCGAGATGTGGACGTTGTTTCTGGGGGTGTGGTGATGCGGCTGCTGTTGCACGACGCGGTGCCCCACGTGTACTGCTGGGAGCATGAAACAGCGGTTGAGATTGGGGTTGATCGGCACTGGAGTCGCAGCGCACAAGCTGTATCTACCAGCCTTTGCTGAGCTCACCCAGCGCCTGGAGTTGGTTGCGTGCACGAACCGCACTCGCTCCAAAGCCGTGGCGTATGCCCGGAGAGCAGGCTTTTCTCGCGTTGAAGAGTCAGCTCAGGATCTGTTTGCTGCCTCAGATATCGATGCCGTAATCATTAGTCTCCCGATCGAAGCACAGCCTAGACTGATTCTGCAGGGGTTGCGGGCTGGGAAAGCCATCTTGAGCGAGAAGCCCATCGCCGGTTCAGTGGCTCAGGCTAAAAAGCTCGTGGAGCGGGCGAGGAAGTTCTCGGCGCCTTGGATGGTTGGAGAGAACTATGCGTTCATGTCCCATGTTACCGAGCTTGCACGGCAGGTGCGCTCGGGCGCGCTCGGGGAAGTCCGTCTGGTAGAGGTACGTCAGATCAACTGGATGGACCGCAGTAATCCTTACTTCAGCACCGCCTGGCGTGCCAACCCCGGTCACGTCGGTGGATTTGTCGTCGACGGTGGCGTGCACCTCGCCCACGTCGTGCAACGATGCTTCGGCGTGCCCGTGGTGCTGGCTAGTCGAACCGCCTCTTTCAACCCGGAGCTGCGTCCGCTCGACACGGCGTTGGGGCTGTTGTCCTTTTCGTCTGGCGCGTTGGGAACGTGGACGAGTTGCTTCTCCGCGCGGGATAGAGGGCCGATGCTGCGGGCGCTGGGGACGCGGACTAACGCAGAGTTGTATGGGGACCGTCTCGAGCTCGTCGGTGTGCGGGGCAACACTCGAGTCATCCCATCGAAGAGCAACAGCTTCGTGGCTCAGTTCGCGCACTTTGCTGACGTGGTACTGCGGGGCACTCCGTGCGAGGTCACGGCAGAGCAAGCGCTCCGCGACCTGCAACTGGTTGCACGCTTGTGCAAGAAGTCGAGCTGAAATGACCTAGTTTCCGGCGCCGCCACAATCGTGGCATCTACTACTTGCTTCTCGCTGAACGTCGACGCACTCGTAGAAGCCAGCACCTGGGACAATCGAGCAGCCGTTCTCGCAATGGTCGAACTCGGTCTCGGTGCACTCGACGCAGATGTTTCGAGTGCGATCGCAGATCTCCTTGTCAGGCGTCGTGCAATGGCTGTTGTCCGTGCACTCGACGCACGCGCCCGCCGTGCTCTCACACGCCGCAAGGCCAGGTATGTGAGAGCAGTCGTCGTCACTCTCGCATGCTCCGCACTTGGCTTCGGCAGTGCAGCGCGGACTACGACGATCCGTACAGTCCGTCGATGCCGCGCACTCCACGCACGCGTGTTCGTGGCAGCGTCCGACGTCACAGTGCGCGTCCTGGGAGCACTGCACACAAAGATGGTTTTCTCCGTCGCTCTCGCTCACCACACAAGCGGGCAGCGCATCGGGGCAGCCGGCTTGTTCTACGGGGTCGCAAGGCTGGCAGGTATGGTTTACGCAGTAGCCTAATCCCTCCGCTCTGCAGTCGTCGTCCGCCAGACACTCCACGCAAAGGCGTCGCGCAACAGTACCTGGGCTGTTCGTCAAGCTCCCGGCGTCCGGAGCGGAAGCGTCAGTGAACATCCCCCCATCACCAGTAAGCTCGACCCCAGGCGCCTCCGAATCCAGCTGTGTGCACCAAGCAACAGGGGCAGAGCAACCGAGATGGTTCTGCAATGAACAAGCTACGCAGGTGTTATTCTCGCACACGCCTGTGGCACAGTCTTCGTGTTGCAGACATTCGACGCAACTGAGACCCGCGCCCAAACCGGCGTCAGCCTCAGTTGTCCCCATGCAAAATGGTGCCTCCAACGGGCAGCCAGCGTTGCTCGACGGATCGCAGGTTACGCACCGCTGTAGTAGGCAGGCTCCGGTCTCACAGTCATCATCGGTGAGGCACTCTACGCATGATGGCTCCGTGTCGCCTCCGGTAGTGAACGGCTGGACTGCGCAGTGGCCTTCCTCGCAGCCTTGGTTGCTGTCAGGGTCGCACTCCACGCAGCGCTCTTGCACGCACAACAGGCCGTCGGGACACGCAACTTCACTTGCCGTGCATTCGACGCAGCGATTCTCTTCGTCGCGGCTTGCCTGCAAGCAGGTAGTGCCGCCTGGACAATCGGTGTCTTCCAGACATGGCACGCAAATGCCTGCAGGTGAGCAAGTGGGGCTACCTTCTATGCAGTCGGCATCGCTGACGCAGCCCTGAAGCGTTGTGCTCGAGGGCTGTGGAGAGATGGTGGACGGTTGAAGCGGGGTTGACGGCAGGGGTTCGGACGAAGCAGTCGGCGATGACGATGGCGATGGCGATGGCGGGCTGGGATGCTCATCAGCGATGCTCCCCGGGCACTCTTCCTCGGAACACGGTCGTTCGCTGGCGCATCCCAGGGCGGCGAGGATAGCGAAAACCGAAAAGGTCGATGCTCCGTCGCGGAAATGGCGGCTAAACGGCACGTTTGGGGCTCCCTGACACTTTTTCACTGTACCACCCGCCCAACGGCGTGCGCGAGAACAAAACCAAAGGTCGGACAGGAGCGCAACTAGCCCTAGCTACGGCTCGAACCGTGGTAGGCGCGGTACCAGTCTACGAAGCGATTCAAGCCATCTCGCAAAGACGTCCGCGGCTGGAAGTCGACCTCGCGGGCCAGGTGACTCACGTCAGCAGCCGTGATCGGAACGTCCCCCGCTTGCATCGGGAGGAACTGCTTGATCGCCTTCTTGTTCAAGCACGCTTCCAAGGTAGCGATGAGCTCCATCAGCGGGATGGGCTGGCTGTTGCCGATGTTGTAGACGCGATAGGGCGCTGAGCTCGTAGCGGGACTAGGCGCGTCGCTCGACCAGGTGGGATCTCCGAGCGGTGGCTTCTCACTCAGGCGCACGATGGCCGTGACCACGTCGTCGATGTACGTGAAGTCGCGCTGCATGTCGCCTTGATTGTAAACCTGAATCGGCGCGCCCTGCTCGATGGCGTCGGCAAAACGGTACACTGCCATGTCGGGCCTGCCCCAAGGACCGTAGACGGTGAAAAAACGTAAACCTGTGGTCGGTATCCGATACAGGTGGGAGTATGAATGGGCCATCAGTTCGTTGGCCTTTTTAGTGGCTGCGTACAGACTGACGGGATGATCGACGTTGTCCTCGACGCTGAAAGGCGTGTGCGTGTTGGCGCCGTACACGGAGCTCGACGATGCGTACACGAGGTGCGCGACGTCATTGTGACGAGCGCACTCGAGAACGTTGGCGAAACCGACGAGATTGGAGGCGACGTAGGCATCGGGGTTGGTAACCGAATTGCGAACGCCGACTTGCGCGGCCAGATGAATGATCGTGCGTGGGCCGGTCCGTTGAGCGACACGCCGCAGTGCGATACAATCGCTGACGTCGATGGCCTCAAATGTAAACTCACTACAACGATTCAGCTGCTCCAGGCGAGCCTGTTTCAGGGCTACCGAATAGTAGTCGTTGAGGTTGTCCAGCCCCACCACCCGCTGCCCACGTTCTAGCAGCGCTTTGGCTACGTGAAAGCCAATGAAGCCCGCAGCACCCGTGATCAAGACGGGAGCCTCGGTGCGTGAAAGGGGGGGGGCCGTAGCGGGGGTGCTCATCAGTTCCTCGGTCAGCCGCGCCTGCGCACGACATCGGGCGGGTCCGTACGTGGAAACGCCGCGGGCTGTCAATGTTAGCGGAATTTGTGCGGCGAGGTCCCAGCTTTTGTTTCGAGCCGCCCCCCCGCGGAGCTTCCGCCTTCCACGTCCCGCCTCCATCGCAGCGCCGTTCATCCTCGCCCGCCGCCTTCGCGCCTTGGCGTGGCGCTTCCTATCGCTACCTCCGAAGCTGCTACGGGGCTGTCTCCGGTTCATCGCCTTCATCCACCACGCCCTCGTAATAGAACCGCTCCTGCACGATCTTACCTCGTTCCCAGGCTTGAACGGCGACCTGTTCGAGGCGTTGCGGCCGGCCATCATGGCCCACGAAGCGCACGATGAGCTCGACGAAGCTGTGCCCGCTGTGTTCGTCATGGGCGTGTGCACGTACCCTGAACTGCGGCGGTTGTTGCAGGTGGCTCAGTTGTTCTTGTTCGAAGCTCGCGCATGCGCTGCGTCCCGCGCGGGCCAACTCTCGGTTTTCGAACACGACGACCTCGTCGTCGTAGAAGCGCATGATGGCCTGCAACGAGTCGCCTCGGCGTAGAAGGTCGACGAATTCGTGAAAAGCCGATTTCGAAGATGGCATGACTAGTAACTACCTGGATGTGAGACTCCTTCCAAGAGGGCGTTGAGGCGCTGTCAAACGGCGGGGGCAACGAGGGCACTGACTCAAAAGGTCAGGCTCAACGAGCTGAGCACCTCGATGTCCGTGGGCTCGACGCCTCGCGGTGCAGCACTTTCACTGCGCACACGCAGATCCACCCCCGAGGAAAGCACGGGCGTGACGGTAAAGTGCGCCCCGAAGATGCTGAGCAGCACGTAGTCCGAGAAGCGATCCAAGCGCGGCTGATAGTAGAGGGTCTCGCTGACCGTGACATGCTCGTGCGGTCGGTAGGTGAGCGTCGCGTAAGTGCTGAGGCGATGCTTCCATTCATTGCTTGCAGGGGTTTCCTCCCCATCGCTTCGAGCCGTTTGCTCCAACATGTAGGCCGTGCCGCCGGCGAAGGAGAAAACTTCGCTGGTGAGCAACTCCACGCGTGGCCCGACTCCGAACAATTCGCGGGTGGTGATGCGTCGAAACTGATCATGCTCCCACTGCACGAAGGCTTCAGCGGCCCAGAGCCGTGTAAACCGGCGAGTATAACGCAGGTGAGCGAATGCCTTGGCAAGCGTCGTTTCTGAGTTGCTTCTGCCGTAGTCAGCGCTGGCGGTGAGGTAGGCCATTTGTTGCTCCGAGCTCAGGCCGAAAAGCGCTCCACCACTGTAAACCAGACCATTCGTGTTCCCTTGATAGCCGGCGACTGAGCTTCGAAAGTGGAGGGTCCTGCCCGTCGTTTTCAGGCGCTGGCGTACGGGTTCGACGTTGACCTGTGCCAAGGCGGTACCGCTCAGGTAAAGCGCGACGCATTGGGCCCGAAGAACATATCGCAACCGTCTCATGTCCCGGATATCCCCGGCATGCGCCGCGGAATCAACCTTTCTGCTGACGCTGTAGCCGGTTGCTGGCTCCGTCAGCTCAATCGTCTGGCGGGTTGGCATAGCTTGCGGTGGTGGGACGAGAGTTTGTAACAACGTCGCAAGATGCAAAGCTTCATCGCAACCTGCAAGGCGCAGCCTAGTTACGTCCTGCAGTGGGCTACTCTGCGGCGCATCGTAGCCGTTCCACCATACCACGCCCGGTTCATCAATACGCTGGCTCGGCTCGAGTACGTCGGCGTGCGCAAGATGCTGAAGTCGAGGAGCAGCGCGACGCTCGATTTGGACGGTCTGCGGCACGTCGTGGAAGAGGCCGTGCACGCGACTCGATTGAAGAAGGCGGCGCTGGCTTTGGCGGGCGACCCCAGCGTGGTTGCCACCTTTGCAGAGGCACACACGTTGGAGGGTGACGCGGCGGAAGCTTACTTTCAAGCGGTGGACGCTGAGGCTGCTGCACAGGTGAGCGCGCAGGCGGCTGAGCCAGGCGAGAGTCGGGAGGCTAGCCCAGTCGCTGAAGCCTGCTATCTGCTCACGAGTGCTGCTATCGAGGTGCGTGCCCACGTTTTCTACCCCGCGTATCAAGAGCAGTTGCAGCTATCGGGGAGTCACGTCTCCGTTGCCTCCATCATAGCGGACGAACAAGCGCACTTGCAGCAAATGGCATCTGGTCTGCCGCGCGTGCTCCCCGATTGGCGCTCCGCTCTGAAGCGGACGCTGGAGGTGGAAGAGATGGCCTTCTCACATTACCTGTCCAGGGTTAATGATTACCTGGACCGCAGTGACGTCGAACCGCAGTGACGTCGAACCGCAGTGACGTCGAACCGCAGTGACGTCGAACCGCAGTGACGGTACGCAATCGCAGGCCGGACACTAAGCCGCACGAGCGGGACGGCATGGGGCTCGATGCTCGTTAGGCGCGAGCGGGCTTTGCCGTTGAGGTACTGCGCCGGGACGACGGCCGGCGAGATTGCGCTCGAGCCGCAGAAGGCGTGGAGGCGCCAGAGCCAGCACGCGGCGCTGGACGTCGACGACCCGCACCAGCCGAACCGGAACGCGACTGCCCGTTGCGTTGCCCCTGTTGACGGTTCACCTTGGGTGAGTGACGAGTGCGACCGGTGAGATCGGTCTCTGGGGGAAGTGGCTCGCTGGGCGGGTAGGCGTGAGAGGTATCGCGCGGGATGTTCTTTTGGATCAGGCGCTCGATGTCTTCCAGATAAGCGCGGTCGGCAAACTCGCAGAAAGACCAGGCGATGCCCTCGCGACCGGCGCGAGCGGTGCGGCCAATGCGGTGCACGTACGTTTCCGCTACATCGGGCAGGTCGAAGTTGATGACGTGGGTCACTCCGTCGACGTCGATGCCGCGGGCGGCGATGTCCGTGGCCACGAGCACGCCCACCTCGCCGGTACGGAAACCCTCGAGCGCGCGAGTACGGGCGCCTTGTGATTTATTGCCATGAATGGCGGCCGACGGTATGTTCGCCTTGTCCAGTGACTTGACGATGCGATTCGCCCCGTGCTTCGTCCTGCTGAAGACCAGGACGCGTTGGCAGTTGGGCGTGTTGAGCTTGTCGATCAAAAGCCGAGTCTTGTCGCCCTTGTCGGTGAAGCAAATGCTTTGCTCGATACGGTCCACCGTCGAGGATACTGGAGTGACGCTGACGAACTCGGGGTCTTTCAATAGGCTATCAGCCAGCTTCCGTATCTCGTCCGGCATGGTAGCGGAGAAGAACAGGGTCTGACGCTTGGACGGAAGCGCCGCCGTTATGCGCTTGACATCATGAATGAAACCCATGTCGAGCATGCGATCCGCTTCGTCGAGTACGAAGATTTCGATACCTTTTAAGTTAACGAAGCCACGGTTCATCAGGTCCAAGAGACGGCCGGGCGTGGCAACCAGAATGTCGACGCCGCGCTTGAGCTCAGCCACTTGAGGCTTCTCATTGACGCCGCCGAAAATCACCGTGTGCCAGAGATCCAGTTCCGCTCCGTAAGTCTCGATGCTTTCGCCGATCTGCGCCGCAAGTTCGCGAGTTGGAGTCAAAATCAAAGCGCGGATGCGCGGCTCGTCGACAGCGCTTTCGTCGATGCGCTGGAGAATGGGCAGACTGAAGGCGGCTGTCTTACCAGTGCCTGTCTGCGCGCAGCCGAGCACGTCACGACCGAGTAGAGCGGGCGGGATGGCTGCTTGTTGAATGGGGGTAGGAACGGTGTAGCCAGCTTTGGCTACAGCATCTTGGAGGGGCTCGATGAGCTGCAAATCGGTAAAACGCACACGCCCCGGTTACATAGGTTGCGCTTTGGGTAAAGAACAATCGCTGCCGCGCCCAGGTCACCCTGGAATTCCACGGTGTACCGTTGGCGGACGGCGAGCGAGTAGGCGTAGCGAAAAGCCGCACGCTCTGGCAGGGTCGGCCGGCAGTGATACAGTTAGATTCAGTTTCAAAACGCCACGGCAGTCAGATCCTGTTCGTCGATGCGAGTCTTGCCGTTCAAGCCGGCGACCGCGTCGGCTTGGTGGGTCCCAACGGCGCAGGCAAATCGACCGTCTTTCGTCTAATGGTGGGCCAGGAACAACCTGACGCCGGACAAGTAAACGTCGAACGAGGCGTCGTGATCGGATACTTCGATCAGAGCGTTGGGGAGATGACGGGAGTGAGCGCGCTCGAAGCAACCATCGAGGGAGCTGGGGAAGTGGCGGCGTTACGCCGCGAACTGGCGCAGCTCGAGCAGGCGATGGCGGATCCTGAGCGCGGGGACGAACTGGATGAGCTGATCGAGCGATTTGGAGGCGTGCAAGCTCGTTTCGATGAGCTCGACGGTTACGCGCTGGAAGCTCGCGCCCACGAGGTGTTAGCTGGTTTGGGTTTCGATGGCGATATGATCGCTGGCGACGTCGGTCGATTGTCAGGGGGATGGAAGATGCGCGTGGCTCTGGCCCGGGTGCTCTTGTTGCGGCCCGACGTGCTGTTGCTCGATGAGCCCACCAACCATCTCGACCTCGAGTCGATCATCTGGTTGGAAGGCTTCTTGAAAGCGTTCGATGGGGGCCTAGTGATCACTTCCCACGATAAAGCATTCTTGAACCGCATCGCCACACGCATCGCGGACATCGATGGCGGAGAAATGGTCGTGTACTCGGGTGGCTACGACTTCTACAGACAGCAGTACGCGCTCAGGCAAGAGCAGCAGGCTGCGCAGTTCGCGCGGCAGCAGGCAATGTTGGCGAAGGAGCAAGCGTTCATCGATCGCTTCAAGGCTAGAGCAAGCCACGCCGCGCAAGTGCAGTCGCGCGTGAAGAAGGTGGAGAAAATCGAAAAGATTTCTCCGCCGCGGACGCGAAAAGTCGTCGACTTCGACTTCAGGGCGCCGCCTCGTTCTGGCGATGACGTCGTAGAGCTCAAGAGAGTGTCCAAGACATACGGGCCTAAGGTAATCTACCGAGAACTCGAGTTACTTGTTCGGCGAAGTGAACGATGGTGTGTGATGGGAGTAAACGGCGCAGGTAAAAGTACCCTGCTCAAGTTGATTGCCGGCGAAACGACGCCAGACGCCGGAGAGGTGAAGTTGGGCGCGAGCGTGAAGCTGGGATACTTCGCGCAGCATGCCATGGAGGTGCTCGACGCGAGCGAAACGGTACTCGGTACCGTGCAGAAGGCCTTTCCGCTTGCCAACCTGGGGGTGTTGCGCACGCTGCTTGGCGCGTTCGGCTTCTCCGGCGACAGCGCGGAAAAATCTTGCGCGGTGTTGTCCGGTGGTGAAAAGGCTCGACTGGTGCTGGCTTTGATGTTGTTCGACCCGCCTAACTTTTTGGTGCTCGACGAGCCGACCAATCACTTGGACATCGAGACCAAGGAGACGTTAGTACGCGCGCTGAAGAAGTTCGAAGGCACGCTTTTTTTCGTTTCCCACGACCGTAGCTTTTTGAGCGCGTTATCGAATCGAGTGCTCGAGCTGTCGGAGCAAGGTCCTCGCGTTTACGGCGGGGGTTACGACGAATACGTCGTCGAAAGTGGACACGAGGCTCCTGGCCTGAGAGGTTAGGAACGGTCGAGGGCGCCAGTCCCTCAGCCCAGTCTTCCCGTCTTGGCGATTCGTGACCGCTCGAGCAAGGTTTGAGGTACCAGAAACGTTTGGCTTTGAACCCTGACGTAGTAGTGAGTGTCCCCGGAAGGGTCACGCTCGATGCCAACAACGCGACCTAGGCTTCCGACTGGAGCGATGAGTTCACCGCTTACTGACAGACCAGCCATCAAGGTCACTTGGTCGTCAACTTGATACGGCGTGTACGGAATTTCCGCATCCATGAGATCCCTTTCGCGACACCCTACGCTACAATAGTAGTCAGCGAAGTCGACATAGTAGACCACCCTATCTGATCTGGTGTTCACATCAGAGATGTAGCCGACCGCACCACGTGGGATAGAGCAGTCGCTTCCTGACGTTTCTGTCGACGTGCCGTCGTGATGCAGGTCTCGCAAGGCACGCACTTGCTGTCCATAGTGGAAGCGGGCTTTCATAGGCGTCCCGGCTGACGACGTAGCCGTCGATACCGGTATTTGATGATGGCGAGGAGCGTTCCGGAGAGGCGCTGTCAAGGCTATGGTGTGCCGTCACCCTTCGTGAGACACTGCAAAGCCAGTGCCAATCGCGCGTGCTCGACGCGGGTTTGCAAGGCGATCGGCTGCCCTTGGCGTTTCCCGTGCGACTCTTGTAAAGGTGGCGCACCGCTAGCGGATTCTTTCAGTCGAAACGGCCCGGGTCGGGGCAGGCGCCGCGTACTCATGCGGCTGCCGCCCGTCCTACATCGACTCTGGCAAATTAACACGATGAGCGCTGCTAGTCGTCGTTCGGCTCGCGGGTAAGCTGGTAGGATTCGAACCACCGGTAAATCTGACGGCGATCCTTGCCAAAGTGCCGCGAGGTGGCGCGAATGCTCCGCCCGTGCGCCTCATAGACGGCCAGGAGTTCTTCGCGTGAAGGCTTACGTCGTGGGGGAATGGCGTTGTCAGGTGAAGACGTACTTGGAGCTCCGGGACTCTGAGCCGTCTCATCGACGGTTGCCTCGTCGGCAGCTTCCGTCTGCATCAGTTCTGGCAGAAGGGTAGCTAAGTGACTGAGCTTCACTGGGCCATCCAGGCGGGCGGCAAGTAGCCGATGGACCAGGCGTTGCAAACCGCGCAGGTTGTCGGGCCAAGTATGAAGTAAGAGGTGCTGCGCGACGTTCGGCGAGAAGGTCAGGGTTGCAGGCGGCGCTGGGCACGAGTCATTCGAGCCGTCGCTGGCGGCGCTCGTGACGGTCACGTCCCTTTCGAGGAGCGCGAGCCAATCCAACAAGTCCTCGCGCCGCTGCCTTAGGGGAGGAAGCTCGATCTCCCACACACACAGGCGGGCCAACAGATCCCGTCGGAACTGTCCGCTGTCTACCATACTCGGCAACGCACGGTTGGTTGCCGCAACGACGCGCACGTCCACGGGCTGCGTATGCACGCTACCCACGGGCCGGATCACCCTTTCCTGCAATACGCGCAGAAGCTTGGGTTGGAGCTCGACAGGTAATTCCCCGATCTCATCCAAAAACAACGTGCCGCCTTGCGCGGCAGCAAACAGACCGCTTTTCGCGGCAGAGGCGCCGGTAAAGGCCCCCCGCTCGTGGCCAAACAGTTGAGCGTCGATGAGCGGTGCTGCCAATTCAGCGCAGTTTACGGCAACCAACGGTCCGTTGCGCCGGCTTTGGCGGTGCAACTCTGCGGCAACCCTCTCTTTGCCACTACCCGTTTCACCGGATATCAAGACTGGTTCGCCATCGGGCCCGGCGCGTTCAAGCGTAACGCGAGCTCGGGCCATATGCGCACCTCGCCCCGGCAGCACAGCGGACGCGTCGAAGTGTTGAGCTGTGTCAGTGACGACCACGCCGAGGACGTCACCGATGCGTACCACGGCTTGTTCGACGAGCGGTACGGGATGAGCTCCCAGTTTCAAGCCATTGACGCTAGTGCCGTTGCTACTGTCCAAATCTCTCAGGCACCACACCGCGTGGAACCTTTGCTCGACCACGGCATGCCGACGAGAAACGGTCGCATGAGGGATAGGGAAAGACTGCGCCTCCGCGCGACCCAAGCTGAGTCCCGGAGAAAGCGGCTCACTCAGACCTGCCAATTCGGGTGGGTACACGAGCAGGAGACGCAGGGCAGGTGGCGTCGCGGTGGAGGCCGGGGCTCCGGGGTAGGTGGTTGCATCAAAGGCTGCTCCGGTCGAACCCACGGGCGACAACATAGCCGACGCTGGTGTTTTCCGCGACCTGTGGCGCGCGAATATGATAGCTCAGCCGCCGATGTGGCGTCATTGCAGCCAGTTTTTGCGTGCTGAGCCGAGGTGCGGAGATGGGTGAGCCGTCGATTCAGCGCCTCACCGTGGTGGTCCCCACCTACAAAGAGGTGGAGAACATACCATTGCTCGTCGAGCGTCTAACAGCAGTGAGAGAGCGCCGGGGGTTTGCGCTCGACGTGATGTTCATGGACGACGACAGCCGTGATGGGAGCGCTGAAGCAGTGCAGGCGATGGGCCTGCCGTGGGTCCAACTCGTCACCCGCACCACCGAACGTGGTCTGAGCGCTGCAGTATTGGACGGCCTGCAGCGCGCTACGGGTGACGTCGTCGTGGTCATGGACGCCGATCTGTCTCACCCACCGGAGACGATACCAGACATGCTCGGCGAGCTCGAGGCGGGCGCCGACTTCGTACTGGGTTCGCGCTTCGTGAGCGGTGGAACCACGGACGACGAATGGGGCATATTCCGATGGCTCAACTCCAAGGTAGCGACACTGCTCGCCTTGCCTCTGGCGCCCGTCAAAGATCCCATGAGCGGATTCTTCATGCTGCGCCGTTCGACGTTCTTGGCTGGGCGCGACTACCAGCCCATCGGCTACAAGATCGGCTTGGAGTTGTTGGTCAAGTGCAATTGCAAAAAGCCGGTAGAAGTCCCCATTCACTTTCAAGACAGACAGTTTGGAGACAGCAAGCTATCGCTGCGTGAGCAGCTCAGGTATCTGCAGCACGTTCGCCGTCTGTACATGTACCGCTTTGCGCTCATCTCGCAGCTCATACAGTTCTCGGTCGTAGGTGCATTGGGGCTCGTCGTCAACCTAGTGGTGCTCACCTTGGCGTTGCAGGCGGGGGTCTCGCGGCCAGTAGCTGTGTTGCTCGCGATTGTCGTCTCGATGATCAGCAACTTCTTTCTCAATCGCAACTTCAGCTTTTCTTACGCCAGAACTGGTTCGGTGTGGCGGCAGTTCACCAACTTCGTGACGGCTTGCTCGTTCGGCGCCGTCGTCAACTACGTTGTGACCTTGGTGACGATGGATTGGACGCCGCTGCCGCAGTTGGCGGCAACGCTCGGCGTGCTTGCCGGAATGGGTTTCAACTTCCTCGCGAGCAGATATTGGGTGTTTCGAGTCAAACACGTGGCGAAGAAGCGTAGCACGGGCTCGACACGTCCGCCTGCTGACGGGAGTGCGGGCAAGTGAAAAATCGAGGGCAAGGCCAGCGTCGCTATTGGGAGAGACAAGCTGCGAGCTACGACCGTTCGATGATGCTCTTAGGTAAACCGTTGCCTCGCGTGCTGGAGCTGGTGGGCGAAGCTTTGAGCGGCACCGAGCGCGTTTTGGAAGTCGCCGCTGGCACCGGGCTGGTAACCTCGGTACTAGCGCGTCGTGCTGCTGAAGTGGTGGCCACGGACTATGCAGAAGCCATGGTGGAGCGCTTGGGGGCCAGTATGCGCGCACAGCAGTTCAACCACGTGCGTTGCCTGCGCGCGGACATCTACGCGTTGCCTTTTCAGAACCACTCGTTTGATGTGGTGGTGGCGGCTAACGTGCTCCATCTCGTTCCGGATCTGCCTGGTGCATTGCATGCCCTGGCGCGCGTAGCGAAGCCTGGGGCCCGCTTGCTCGCTCCCACCTTCTGTCACGCACAGACGCCTGCCTCGCGCATGGTGTCACGTCTGCTGTCGCTGACCGGCTTTCCGGGGCAGCGGCGCTTTTCGGAGGCTTCGCTACGCCAAGCGCTGGAGGAATGGGGGCTAACGGATGTTCGTGGTGAGACGGTGCCTGGCGTGCTGCCCATGGCGTTCATCGAAGGCCGCTTTGCCGACGTTTGACGCTCGAACCGCCGTGGGCGACGGAGAAGCCGGAGTTGTCGTAGCGTTAGCTCTCTGAGGGCCGGCGTTCCGGCGTCAGGGCCTGAACGAGCTTGCTCAGTGCATCTAGATCGGCAGGTTTGACCAAGTGGTGGTCGAAGCCCGCCTCTGTTGCCTTGGCGCGGTCCTCTCTCGCACCCCAGCCCGTAAGCGCCACGAGCACCGGGTGCGGCGTGGGGAAATCTGATCTGATCGTACGCGCGACTTCGTAGCCGTCGATGTCAGGTAGCCCGATATCCAAAAGGATCAGAGCTGGCTCGTACTCGCGAGCCAGCTGCAGTGCCTGCCTACCATCAGACGCCGTTTTCGTTTCAACGCCCAAAAGCTCGAGTAACATGGCCATGCTTTCGGCAGCATCTTCGTTGTCATCGACGACCAGAATTCGAACTTTCGGCAGGTCTTCGGTCGTGGGAGCGCTCGCTCTGGTAGGTAGGGACTGCTTAGAAAGGGGCAGGCGCAGGGTGAACTCACTGCCTTTGCCGGGGCCAGGGCTCGTAGCGGTGAGTGTACCGTGGTGCATTTGGGCGAGGCGGTGAGCCAAGGCCAAACCGACGCCCAAACCGCCAGGTCCTCGACCTGTCGCTTGATCGCCGCGACTGAACATCACAAACAGCCGTGACAGCGCTTGCTGACTGATGCCAATCCCGGTGTCACTGACGGTGACCTCGCAGGTAGAATCGCTGGCGGACGCACGTACGGTTATGTGTCCGCCCGGGTCCGTATACTTAGCGGCGTTGTTGACCACATTGGAAATGATCTGTGACAAGCGAACAGCGTCACCCTCGACCCAGATCGCGTCGGGTGGAGCAATGACTTCAAGTTCGTGCCGATTGGCTTCGACCAGGGGACGGCTGGCTTCCAAGGCTTGAGTAAGAATGCTCTGGATGTCGACCAGCTCGGTGCGTAGTGCGAAGGTCCCCTCGGTGATGCGAGCCATCTCCAACAGGTCGTCCACCAATCGCACCAGGTGGGTCACTTGTCGTTCCATGAGCTTTACCATAGCTGGAGCCATCACGCCTTCCTGGCCTTGATGGCGCAGGAGGTGTAGCGCGTTGCTCAGTGGAGCGAGCGGGTTGCGAAGTTCGTGAGACAGCGTAGCCAAAAACTCATCCTTGCGACGATCGGTCTCCCTCAGCTGCTCGATCAGCTGAGTACGCTGCTCATACAATTGGGCGTTGTCCACGGCGACAGCTGCCTGCGCTGCGATACCAATTGCAAGACGCTCCGCGCGTTCCCCGAACACGCGCGGTTCGGAATGTCCAAAGTAGAGTCCGCCGAGGATGTCACCCGAGCGCGAGATGACCGGAACGGCGAGAAAACTCCGCATACTTGCTTCGCGAAAGGCGCCGAACGAGGCCTCCGGAGAGTGGGAATCTTCCGCCCTCAGATCGTCATGTCGTTGTTTGATACCACTAAGCGTGGAGCCGAATAGGGGGTTCGATAGCTGGTGCTCGAACTCCGAGAACGGTGAATGCTGAGCTCCAGACACAGCGACCATCAAGGGTGATGACCCAGCGACGTGTGATGACCCAGCGACGGGGGATGGCCCAGCGACGGGGGATGGCCCAGCGACGGGGGATGGCCCAGCGAGTGAAGAACTGCCTGAAGCGATCTGCTTGTGGTACGCGAACGCCCCGTATTCGGCGCCGGATACTTGAGTGGCTAGATCGATAACTGTCTGAAGTAAACGATGAACGTCGAGTTCGGAAACGAGGGTTCGGCCGATGTGGTTCAATGCTTCTAGCGCCTGAGCTTCTTCGCGCAGCTCGTGCTCGCTGCGTTCCAAAGCCGCGCGAGCCTCTGCCTGGTGGCGACTGAGCTCGAGGCGCGCCGAGACGCGAGCCAACAGCTCTCGCGCGCTGAACGGCTTGATGAGGTAATCGTCGGCGCCAGACCGTAGTCCTTCTACCTGTGCCTCTTCGCCAGCCCTAGCGGAGAGCAGAATGAGCGGAACATCTGCTAAACCAGGATCGCCACGCAATCGTCGAAGCAACGCGAAGCCATCCAGTTCCGGCATCATCACGTCGCTGATGATCAGGTCCGGCTTGTGTGTTCGCGCCGCCTTCAGGGCGGCGGCTCCGTCCGCAACTGCTCGCACGTCGTAGTGTTCAGCTAAAAGGCGCCGTAGGTAACCGCGCATGTCAGCATTGTCGTCGGCGAGGAGGACACGCGCCCTGGAGGTCCCTTCTGCGACAGGCCGAGGGCGTTCGGACTCTCGAGGTGCAGGATCAGAGTCTTTGGGCAACCAACCCAAGACCTCCTCCACGAACGCACGCGCGTGGCCCTGGCTCTGCACCGGAGGGTTTGATTGATCGACGCGATCTGGGGGGAGATGCGCATATCCCAGCGGCAGGCGTACTTCGAAGGATGTGCCTTTGCCCACCTCGCTTACGACTCCTACTGAACCGCCATGCAATCGTACGAGTTCATGAACCAGAGCCAATCCGATCCCGCTACCCTCGAACGTACGACCTCGCGCGCCTTGCACACGATGAAATCTCTCGAACAGATGAGCAAGTTCATTCTGAGGAATACCCGTACCCGTATCGCGCACCGTAAGCACGGCTTCATCGCCCGCCCGCCGCAGCCTGACGTGCACGGCGCCGGTAAACGTATACTTGAAGGCGTTTGAGATCAGATTCAGAACGATCTTTTCCCACATCGTCGGGTCGACGAAGACCGCAGCCTCGATGTTCGGGCAATCGACGACGAGTTCTACCTGGGCTCGCTCGAAAGCCGAGCGGAACAGGCTTGCCAACTCTGCCGTGTAACTGCCCAGGGCAGTTTGCACGAACGACCCTTGAACGCGGCCGGCCTCGATACGCGAAAAGTCGAGCAGCGCGTTGACCAGTTTCAGGAGTCGCTGCGCGTTGCGATGAGCTACCTCTAAGCGCGTACGGTCCTCGGCGTGAAGGGCATGAGGGGTCGCCAGCACGTCTTCCAGAGGTGCCAGCATGAGTGTCAAGGGCGTACGAAATTCGTGGCTGACGTTGCTGAAAAAGATGGTCTTGGCTTCGTCCAACCGGGCGAGCGCCTCGGCCCGTTGCCGTTCCTGCTCGTAGGCATCGGCGCTGGTGAGACTGGCTTCGACTTGCCGCACGGCAACCTGTAAATAGCTGCTGTAGTGCTCGTCCAATTTGCGATACGGGTTGAGGCCGACGACGATCAGCAGCCGGGGCTGGCGCTGCCCCCCACTTCCAACCGTCAGTATGGCTGCTTTCTCTGCAGAACGGGGCCAAGCCCCGGTCGGAATGCCCTGCAGTCCGCGAGCGATGTCGCACGGGTGTGGCTCGCTGTCCAAATCTGCTTGCTCCAGGGGCCAGAGCTCCGGACGCCCCATCGCTTCAGCGCCGGGCGACGCGGCGACGAGCTCCCACACGCCGGGCCTTCCCCCGCGCGAGGCCTCCCCTGCTTCCGCAGCCATGGTCGAAAGCACGCGGGAGAAGGCGAGGACGAATGGAGCGTCATGGACATTCTGTGCTAGAGCCGCAACGCTTTGCGCGCAGGCTTCGCGCCAGTTGCGGGCGTTCGTACTGCACGCAGCCAGCTCGCGGAGCGAACTCAGCTGGCGTTCGCCTATGACGCGCCGAGTGTTGTCTGTGTTGGCGCAAATGAGGCCCCCGGGACCGCCATCGTCATTCGGAATGGGGCTGTAGGAAAACGTGTAGTAGGTTTCTTCCTGATAGCCGTGGCGCTCCATGATGAGCAGCTGAGCTTCCACGTAAGTACCTTCGTCTCGCCGCATGACACCGTCTGCCATGGGGCCGACGACGTCCCATATCTCCTCCCAAACTTTCTGAAAGGGCTTGCCCAGCGCCTCTGGATGTTTGTCTCCGATTATCGCCTTGTAGGGATCATTGTACAGGTAGGTCAGTTCGGGGCCCCAACCCAGCCAGAAAGGCTGGCGGGACGTGAGCAAGATGCGAGTCGCCGTTTTTAAGCTTCGCGGCCAAGAGGCAGGGGCACCGAGTGGGGTTTCTTCCCAAGGGTGAGCTCGCATGAGCGCGCCCAATTCACCACCCCCCTCGAGGAATGCGAGGTCTGAGTCAGCGGGTTTAGCTGCCATATATAGCGAGCCATCATCCAGCGTCGGGCGCCGTGGTGCAATCGCGATCCGCGTCAGCCCGAGGGTCAAGCAGCAGTTTTCGGAATCAGGCCTGGCGCTTGATACGGCTGTGTCCGCCGAGTTCCGAGTTCGTGATGTACTGCCAAATGGTCCGCGTCCACGACTGGTGTGCCATCAGCGGCTCGTAGTATTCAGGCGCAAGCTTTCGAAGTGCAGGTAGTCTGGAACCGGGAATGTAGGGGAAGTCGTGGTGCTCGTTGTGGTAGCCGACGTTAAAGGTAATACGATTGAGGGGGCCGTAGTACGAGTAGGTCTCTTGCCCGCGTCGGAACACATAGTGCTCCGAAAGATAGTGGCCAGCGAGCGGATGCAGACCACTGGTTAACAAACTTCCGATGGGCAAGTACAGCAGTGCCTTCCATCCCCAAAAGTAAACGATCGCCGCATCAAACGAGAGTTGCACGACGAGGTTTGCGACTTCCCAATGATTGGGACGCTTGGGCAGCACGAGTAGCGGCCGGATAGCGTAAAACAAAACTTGAAACGCCATCCAGACCGTCTTGCGGAAGGCCGTGTTCAGCCACTTTGCTTCCCACGCCGTCGGCAGATCCGTATCGACTCCATCGCAACCCTGGTGGCTGTGGTGGAGCAAGTGGTAATGACGAAAGGTCGCTGCTACCGGTAAACCGATGGGCAGGTTGACGAACAGCCCGAAGAGCCGGTTGTGCACGGGCCGGCGAAACGCCAAATTGTGCGAGAGTTCGTGAATCGCCAACAGCAACGCATGGTTGATGACTCCTCCTAAAGCATAGGCCGTTAGTAGGATCAGCCACCACGGCGCGTCCTTTAGGGCGTACGCGAGCCCCAGCTGCGAGAACACCAGGGCAGTGCATACATACTTCGTGCGTGCACAGGGGCCATAGAGATGTTTGATGTCAGGATACGCAAGCAGCATGCGCCGCCGCCGATCGGCGTGGGGCTCGGGCGTATCGGTCCAGGTGAAACCGTTGGGCGCGCTCTCGGGCAAGGGGCTCGCGCTGGAGGACGAGGTATGTGCGGCTGCGGGCCCCGCTCGGGTGCCAGCGGCTGCGCGATCGAATTCCTCTTGCTGCAACATGAGCCCTGTCTTACCACGTTCAAAGGCTGGCCGAGTAGCTGGGTTCTTTCGGCGGTTGTGGCTGGTTGACACGCTGGGCCGTCAGAACGTCAGCTTGCGGAGACGGTTGTACGCCCGTCTGCAGACCCTTCCGACTCTGCAGACGGCGGCGAGTAGTGGTATGTCCGAGTAGCCATGAACTTCAGAACCGAGTTTTCGGCCGTGTTTCCGGCGCTGGTCGTTGCCTCTTGCTTGGCGGCTTGCGTGGGAACTCACGAAAGGGCGGCCTGGGGAGCGCTCGCTGCAAGCGCGCCGCGCGCCACACCCCAGGCGCCTTCGATGCCGGTGGGGCAAGTGGATTCACCGAGCCGTTTTTCAACCTCGGACGCTGCGCTTACGACGAGCGGACCGGCAGCTTACGTTGCACGAGCGCTTCAGGCACATCCCGAGCTTCATGCTGCTTATGAACGCTGGCGAGCGAGCGTTCATCGGATCTCGCGCGCCCGACGCTTGCCGGAACCCATGTTGGGATTTGGGTACTTTTTGCATTCCGTCGAGACTACGGCCGGCTCCCAGTGGGCGCGCATCAGTTTGCAGCAAACGTTTCCATGGCCGAGCAAGCTAACGGCCGGTAGCGACGCGGCAGCCATGCAGGCGCGTGTGTATGAGAGACGATTCGAGGCCGAAGCCTTGACTGTCTCACGCCAGGTGGTGACGGCTTATTGGGACCTCTGGCAGACGCGGCGAACCCGAGTGATACAGCGCGGGCACCTGGCGATCGTACAAGGGCTTTCCGAATCCATACGCGCCAGGTTATCGACTGGTGCAGCCAGTCTCGCCGACCTGCAGCAGGTCGACCTCACGGCGGCCCGGATTGAAGACAGCATCAGTAGTCTCGACGAAATGGAGCGTTCAGGGGAAGCACAACTGCGCGCCGCGATAGCAGCGCCGCCAGCCGTTCAGGTGCCTACGGACGAGGAAGCGCCGTCGGTGGCGCTTCCGGCTGAATCCATCGAAGGTTTAGTACGGGCTGCAAACGAACATCCGAGCCTGACGGGTATGGAATTGATGGCCAGAGCGGCTGAGTACTCCGCGCAGGCCGAGGCCGCCGAGAGTCTGCCTAGCTTCACTCTGGGCGCAGATATGATGGTCACGAACGACGCGGTGTTGCCCGAAATGCTTGCCGCGGGAGTGAGCGTGCCCCTTTGGCAGGGGAGTTATGACGATAGCGTCTCGGCGAGCCTGGCGGACGCCAAAGCTCAGCGCGCCGAGCAGCGCGCCCTTGCCAACCAGGCGGGGGGGCAACTGAACGCCGCGCTCGCCAACGTGCGTGATGCTGTGCGTCGCGTGAAGCTGTACAGCGGAACGCTCGTGCACCTTGCACAATCCGCTTACGACTCCGTGCTGGGCGCTTACATCGTAGGGAGCGGAAGCTTGGCACAGACGCTCTTGGCGCAGCGTGATCTATTGGAGCTGCAGGCGGATCTCGTACGAGCTCACGCCGATTATGCGAGGGCGTGGGCGTGGCTCGAGGAGGTTACCGGCCGACACGTTCCCACGGCTCCGGTGCCAGCGACGGAAGGGACGGCTGAACCGTGAGAAAGTGGTTGCAGAAGGTGAAGCGACTGAAGGCGTCGGTTTGGAGCAGGTTGGCGCTGGTTCTCTTTGGGTTTGCGTTGGGGGCGCTCCTGTTCGGCGCCCGCACTGAAGAGGCACCGCATTCGACCGCAAACGGCGATGCCGTCGCTGTCCCCGAGCACGCACAGCAGTGGACTTGTTCCATGCATCCGCAGATCCGCCAGAGCCAGCCCGGGCAATGTGCAATATGCGGCATGGACCTCATTGCCGTGGCGTCAGGCGATGACATACAAGCATCGAACCCGAGTCGGATCGTGCTGTCAGAGCGGGCCAAAGCCTTGGCCAAGCTGCGCACGGCTGTTGTTCGTCGCCGAGGGCAGCTTTCGTCAGAGCTGCGCCTGCTTGGACGCATTCAACCCGACGAAACGACGCTCAAGACGGTCACGGCGTGGATCGGTGGGCGTATCGACCGCTTGCACGTCAGTGCCACCGGTGTACGGGTGAGGGCGGGCCAGGCGATTGCCACTGTGTACAGCCCGGAAGTCTTTTCTGCTCATCAGGACCTGCTGGTTGCGCGCCGACAAGTGGAGCGCCTGGGTGATGGGCACCCGTCGGCTCAAACCGCGGCTCGGGCGGCCTTGGACGCGGCGCGCAACCGACTGCAGCTGCTCGGAGTGCCACAGGAGGAGCTGCAGCGCATGGAGACACAGGACCAACCCACTCGTGCTGTCTCCATCCGAAGCCCCTTTTCCGGCACGGTCCTCGAGCGTCTGACGACAGAAGGCGCGTACGTCACGACGGGCGCTCCGCTATACCGGATTGCTGACTTGTCTCGGCTTTGGGTTCAGCTCGACGCCTATGAGAGCGACCTTTCGAGGATAGCCGTCGGGCAGGAGGTGCGCGTGAGGGTCGAAGCGCTGCCCGGCGAGGAGTTCGAGGGCAAAGTTGCGTTCATCGAACCTACTCTCGATGCGACGCGGCGTACGACCCAGGTGCGGGTCGAAGTGAACAACCGAAACGGACGCCTACGACCAGGTATGTTTGCCGCGACGACCTTGTCGGCGCGAGCTTCCGAGACGTCGGACGATGGCGCGCGGCAACCGCTGGTGGTTCCGGCTACAGCGCCGCTGTTTACTGGTCGTCGTGCCGTCGTTTACGTCGAGGTGCAGGACGGTGACCATTTGGCCTACGAAGCGCGCACGGTGCGCTTGGGTCCCAGGCTTGGAGACTACTACCCGGTTGTGGCAGGACTGTCCGAGGGAGAACGCGTGGTGGTGCGGGGCGCCTTCGTCGTCGATGCAGACTTGCAGATCAAAGGTGGCCCAAGCATGATGACAGGCTCCGACGACGCTGCGGACGTTTGGGAGGGAATCGTCGAGTTACCGGCGGCGGAACGGATCAAGTTCGCGCCCATCCTCGAGGCCTACTTGGCGACGCAAAAGGCTCTGGCGGAAGACGACCTGGGCGGCGCGCAGCGCGCGGCTCGAGGTGTTTCTGCTTCGGTCGCCCGGGTCGAATTCCCTGCGTCGAGCCGAGCCACCAAGACCTGGCCAGGCCTGGCTGCAAGTTTGGGAAAGCACGCAGAGAGCGTGGCCGCGGCTGGTGATCTCGAAAGCGCCCGTGGCGGCTTCGAAGCATTGAGCGAAGCCGTGGCCACACTAGTTCGCCACTTCGGCAATCCTCTGGACGAGCCTTTGCACGTCGCGTTCTGCCCCATGGCTTTCGGCAGTCGCGGTGCGACATGGCTGCAGCGCGGCGAGACCATCGACAACGCGTACTTTGGTGCTTCCATGCGCACGTGCGGTGAGGTGCAGCACGAAGTGGCGCCGGGTTCCTATTTGATGTCTCCGGAACCGGTGAAGGGCGAGCGCGCACCGGGTCCGAGAGAGGATCACTCCCATTGAGCCTCGTGCAGCCGCCACCTGGCAGTCGCGAGGGCGGATGGGCTGTCCTCGTAGGCTGGTTCATCGACAACAAGCTCATCGCGTTTCTGCTTGCCCTCATGGTAGTCGCTGGTGGTGCATACGTAGCGCCGTTCACTTTGGGTGACTATGAGATGGTTCGCGACCCCGTGGCTGTGGACGCGATCCCCGACATCGGAGAAAATCAACAAATCGTCTTTACGGACTGGGCGGGCCGCTCACCGCGCGACGTCGAAGACCAGATCACGTACCCGCTGACGACCGCTCTGCTAGGTATACCCGGGGTTCGGACGGTGAGAAGCACGTCTATGTTCGGCTTCTCGTCGATCTACGTGATCTTCGAGGATCAGGTGGAGTTCTATTGGTCGCGGTCGCGCGTGCTGGAAAAACTGGCGTCGTTGCCGCCCGGTACCGTGCCGGATGGGGTTACTCCAACGCTCGGACCCGACGCTACCGCGCTTGGTCAGGTATTCTGGTACACGCTCGAGGGTCACGACTCGCAGGGGCGCGTCGTGGGCGGCTTCGACCCCGATGAACTACGCTCGATTCAGGACTGGACAATCCGCTACGCGCTGCAAGCTGTCGAAGGCGTGAGCGAGGTGGCGTCCATCGGAGGATTCGTCCGTGAATACCAGGTCGATGTCGATCCTGAAGCCATGCGCGCGCATGGCGTCACGCTGTCCCAAGTCGTCAATGCGGTGCGCAATTCGAATCTGGACGTGGGAGCGCGTACACTCGAAGTGAACGGCGTGGAGTATGTGGTCCGAGGTATTGGGTTGGTCAAAAACTTGGCTGATCTGGAAGCCACGGTAGTAGTGGCTCGAGAGAACACGCCGATTCGGGTTCGTGATGTCGGTCACGTGACCTTGGGACCTGAGTTGCGCCGCGGGGCTCTGGATGACGAGGGCGCTCCGGCAGTTGGCGGTGTGGTCGTGGCGCGTTACTTGGAGAATCCGTTGGCCGTCATTTCAGCGGTCAAGGCAAAGCTCGCACAAATTCAGCCGGGATTGCCGCGTCGCACCTTGTCAGACGGCACCGTGAGCCAAGTCACGGTGGTGCCATTCTATGATCGGACCACGCTGATTGAGGAGACTCTCGGGACGCTTTCAACGGCCTTGTACCAACAGATCCTGATCACTATCATCGTAGTGTTAATCATGCTGCGCAATTTGCGCAGTTCGCTACTCATTTCCGCGATGCTGCCGCTCGGAGTTCTCGGCACGTTCGTGATCATGAAGCTTGCGGGCGTAGACGCAAACATCATGGCTCTCGGCGGTATAGCGATTGCCATTGGAACGATGGTGGATCTGGGCATCGTGTTCATCGAGAACATGAATCAGCACCTGGAGCGGGCCTCGCCCGAGGAACCGCGCGCCACCGTGGTGCGCAGAGCAGCCGCGGAAGTTGCGCCAGCCGTTACCACTTCTGTGCTCACGACCGTGGTGAGCTTTCTGCCGGTGTTCGGACTCTCGGCGACGGAGCTTCGGCTGTTCGGGCCACTTGCCTTCACGAAGACGTTCGCGATGGTGGCGTCGCTCGCGCTCGCGCTCTTGCTCTTGCCGGGCGCTGCACTCGTCGTTTTGCGTCGGCGCCCGGCGGCTGTGCCGAATCGGGTGCGGTGGCCGCTGCGCGTGCGGCAGTCCGTCTTCCGAACGGAGCACTTGCGGGACTGGCTGCTGTTGGTGATGGGCATTGCTTTGTGCGCCTTCAATTGGATCGCCGGTGTATTGGTCGCTTTCCTCGGTCTTCACCGCTTGGCGCGACCTCTTGTGAAGGCTCGTGCGCGCCGTAGCCTGGCGCGTTTCGAGAACGTCCTGGCTATCGCAACCGTGACGGTTCTGCTGGCCGCGAACTGGCAGCCACTGGGTCCTGACAAAGGTTGGCTGTGGAATCTGCTTTTCGTGGCGACGCTGATTGCGGTGGTGTTGGGGGCGTTTCGCGCGTTTGAAACCGTGTATCCGCGCGTCCTCCCCGCGATCCTTCGCCACAAGCTTTTGTTCTGCATGCTTCCAGCGCTTACCGTTCTCTTTGGCCTTACGGCATGGCTTGGATTCGAGCGCTTGTTTGTTAGCCTCCCGCAGGCTGTGCGCACCACTCCTCCTGTGACAGCGCTAGCCCATGCTTTTCCTGGGTTCGGCCGTGAGTACATGCCTCCCTTCGACGAGGGCTCATACTTGTATATGCCAACCACGATGCCCCACGCGTCGATGGGAGAAGTGTTGACGATGGTGTCGGAGATGGACGCGGCAATCGCGCAGATCCCGGAGGTCGATCGTGTCGTCGGTAAGTTGGGTCGCGTCGAGAGCCCCCTCGATCCAGCCCCAATCTCGATGATAGAAACTCTCATCACCTATCATTCGGAGTATCGCGTTACCGACAACGGGGACCGCGTCCGGCAATGGAGACCCCACATCGAGTCTCCGCAGGACATATGGACCGAGATCGTGCAAGCGGCTCAACGACCCGGGGTGACCAGCGCACCGACACTGATGCCGATCAACGCCCGCATCGTCATGCTGCAAAGCGGGATGCGCGCTCCCATGGGAATCAAAGTGCACGGGCCTACTCTGGAAGCCATCGAAGCATTCGGGCTCGAACTGGAAGCCATCTTGCAAACCGTGCCGAGCGTACGCAGTGATACTGTCTTCGCTGACCGGGTAGTGGGTAAACCCTACCTCGAGGTGGAGCTGGATAGGGAAGCGATAGGCCGCTACGGGCTGTCCATCGTCGACGTTCAGGATGTGCTTCAGGTGGCTCTCGGAGGCATGACCCTCACGCGCACCGTCGAGGGCCGCGAACGCTATCCGGTGCGGGTCCGTTACATGCGCGAAGAGCGAGACAGCCTGGAGGCACTGGAGCGGATCGTTGTCTCGACCCCCGGAGGCCAACAGGTCCCACTCGTTGAGCTGTCGACGATGCGTTACGTGCGTGGTCCGCAAATGATTCGCTCTGAGGACACCTTCCTGACGAGTTACGTGCTTTTCGATCGACAGCCTACCGTCGCGGAGGTCGAGGTCGTTGAACATGCCCAGGCAGTCATTGCAAGTCGGATAGAAAGTGGAGCGCTGGTCGTGCCGGCGGGGGTCAGTTTCGAGTTCTCGGGCACCTACGAGAGTCAGCTGCGGAGTGAACAACGCTTGAAGCTGCTCATCCCCTTGGCTCTCGTGCTGGTGTTCATCCTCTTGTACCTTCAGTTTCACCGCGTCATCACGAGCGTCATCATCTACTCGGGGGTTGCCGTTTCCGTAGCAGGCGGCTTCTTACTTCTGTGGCTGTACGCACAGCCTTGGTTTCTCGATTTCAGCCTGTTCGGGACGTCGATGCGCTCGCTTTTTCAAGTCGGAACCGTCAACGTCTCGGTCGCCGTTTGGATTGGCTTCATAGCATTGGTAGGCATTGCAACGGACGACGGCGTCATCATGGCGACATACTTGAAGCAACGCTTCGAGCTCGCGCCGCCAACGAGTCTTCAGGACGTTCGAGAGCGCACCTTGGATGCGGGAACGCGACGAGTGCGACCGTGCTTGATGACGACGGCTACGACAATCCTGGCGCTGCTGCCGGTCGTGACGTCTCAAGGGCGAGGCGCCGATATGATGGTGCCGATGGCGCTGCCGGCGGTCGGCGGCATGCTCATCGAGCTGATGACGTTGTTCATCGTGCCGGTGCTATATTGTGCCGTCGAAGAGCGGAAGTTTCGGGCGCGCGCTCGATCTTGAGGGGCTTCCGGCATGGTGCTGGGCGAGCTCGACGGCGATCCGTGCTAGTCAACAGACTTGCGCGACTCGCCGCAGAGCGCACTCGAGGAGCAGACGGGGGAGTTAGCCTTTGGCGGGCCCCGCGCTCGGTGCTTTGGCGAAGCGCAAGTACGGTAGCTTGATGTCCAGTTTGCCGAACTTCTCGGTGGCCTGCTCGTCGTTGAGGCTGAGCGCAACGATCACGTCCTGCCCCGGCACCCAATTGGCGGGCGTGGCGACGGGAACCCCATCGGTGGCTTGCACGGCGTCGAGGGCACGCATGATCTCCGCGAAGTTGCGTCCGACGGACATGGGGTAGGTCATCGTCAAGCGTACTTTTTTGTCGGGACCGACGATGAACACCGTGCGCACGGTCGCGCTGTGAGCGGGCGTGCGGCCGTCGGGTAAATAGGCGTCTGCGGGAAGCATGTCGTACGCCTTGGCCACGTCCAGTGACGAATCGTCGATGATGGGAAAGTTGGCGGCAGCGCCGGCGACAGCCTCGATGTCCCGCTTCCACTTCTGGTGGTCCTGCACGCTATCCACCGATACCCCCATCACCTTCGTGTTGCGTTTGCTGAATTCGTTCGCCAGCTGCGCCACCGCGCCAAGTTCGGTCGTGCAGACCGGGGTGAAGTCCTTGGGATGAGAAAACAGGATCGCGTAACTCGTGCCAATCCAGTCGTGAAAGGTGAGGGGACCTTCGGTCGAGTCGACGGTGAAGTTCGGAGCGATGTCGTTGATGCGTAATCCCATGTTCTTTCTCCTTCTTGTGTGGCGGATGCGTGAGGGCCCAAACTTGCGCCCCACACGTGTGAAAGCCAGCCGTCACCCTGCCACAGAATTGCGCGACGGAGAACGCGCTCGCCTTCACTTGTCGGCCGCGCAGCCCCCTGCCTTCACGAGCAGGAGCGGTGCCGACTCAGCCCGCTAAAGGTACTTGCCGATGCGATCCGCGACGCCAGGGTGCGACAGCTCGTATCAACCGCCTTCTTCCGTCGTCGGACCAGTGGTACAGAAGGTGCCGAGGCCGCACGACGACGAAGCGCATGCAAGGTACGACAAAGAATTCGGCTGCGCAGGGGGAGCACACGGCACGGCGCGGTGGTGTTCGCTTCAACCGCCAGGAATGGGGCGGCGCGTTTGGGGATATCGGCACCGACCTGCCGCTACTTCTGGCGATGATCCCCGCGGCAGGGCTGGACGCCGGGAGCGTGTTCGTTTGGTTCGGACTGGCGCAGATCGTCACAGGTCTCGTGTACCGGCTTCCCATGCCGATGCAACCGCTCAAGGCTATGGCCGTCATCGTGATTGCAGAGGGGTTGTCGGGTGAGGCGTTGTTGGGAGGAGGTCTGGCCATCGGCGCCATCATGCTGATGCTCAGTGCTTCAGGCCTGCTGCAATGGCTCGTGCGGGTGATCCCCCATTGCGTCGTACGTGGCATCCAACTTGGGCTGGGGCTATCGTTGGGACGCTTAGCCCTAGAGCGCTACGTTCCGGCCATGGACGCGTCAGGTTACGTGCTTGCAGCCGCTTGTTTTGGTCTTTTGGCAATCCTATTTGGCAACCGCCGCGTGCCGGCAGCTCTGCCCATCATTGGATTGGGTCTCGTCGTCGCGCTCGCTGCGGGCGTCGACGAGGCGGTGGCTACAGCCTGGGGGGTGCACCTTCCGCAAGCTCGAGTACCCAGCTGGGACCACGTTCTGACGGGACTGGTCGTATTGGCGCTTCCCCAACTCCCGCTATCGCTGTCCAACTCCGTGATCGCCACCCATCGCACGTTGCGAGATTTGTATCCCGAGCGGACGGTCACGGTACGAAAGATCGGGCTGACGTACGGCTTCGTGAACATGGCTTTGCCCTTCCTGGGTGGCATTCCCGTGTGTCATGGCTGTGGAGGGCTTGCTGGACACCATGCTTTTGGGGCCCGCACTGGGGGCTCGGTCATCATCTACGGAAGCCTGTTTCTCGTTGCCGGTGTTGTATTGGGTCCGGGCGCGTCTGAGGTCGTTCGCTACTTTCCACTCCCCGTGCTTGGCGTCATCTTGCTTTTCGAAGCCGCAAGTCTCGCATCGCTGGCTCGTGACGTCGCTCATCGCCAACGCGACCTCATGATAGCCCTGTTCGTCGCGCTGGCTGCGCTAGCGCTTCCACAAGGTTACCTCATCGGCACCCTCGTGGGCGTGGCTCTGTACTACTCGCGCGTTCGCCTCGGTTCCGCCTCGAGTGACTGAAGCGTCATCGGAAGCGGTACATCCGTCCAGGCATCGTTGCTCAGGCGTCACCTTGCTGTGACGGGACGCGGCTACTTGTTCTGCAATCAAAACAAGAAGAGCAAATCATGAAGATTGCAGTCATTTCCGACCTACACCTCGGCGCAGGCGATCGAGCCGATGGCTTCGGCCACGATGATGCCGAATTCCTGAGATTCCTGGCCTTCCTCGAGCGCAATTTCGAGCGCATCGTGCTTCTCGGCGACGTTTGGGAAACCCTTCACTCTCGACGCTTGGGTAACGTGGTCGAAGAATTGCGAGCGGCCCGCGAAGCGCACAGAGATATCGCCCGTCGCTTCGAGCGTCGTTGCTATAGCTACGTGCATGGCAATCACGACTTGATAGCCGGTGCAGAACTGGCAGCTCCAGATGAACTCACCATCGAAGCGGACGGCGTCCGACTGGTGTTCATGCACGGGCATCAAGGCGACACGTTGATTCAGAAACGAGCCTGGCTCGCGGACATTCTGGTCTGGCTGGGCGGATGGGTAAGGCGCGCGGGACTGGAGGCCTTGTATCGACTGTGTGCGGATATGGACCTGGCACGGGGGGCACTGCAGCCCGATCAAGCGCATTGTCCCTTTCAGCTCTGGGCGATGGGACACGCTGAGCAGAGGAGTGCCGAGGTCATCGTCACTGGCCATACCCACATGGCAGCTCGCTCCGAACATGGCTCGCGACTTTTCTTGAACAGTGGCTCGTGCAGCGAGGGTGAGTTCAGCTTCCTGAGTATCGACACCCGGCGCGGCGACTACGCCGTCAATCATGGCTTCTGAGCGACGCGGAACACCCTTGAGTAAACCGCGCGTGTTGTTGGCTGCCATCGAGATGGGCTACGGTCACATGCGCGCGGCGCACGCCCTGGCGGAAGCGATGCACATTCCCGTGCAGCGCGTGGATGAATCCCCTTTGGCGGACGTGGCGGAACGTCAGCAGTGGCAGCGGGCCCGGAGCAGCTACGAGTTCATCTCGCGTGCTTCGCAATTGCGGGGCATTGGCGGACCGATGGAAGCGGCGCTTGGTGCTCTGACGGCAATACCCAGCCTGTATCCCAGGCGCGATCTCTCGCGCAAGACGATGGCCGTGCGCTACCTGGAAAGGCAGGCGGCGCGGGGGCTAGGACGCGGTCTGATTGAGCATCTCGAACGCAGTGGCCAAGCCCTGTTGACGACCTTCTTTGCGCCAGCGCTGCTGGCGGACCTGGCTAACATAGAGCACGTCTTCTGCGTCGTCACCGACACGGACGTGCACCGCATCTGGGCACCGTTCGAAGGGTCGCGCTCGCGCATCCACTACTTCGTCCCTAGTCACCGCACGGCGCGTCGCTTGGCCGCTTACGGGGTCCCGGAGTGGCGTCTGACGATCACCGGTTTTCCCCTGCCGCCCAGTCTTCTGGGCGGTCCTTCCCAAGCTCAGTTGAGAGTTAATTTGGCGGCAAGAGTAGCGCGCCTTGATCCGAGTGCCCGCTACCGGACCGCGCACATGGGCGAACTGCCTTACTCCTTCGCTTCGCCAGAACACCAGGCCGACGGTCCCCCTCACGTGGTGTTCGCCGTGGGGGGAGCTGGCGCCCAAGCGGAACTCGCGACTCGCTTCTTGGGTCGATTCCGCGCTCCCATCGAGGCGGGAGAGTTACGGCTGACGTTGGTGGCCGGAGTACGGCAGCCCATCGCCGACCGCTTCCACACCGCGATACGGCGTGCGGGTCTCGAGCATCAGCTCGAGCATGGACTGTCGGTGCTGCACGCCCCTGACATGGACACCTATTTCGACCGCTTCAATCGTCTCATGGCACACACCGACGTTCTGTGGACCAAGCCGAGCGAGCTCACGTTCTTTGGCGCGTTAGGGATCCCTCTGCTTTTGGCCCCAGCTGTTGGTCGGCACGAAGTGTACAATCGACGATGGATTCGAGAGATGGGTGCAGCTTTGAGTCAAGGTGAACCGGAGTGGGTTGCCGATCGCTTGCTCGACTGGCTAGACGACGGCAGCCTGGCGGGCGCCGCGATCGCAGGCTACCTGCGTATGCCAAAGTCGGGGACGTATGACATCATTGAACGTGTACACGACGCCATCGCCGCGGGCGAACGGTAGCAGCGGTGGGGAAGTTTGCTCGAGTGCTGAAACGATGACACACGGATGCCATGTCTTAGGTTCACGATTCCTGCATGTGGACTTCATTCGAGGTGTTTTACTGGGCACTCGTTTGCCTTCTTCTATTCATCGGCGTGGGAGGGGTGCTGGTGACGGCGCTTTCGGATTGGGCGGTGGGGCAGTGGATGAAAGCCCGCCACGAGGGTACTGCCGCTTGCTGTGAACGCGGCCCGTTGCAACCACTTCCTCCCATCTCCGTACTGAGGCCGGTCAAGGGCTTGGACGCGGGTTTTGCCGAAAACCTGCTGAGCTTGCTGGCCCAGCAGTATCCACGGTTCGAGGTGTTGATCGGGGTTGCTGATGCCAGAGATCCGGTCGTTGCCGTAGCCCAAGCGATAGCGCGGCGAAGTTCGGTGCCCGTTCGCGTCGTGATATGTACCCACTCGACCGGGCTCAATCCGAAGGTGAGCATATTGGAGGCGCTGGCAAAGGAGGCCAGCTACGACACGCTGCTCGTTTCGGACGCCAATGCCTCCGTGGGAGCGTATTACCTGTGGCACCTGGCGGGGCAACTGCGCGACCCACAGGTGGGACTCGTCACCAACGTGGTGCTCGGTGCGCCAGCAAACGGTGCGGGATCGACGTTGGAAACGCTGCAGTTGGCTACATTCGTGACTCGCGCGACCTTGTTTGCGCGGCATTTCTTCGGGCACGCTTGTGTGGTCGGCAAGTCAATGCTGTTTCGTTTCTCCGACTTGCAGCGCATCGGGGGCTTCAGCCTGGGACGCGACGTACTGGCGGAGGATTACGTCATCGGTCGAGCATTCTCCAGCGCAGGTTACCGCGTAGCTTTGGCTCCCGATCCAGTGGCCGCCCATGCGCCGGATTGGGATGTAGAACGCTTCGTCAATCGTCACCAGCGCTGGGCTCAGATGCGACGCCATCTGTCTCTGAAGGCTTACCTGTGTGAGCCTCTGCTTTACACGTACCCCGCTTTGATTCTGGGAGTGGTGGCGACCGCTGGTAGGTTCAGTTCGAGCGGGTGGTGGGCCGTACTCGTCACGAGTCTTTTGCTCGGCAAGTTCGGGCTCGATGGACGTTTGCTGCGGCGCTTGTACCCCAAGCACTTCGAGTGGCGCTGGCTTGCGCTGCTTGTTGTCAAGGACACGCTGGTGTTGGCAACTTGGACGTCCGGTCTCTTCGTGCGCTCGATCGACTGGCGAGGAACGCGTTTGCGTATTGGGCGAGGGTCCTGCTTGTCGCCTTTGCCAATACAGGAGCAACCGGAGCTATCCCTCTCGCTGTCTGCACGCTAGGCTGCAGCACTCCGCGAC
>CAZNZA010000008.1:0-8575 GCA_964577325.1 uncultured Polyangiaceae bacterium
GTACTGCCGGAGGCCTAGGAGACGTTGACATGCGCAATGCAGCCTTCATAGCGATCGGCATCGCGTTGCTGTTGGTTCAGGGCAATTTGTATCGCCTGATGGGACCGTTCTACGTGCACGGCATGACTCCAAGCTTGGTGCTACCGCTCGTCATTTTTCTCGGAGTCCACGAGCCATCGATGGCGCGCGGTGCCGTCATCTCGTTCGCTTTGGGTTACGCCACCGATCTCTTCGGGTCCGCTCCCATCGGCCTGTTCACGTTCACATCGATGGCGGTTTGGTGGTTAGCGCGGGTGGCAGGGCTGCGCCTGAGCGCCCAAACGCTGCCCACGCAAGTCTTTCTTGGCCTGGCATTCTCGTTGTTCGAGGCGGCCATAATCCTGATGCTGCTCGCCATTTTCGGCATCGATCCCCAGCGCCCGGTCGAACTGTTCACCATCATCCTGCCTCACGCGCTTACCACGGCCGCTTTCTCTCCTCTCATCTTCCGCTTGGCTCATAGGCTTCAGCAAGGAGGGACGCTGACGGCGAGGGGAAGTGAGGGAGGTACGACGTGAGACTATTGGTCGAACGCAGCGACGCCGGCGAATTTCGCCGGCGCTACCGATGGATGCTACTCGTCGTGATGTCGGTCTTTTTCGTGCTGATAGGTCGCGCCGCGCAGCTGCAGATCTTCGAGAGCGACATCCATCGCGCTCAAGCGCGCGATAACATCATTCATCAAGTTCCGCTCGCCACGACACGGGGATTCATTCGTGATCGGGCTGGTCGTGTGTTGGCCGCCAATCGACCTTCCTACGACATATACGTCGTTCCGGATAAACTGGATCTGGAGCAAACATGGCCGCGCGTCGTACAGCTCATGGGCCTGTCCGAGGGCGAGGCCGAAACCTTGCGCGAGAAGATCGAGAAGCAGACGGGGCGCAAGCGCATGCAACAAGTGTTGCTCAAGGTCGACGTACAGCGAGAGGTCTTTGCGGCGCTGAAGACCCACGGCGACGAACTCCCTGGCGTCATCGCGACACCCGTGCCCGTGCGCTATTACCCTTACGGTGAGCTCGGAGCCCACATGCTGGGCTACATGCGCGAGACGGACATGGACGACCTGACGCGCCTGGAGGAACGCGGTTACCGACCCGGGGATCGCCTGGGAGCGATCGGCGTGGAGCGACGCTGGGAGAGCTACCTGCGCGGGCAACGTGGCTGGAAGAAGCGCGTGATGGGGCGAAGAGCGCGCAAGAACATCGAGGAATTCGAGCGCAAATACTTGGCGGAACCCACACGTCTGGAACCGGTGCCAGGGCGCGACATTTCACTCACCATCGACATCGATCTGGTTGCTTCCATAGAGCGCGCGATGCGAGGTCAGTTGGCGGGCGCCATTGCCGTGATCGACGTTCGCACGGGCAGAGTCTTGGCCGCCTTGTCCAAGCCCAGCTTCGACCCCAACGTCGTGTCCGGGTCCATGGGACGACAGGCCATCTCTCAAGCCTTTCGCCGCATGTACAAGGACCCCCTCAAGCCGCTGCTTGATAAAACCATCTCTGCGGCGTACCCCCCCGGGTCGACCTACAAGCCCTTCACCGCTCTGGCCGGATTAGGTGAACGACTGATCACACCTCAGACGCAGGTTGACTGCCGCGGTGGGTACGAATTCGGAAGGCGGTACTTCCGCTGCACCGGCGTGCATCGCAACGTGAACCTGCATGAAGCCATAGTTCAATCGTGTAACACGTACTTCTACAGCCTCGGGGAGCTCATCCACATCGACCGCCTCTCGAAGATCGGCATGGACTTTGGTTTTGGCGTCAAGACGGGCGTGGGGGTGAACCCGGAGTCGAGGGGACGTATGCCTACCCGCGCTTGGTACTCGCGCCGCTACAAGGGGGAGGGGTTCCGTGGTGGGTTTACGCTCCTGTCGGCGATCGGCCAGGGCGCCTCTACGGTCACCGTACTGCAATTGGCGCTGGCGTACGGAGCGCTGGCCAACGGCGGCACCTTATATCAGCCGCAGGTAGTGCGTTCCATCGAGACGTCCGAAGGCACTATCGTTCAAGACTTCCCACCCCGGGTGCGGCGCATTGTCGATCTACCGCCCGAACGCTTGGAGCTCATTCGCGATGCGCTGCAGGGGGTGGTGGTCGAGCGAGAAGGCACGGCTCACGGGGAAGCCATCGAGGGCGTCGACATGGCTGGTAAGACGGGTACCGCACAGGTCAGTCACGTCACGCCGCGCGGCGTAGATCCGAAGAAGGTGTGGTACTTCAATCGCGACCACGCTTGGTTTGCTGGTTACGCGCCAGCGGCTACACCGGAGATCGCCATCGTGGTTTTGGTAGAACACGGAGGGGGTGGTGGAAAGAACGCCGTGCCCGTAGCCATGAGGGTCGTGCGCGACTGGCAGGAGATGAAGGAGCGGAAGCTCACTTCGCGCACAAGTACCAAGGCGGTACAGCACGAGGACGCGCTGTGACATTCGGAAGGAACGCGGGCTGTGGTGTACATTCGTAGAGGCGCGGGAGCACGCGAGCACTTCGACTGGCCGCTGTTTCTTTGCATTGCGATGATTGCCATCGTCGGCGTCGTCAACCTGTACAGCGCTACCAGTCCGTATATCGAAGTATCGGCCAAAACGGGTCTGGCCGATATTTACGTGACACAAGTATACTGGTTGGTCGTTGGCGGACTGATGGGAATTCTGGTCGCCGTCATCGACTACCGAAATTTCGAGCGCTTCGCCTACTTCGTATACGCAGGAGGCATACTGCTTCTGCTCTTGGTGTTTGTGCTGGCAACCGACGTGCGGGGCGCGTCGCGATGGATCCGCGTGGGGACATTCGCCTTCCAGCCGAGCGAGTTCATGAAGATACCGCTCATTCTGGCGGTCGCGCGTTTCTTGGCCGATGATCCCAAAACTGACGCACGCACTCTGATCGATCTGTTTCCGACGTTCATGCTGTGCGCCCTTCCGATGGCCTTGGTCATCATGCAACCAGACTTTGGCACGTCGCTCATCTACCTGATGTGCACGGGATGCATGATCTTCATGACCAAGATCCGCACGGCGAGCCTAGTGACGCTGGGCTTGTCGGCAGCTGTATCCGTGCCGGTATTGTGGTTGTACATTCTGCGCGATTATCAGAAAGCGCGCGTGACGAGCTTCCTCAATCCCGAAGCTGACTTGACCGGGACCGGCTGGCACGCGTTCCAATCGAAGACGGCCATCGGCAATGGTGGACTATGGGGTACCGGCTTCCGCGAAGGAACGCAGAATCAATTCGGCTTTCTTCCTGATCAGTTCTCCGACTTCCCCTTCAGCGTTTTCGCGGAAGACTGGGGCTTCGTGGGTTCCGTATTCCTCATCTCCGCGTATTGCTTCATCAGCGTATGGTCCATCAAGATCGCCAGCATGGCGAAGGATCGCTTCGGTGCAGCGGTCGCCATAGGTGTGGGAGCCATGATTTTTTGGCACACCGTCTTCAATCTAGGCATGGTGCTGGGCTTGCTCCCGGTAGTGGGCATTACGCTTCCGTTGTTCTCCTTTGGAGGTTCAAGCGTGATGACGATGCTGATAGGAGTAGGCTTGTTGATGAACGTATCGATCCGTCGCTAGGCGAGCTGCTCAGGCATACGCCGTAACGGGCCCTGGTTCAGGCTTCCATAGGGGAAGCTCGACCACCAAGCGCGCTCCGACGGCCGTGTCTTCGAAGCGCGCTTGGCCGTCGTGAAGGCGGGCAACATGCGCAACCAGAGCCAAGCCTAAACCATGCCCTTGTGCGCCGGAGGCCGCGCGGAAGAAGGGCTCGAAGACGTTGGCGCGAAGCTCGCGGTCCACGCCGGGACCACTGTCCTCGATGATGATGCAAGCGCGGGAGGCGGTGACGGAAGCCGAGACGGTGACACGTACGACGTCGTGAGGGGCGAACTTGAGCGCGTTGCCAATTCCGTTGTCGACGAGAATGGCCAGTAGGCTCCAGTCGCCGCGCACGACGACGTCACCCGCACTGGCCAATGCCACTTGGTTTCGTTGTTGGGCATCGAGCCGTTCGAGCGCGGCCTCGACCACCTCGTTCAGCGACACGGTTTCGAACCCGCGACGGGCATGCTCGACCGGCACGGTCAGCACCAACAACCGTTCGATGAGGGAGGATAGATGCTCGACGCGGCGGCAGCTTCGGAGCAACACATCGACGTCAGCGTTGTGGGCGTTATCTTCCGCCAGCAGTTCGAGTTCGGTCCTCAGGGTTGCCAGCGGCGTGCGTAGCTCGTGCGCGGCGTTCGAAGCGAAGCGACGCGATTGCTGGAGGAGTTCCTGACTGCGCTGCATTTGCCGCTCGAGTGCGGCGCGTACGGCGCCAACTTCACTCGCATCGGGTGTGGGCGGAGGCGGCAGTTGTGCGGCTTCAGGCGCGCTCTGTTCTATGGCCCGCTCGAGCTCAGTCAAAGAGCCCACGGTCCATGAACTCAAGCGTCGACTGATGAGCCCGCCCACGGCCGCGCCTAGTGCTGTGGCGGCAATGGCAGCCACCAGATACATCCAGGCCAGAAACAGCACATCACTCGGTTGGCGCGCGACGAGCAACCATTGACCATAAGGTCTCGAACACACCCGTACCCGCTTCCCAAGCGGACCGTGGCTTTCGCACTCGGTCCCCGTCGGTGCCGCGCCGGCATCGCCGGCGATGACCGTAGTACCCTGCAGCACGGAGAGCCGAATGCCGCTCGAAGCGATCTCGGCGTTCTCGTCATCCAGGGTTTCTCTTAGCTTCGTGGCGTCGTAGCTCTTCTCTTCGTCGAGCTCATCAGCCAGCGTAAACGTTGCAGCCTTCAAGCGTTGATCGAGCTGTCCGGCGATGAGCCTGTCAACCGCGGCAATGGCAATGCCCGATGCCAGCAGACCTCCACACGCCGCGCTGACGATGGCGACCGTGGTAACCCGCGCCTTGATACTCCTGACGCGGCGGTTTCTTGCGTCGCTCAAGCGCCGTCCTCAGAGTCGGCGTTCATCAAGACGTAGCCTTCGCCGCGCACGGTCTTGATGACTGCGGGACCTAGCTTCTTGCGCAGGCGGCCGATCAAGACATCCAAACTGGCGCCTGCGTTGGGATTGCCTGGCCAAAGGGCATCCAGCAACGCCTTGCGAGCCACGACCCGATCCACACTCATGGCTAGACGCTCCAGGATGGCCCATTCACGGGCGGTGATGGGAGCCTCTTGCCCGGAGACGAACGCTTGTCGGGTTGCGAAGGATAGCTCCACGTCTGCTTGGCGAAGCACTGCGGGTCGTTTGCCAGAGGCTCTTCTAGCGAGGGCGCGCACTCTGGCTCGGAGCTCGGCTACGGCGAAAGGCTTTACCAAATAGTCGTCGGCGCCTAGGTCCAGGCATTGCACCCTCGACGCGATGGCGCTCTTCGCCGTCAGCACCAAAATCGTCGGGCTCTCCCCGCGCTGACGTACGAGTCGACACAGCTCTTCGCCAGATATTCCGGGCAATGCTAGATCGAGGAGGAGCAGATCCCAAACTTGATGGGCGAGGGACGACAACGCCTGCTCGGCCGACGTGACCCCTTCGACGTGATGGTCATCGCGTTGCAGCGCACGCACCACCAACTCGAGCAGTTCTTCGTGATCGTCAACGGCGAGTATTCTCAAGTGAGCATCCCTGCAGATCAGCGCGCTCTGAACGTGTGTTTTGCAGCCTGGCTCAATGCAGCACCAATGGGAAGCCCCGAAAGCGTTTGCTGCTCGAGTCTTTGTGCTTCTTGCAGGGTGTGCCGTCCAGTAAGCGGCTGCCATCATCGCTCAGGAGCACGATGCGGGGGCTCGATTCCGGGGTGAAGAAGCCTTCCGGGCTCAAGCCTTGCGGAATCATGTTCGGCAACTCCACCGGGTCATTCGAGCCGTCCCAACGATACAGGCGGAATGGTCCTCCTTCGCCCGCCGGGCCCGCGACGATCAGGTACTGACCGCGGTGAGATGATAGCGAGCGCACTCCGAGTCCCCCCAGGTCGAGGCGCATGAGCGAAGACAATTGAGGCGTCTCGCCCTCGACGACGCGGGCCGGGTTATCGATACGGAACAAGATGGCGTGCGCGTCGGGGATTGGATTGCGCAGCCCCACCCACAAGCCACCGTCTGGGGTTGCCGTCAAACCCTCGATGTTCAGACCACCAGCTGCTTTGGGGGCAAGTTCAGCGGCCTGAGCCAGTGGCATTCCCTGCAGCAGCGGGTGTTCGAGCAGCTCGTCGAGCAATCGTTCGTAGGGTTTGCCCACGAGGGGAAAAGTAGGCTCACGCAAAGAAATGGCGAAAAACAGCAGGCGGTTGGGATCGCGTTTCGCTTTGCGGTTTCTGCCGTGAGACGTGATGAAGTACGCCGTGTCTCCCAAGCGCGTGGCGGCTTCCAGATCGAATTCCTTATTCTTCCGCTGCGTCGCCAGGGCGACGCTCAAGTCGACCGTCGATTCAGCTCGAGCGGGTTGTCTGACGTCGAAGACCCGGAGGATGTTGTCTTCATCGTCGGCGACCAGGAAGCGGTGGCCGTCGAGCGGCACTGCCCCTGATGCATCACACGCCCCGTAGAACACCAGTGTCCCTGGCTGCTCGGCGGAGGCGGCTTGGGTCGCTCGGGGTGCGTCGGCTCGTTCAGCCGGGCGCTTCGAGACAGGAGTCGTTTGCCGGCAAGCACCCAGACAAGTCACCGCGACCGCCAATAGTACCGGCGTGAGACGCTGAGAGAAGCGGGCGACTGTAGCGTTCACGCGCCTGGCAACCCTTGCGAGGGACTGCCCACAACCCCGTTGACCTTGCTTTCGCAAGCGATCGTTAGCCATAGCGGACAGTCTGAGCGCTTCCCTTGCTGCGTCAACGCCCGGTCGTGTTGCGTTTAGGTGCTGTTTAGCTGGGTCCGGTGGCCGCGCCGGCACACAAACCGATGATGTGGCCGACAACAGGCTCGCCACTAGATACCTGACTTCGCTAGCTTGTTCCCCATGCTCGAGGTCACACGCCGGCCTTGGCAGCGTGAAATGTGCCTCGCGCTGCACCGTTACGCGTTTTTCGCGCTCACTTGTGGGGCCGCGGCCGCTTGCTCTTCCGCGCAAGAACCAGCTCGTGTCGAGATCCCGCTCTACGCCGATAGCAGCCTGATCGAGCCCAGCGTCAGCAACTTGGGTTTCGAGGTGGAGTTGTTGGAGGCTCGGACGATCGTGAGAGACTTCACGTTCGCCACCGCGGGAGAGCCCCACGCCAATCGCCTATGGGACGCATTGGCGCGCAGCATCATCGCACCGGCACACGCCCACCCGGGCCACCACCAGGACGGCGATATTACGGGGCAGCTTCATGGCCGCTACGTCGTCAGTTGGTTGCCCGAACAGTCACCGCAGCTTGGTTCGGCCACGTTACTCGTTGGTTCCTACGCGAGCGCCAACTTCATATTTACCCGAGCGGACCTTGGCGACGTCGCCAATGACGACCCCTTGCTGGGCCACTCCACACGTTTGGCAGGGCTCGCTTCAAAGGAAGGGACGCAGATCTCCTTCGAAGTATCGTTTTCGTCACCCGAAGGCCGGGAACTGGTTGGCGTACCGAATGAAGCTCGAGTCGACGACGGGCGACGGCTGCGAATGCTCTTTCAGCTCAATCCCTTCGACGTCGTCGAAGGCCAAACACTATTCGACGACGTCGACTTCAGCTCCCTCGAACTCGACACCGAAGGCCATGTTCGCATCACGGAGGATTCCGACGATCCCGCCGCAGTGGCCGCCCTGAACCAGATACGCAGGACATTTCAAACCCATGATCATTTCAGGTTTACACTTGACGAAGACTAACAGGACGGTCAAACGCTTTGCCCCCACCCGAGCCGCCGCCGCCGTCGTTGGCGTGGTAGCCGCATGTGGCCCGGACGAAGGTAACCTAAGTGTGACTGTGTATGGGGAGTCGTTCATCGAAGACGGGATCCCAGGAGAAGAGGTGAGTGATGATTGGGCCATCCACTTCGACAGCTTCTTGGTCGACGTGGAAGACGTCCGTGTGGGTACGACGCCAGTAGTGCCGCTCGAATCCCCGGTTGAACTGGCGAAGCGCTCGGCGGGACAGGGACACCAAGTGGGCACTATTTCTTTGGAGCAGGGGGACTACGCGGATTGGAGTTTCACCGTCAGCCGAGTGAGCGTCGTCGGGAGCGCGGCTCGCGGAAGTACGAGCAAACACTTCGAATGGACTTTCGAAGAGGCCGTGCAGTATGGCGACTGCGAAACGGTATCGACGGTCGAGGCAGACGCAAGCGCGACCTTCCAGATCACGATGCACGCCGACCACCTTTTCTACGATAGTCTGGTAGCGGCCGAACCGAAGCTATCGTTTCAGCTTCTGGCTGATGCAGACACTGATGGCGACGACGACATCACTCGAGCCGAGTTGTCGGCCGCCGATATCGGAGCGTACGACCCGGGCAGCGAGGATGGCGTTGACGAGCTGTGGTCTTGGTTGACGGCGCAGGCGCGGACCTTGGCCCACGTCAACGGTGAAGGGCATTGCGCCGCAAAGAAAGTTGCGCTGTGAGACACGGC
>CAZNZA010000008.1:8675-17839 GCA_964577325.1 uncultured Polyangiaceae bacterium
CGTGGCGTTAGTTTCATGACGGCGTTGGCCAGTGCGTCGCCAACCGCTGGAGCAGACCCGTCCGCCGCACCCGAAGGCGGTGTCCGCGTGTCTCCACCCACGCTAGGCGTGCCCATTTCAGTTACCGTTCGCGGCACTCCCGCACCGATCGACACGAGCTCCACCTCGCTGCTCGTATCGCGCCACATTCGAAGCGCTCCTCTACGCACGGCGGAAGACAGTCTGCAGTTGGTGCCGGGCATGACACTCGTGCAGCATGGCAGTGAGGGTAAAGGTCAACAAGTATTGCTGCGAGGTATCGACGCGTTACATGGATCAGATCTCGAGGTGACGATAGACGGCCTGGCCGTAAACGAACCATCGAACGTGCACGCGCAAGGTTATCTCGACCTCGGCTTCGTCATTCCAGAAACGATTCGGATGGTTCGCGTGACGAAGGGTCCGTTTGGTATCGAGCAGGGTCCGTTCAGCTTGGCGGGCACGGCGGCTTACACGTTAGGTGTGCCGGAGGATGAGCTAGGGTGGAGGGTTGGGTATGGTTACGGCACGAGTGGGCGTCATCGCCTGATCGCGAGCTATGCACCTCAGGCGCGGGAGGGACACGACTTCACCGCGCTCGAAATTGTGCGAGACGCTGGATTCGGTGAGCAGCGAGGCGTCGAAAAAGGTGCTTTCATGGCGCGAGCCACGCTCATGGACGATGGGCGCGGTCGATTGTCGCTGCTGGCGGCAAGCTACGTGTCGCGCTTCGACCTACCGGGGACGTTGAGAAGCGAAGACGTGGAGCGGGGAGTGGTCGACTTCTACGACGCGTACGACGACGATATGTTCGGGCTTTCCGCGCGTTCTCTCGGGCTCGTGTCGTACGTCAACAGCTTGGCGTCTCACGCCATCGAAGCGCGCGCGTTCGCCACATTTCGGCATCTCGAGTTGCGGGAGAACTTTACGGGTTTCCTCATAGACCCAGAACACGGGGACAGACGCTTGCAGCAGCACCAGAGTTGGAAAGGTGGCCTGGAAGTTCGCGACGACGTGGCGTGGACACGGGCGTTTTCGATGCAGTTTGGAATGGGTGCGTCACTGGAAGACATACGCCAGGCTCAGGAGCGCCTCGGGGTAACGATGCAACGTCTCGTTACCGAGCAGGCGTTGCAAGCTCAACAAGTTTTTACTTCCTTCTCGCTCGGGGGACGTGTGAAGCTGGGGCCGCCCGAAAGATCCTGGGGTAGCTTTGACGCTGGAGCTCGCGTGGACGGGCTACACTTGCGATCCGGCACCCGTACTGAAGCCGAAGTCGCTTGGTCACCAAGAGCGACGCTGCGCGTTGATGCCACTGATGAACTGTCATTCTTGGCCGCCTACGGGAGGGGAGCACGCCCCCCGGAAGCGCGAGCCAGACTCGGCTACCGAGCGGAGCGTGCGGGGCTGGGCTCCGCAGAGCGTGCCCGTCCCTCTTCTTGGATTCAAAGCCACAGCGCCGAGCTCGGCGCCCGATGGCGGTTCACGCCGCAGATGCGCGCAGCGTTGAGTGGTTTTGCGTCGACCACGGAAAGGGAATCGGTGTTCGATCACGTTGCTGGCAGCACCGTGGACTTGGACTCGACCCGTCGCATGGGTGCCGAACTGGTTCTGAGCGCGCAACCTCGCCCATGGCTTACCGTGAGCGCCGATGCGACATGGGTAAAAGCAACGTTCGTTCACTCCGGTAATCCCGTGCCCTTCGTTCCGCCGTTGAGTGCTGCCCTTCGAACGCTGGTCACTCATCCGGACGGCTGGCGAACGGGGGTGCACGTGACGGCGCTTGCTGCCCGGCCGCTTCCGCATGCCGCCGTAGGGTCTGCGTCAGCAACAGTGGACGCCACTTTCGGCTACCACTGGGCCAAGTACCGCTTCGACCTGGCTCTGGAAAATGTACTGGGTCAGGAGTTGCGTGAAGGGGAGTACCATTACGCCAGCCATTGGGCACGGGGTGAAGAGGCGGATCGCATCCCCGCCCTGCACATCGCGGCGGGGCCTCCGTTCAATGCGCACGCCGCTTTCAGCGTCTTGTTCTGACACGCCGCGTTGCTCAGAAAACACTGACAATGAAAATCAATACCAGGACCTGGGGTGAGGTTGATAGCGAAACGTGCCAGACGCCCTTCCACGCCGCCCTTAGGAGCCGCTGGAAGCGCGCTGTCTATTGATAATGATTTTCATTGTCACGCAGGGCGACCCGGAGTATGAGGCTGGGGTCGGGCGCTTGGCGCCCCATGTCTAGCTTCATTGCAGAGAGGAACGTATGTACATGTTGAAGGTTAAGAGGGGTAAGAGCTTGACGGCTGGTTTGGCCGTTGCATTTTTTGCCATCGGTTGCGGCGACGATGACGGGTCACCCGTCCCCACGGACGTAGAAGCCGGCGTCGAAGCCGGAGCGCCCACGACGGACACCGAGACGACGGACTCCGAGACGACGGATGGGGAAACGAGTCAGCCGAATACCACCGACACGACCGACGACACTCCTACGACAGACGACACGACCGATTCGGACGGCGAGACGACGGACTCCGACAGCGACGGCGGTTTGCCGGGCGATAGCGATGACGGGGGAGGGTCGTGGGACCTCGATGATAGCGGTGTCGATGGCGGACCTGCTCTCGACGATGGTGGCACGACGTCAGACGATGGCGGAATTGGCAACGAAGGAGATGGCAGCGCAGACGCTGGACCCGTGGTGGGTTGGGTAGGTTTGGAAGTGGGCGAAGCCCTGCCTATCGTGGCTCCAGTCGAAGCGGACGGAGATGACTCGTACCTGGGCGTCGTGTTCGACGCTGACGGCAACTTCTACACGGTAGGCCCTGCAACGGACGTATCGGGTGAAGTGCCCGACTCTTACATGGCGGTGACCAAGTTCCTGGCCAACGGAACGAAAGACACAGACTTCGGTAGCGGGGGTGTGGCAAAGATGAACGTTGCTGTGGGCGGTGTGGATTCGCCGAACGCCATCGTCATTCAAACCACCGGAGAGCCCGCCACCGACTATATCGTGATCGCTGGAACGGCCCAGTTTGCTTCAGATGCGGAAGGCTTGGCTGCTGCGGAGCAGGATGTGGCCCTCGTTCGTTTCACGATGGACGGCGTTGTGGATGCGACCTTTGGTGAGGACGGCGTAGTCCGCATCGATTTGAACAGCGGCATTGAGGGCGTGGATCGCGCTGGCGCTCCTGCTTGGGTCTCCAACGACTCGGTGTGGAGTATATCCACGACCATGGGTGACAAGCTCGTGGTGCACGGCTCGCAGCGGGCCGAAGGAGTGGTCGAGCTCGGTGACGGTGGAGTCACGCCGCGCGAGGACGCCGACTGGGCGCTTCTACGGCTGGATGCCGACGGCTCGCTCGACACGAGCTTCGGAGACGGCGGAAAGGTAACACTGGACCTGGAAGGAGCTGGCGCCTCCGCGCGTTCGGCGACCGTACTGGCAGACGGCAGTATCGTCGGCTCCGGCTACTTGACGTCCGATGTGTTGGGCGAGAGCACGCAGCAGCCGGTCTTGTATAAGGTCACGCCCGACGGTGAGTTCGACACCACATTCGCCGTCGATGATGCGTGGGTGCAGCCCGGCGTGTTCCACGACATGGTCGTGACGCCACCGCTGCGCGCGGAAGCCTACGGCGCCGCACTCCAAGGCGACAACTTCGTGACCATGGGCTACGGCCCCACCATCACTGCTGGGGGCACCGGCTCGGACTTCATTGCGCTGCGCTTCACGAACGACGGTGCTTTCGACACGAGCTTCGGCACGAACGGCGTCACGTACGTCGACGGCACGGGTCAAAGCGACAACGGTCGGTCGCTCGTCATCTTGCCTGACATGACGATCCTCGGTATCGGTGGTGGACGAACGCTACTCGCGGACGAGACTACGCCTAGTGATGGCATGTTGGCACTGCTCACCCCTGACGGACATCCGATCGACGCGTTCGGCGTGAATGGGCGCCGGCTCTACGACATGAACGGAAGCAGCGACTTCTTCTGGGCCGGTGCTGTGTCGCCGGACGAGAGCATGGTCGTGGTGGTTGGACTCAAGGGCGCCGGTGAGGGCGAGGATGCCGACACCGACGGAGCCGTCCTGATCCTGCCCCTGAGCAGTCTCGAGTAAGTTGGAAAGAGCGTAGAAAATCTGGAAGGGGGAGGGCGCGAGCTCTCCCCCCATTTTCGCTTACAGGCTTTGAAGATGCGCACGAGTTTAGGGATTTCGATGGTGGCTGTACTCACTGCCGTGAGTGCACTTAGCGGGTGTGATAAGTCGTGGCGCGAAGAGAACTTTCGCATCCCAGATATAGGCCAACAAGGCAGCGGCGTCGATCGTCCGCGCCCTTCAGCGACCGTTGCGCCGCCCGCTGACGACACGTCCGCGAGCGAAGATCCGGCTTTGCCAGATGGGGGGGCTGGTCCGGAGCTCACAGCGGACGCAAGTGTCGACGGTAGTCACGACGATGCAGGGTCTGCGGTGGCGAGTACGCCCGACGCAGCCGGTGCTCCCGACGACGAATCGACGGAGGCCGATCCTGGTGACTCCAGCGACGATTCGACGACCGAACCTGTGACCGCTCCCGAAAAATTTTCGAAGGGCGCGTTGCTTCGGGCGGCAGCGGTTTGTGCCGAAAGCCAGTACCGGAAGTTCGCCGCCGCGGCGGAAGCATTGGCGGACGCCGTCACCGCGCTACCAGCCGCGCCAACCAGTGCCGACTTTTCTGCCGTTCATTCGGCATTCGTGCACGCCATGGCTGCGTTTCAAGTCGTGGAGCAGTTTCGCGTCGGACCGGCTGCGCGCGCCATGGACCCGGGTGGCCAGGACTTGAGAGATTGGATTTACTCCTTCCCGCAGGTGAATCGCTGTCAGATAGACCGTAACCTAGTGCGTGAAGCCTATGCCGGAAGCCTCGACGGGGTCCTGCTCAACGCCCGCGGCCTTGCTGCATTGGAGTACCTGCTCTTTTATCAGGGCGACGAGAATGCCTGCTCGATGGGCATCGACATCAATAGCGTCGGTACGTGGGCGGCCCTCAGCACTGCCGAACTCGACACCCGACGAGCCGCCTATGCCAAGGCGCTCGCCAATGACGTGGTGAAACGTGCGGAAGCCTTGGTTCATGCCTGGGAGTCAGGGGGGAGCAACTTCGCGCAACAGCTCATCGGCGCTGGCGCGGGGAGCGATGTTTTTGCTTCCGAACAAGCGGCGCTCAACGCCTTGGGTCATGCCCTGTTCTACATCGAGAAAGAAGTGAAGGATTACAAGTTGGGTTGGCCGCTGGGAATGGTCGCGGAGTGCACGACCGGGCATTGTCCCGAAGCCAGTGAGTCACCGTATGCACGGCTGTCCGCCAGCAACATTGCTGCCAATGTGGAGGGATTTCGTCTGCTGTTCCAGGGGTGCGGAGATGCCTACGACGGCGTCGGTTTCGACGATTGGTTGCGCGCGGTGAACCCAGATGACGACTTGGCGGAGCGCATGATCGAAGGCTTGGACGGAATACAAGTTGCGCTGTCAGAGCTGACCCTTCCGCTAGAGGATGCGTTCTATGATGCGCCAGCGGAAGCGAGAGCGCTTCATGCCGCGGTCAAGCGACTCACGGATCTGTTGAAAACCGAGTTTGTCACCGTGCTGAACATCGACCTGCCGATGACCGCAGAGGGAGACAATGACTGAGGTAAAGGCGGTCGCAAGTGACTGCGCTTCAGCCTTGCGTCGTTTCTACGCCCGCTTCAGCCGCAGGCTAGAGGCACCTGTCGACATGGCGTGGCTTGCGGCCTTGCGGTTTACGTTCGGCGTCGCGATGGCTGTCAGCATGCTGCGGTTCATAGCTTACGGCTGGATCGACTCATTCTTCGTCAAGCCAGAGTTTCACTTCAAGTACTGGGGTTTCGGATGGGTCGAGGTGTTGCCGCCCCCCCTCATGCACGGGCTGTTCTGGATGCTTCTCGTGTGCGCGACCCTGATGGCGGTGGGTTGGTGGTTTAGGGCTGCGACGGTCCTCTTCACGATCGGTTTCGGTTACCTGCAGCTGGTCGATGTCACGACCTATCTCAACCACTACTACCTCGCATGGCTCTTGTGCCTACTCCTGGCGCTGTCACCTGCGGGTCGAGTGCGCTGGTCGGTCGACGCGTGGCGAGCCCGATCGGATGCAAGGTCGCGGTCGGTGTGGGCGTCGGCACGGACAGTGAGTTTCGGGTGGCTGCTACTGTTCCGCTTCCAAGTCGGGGTGGTCTATACCTACGCGGGGTTGGCCAAGGCCCAGCGCGATTGGCTACTCGATGCCCAGCCCCTGAGTATCTGGTTGGGGTCCCATACCGATCTGCCGGTCATCGGACCGTTGTTCACTTGGCAGTACATGCCTCTGCTGATGAGCTGGGCTGGGTTCTTGTTCGACACCTGCATCATTTGGTTCTTGCTGTGGCGGCGGACGCGGTTGTTCGCTTACGCCGCGGTGCTTGTTTTTCACACGCTGACGCGAACGCTCTTCCCGATTGGCATGTTCTCGGTCATCATGGTTCTGGCGGCATTGGTGTTCTTCCCACCGGACTGGCCCCGTGCGTTGGCTTCCCGTCTGCGAAGGTGGACAGGGCGGAGTGGGCAGACGCACGAGGCACGAGACGGCGGACGATTGCAGTCGTCGCTGCGGACCGCCACTTCGGCCGGACCAACTGCAAAGGGCAAGCAGTGGATGCAGGCATGGGGGGTCGGGATAGCCATCTATTGCGCGTTTCAGTTGGTCATGCCGATGAGGTTCCTGTTCTACGGCGGCGACGTACGTTGGCATGAACAGGGAATGCGCTTTTCCTGGCGCGTGATGGTGCGCGAAAAGAACGGCAGCGTGACCTTCCACGTGCGCGACACCGCTACGGGCCGTACATTTACGGTGGCTCCGCGCTCCTACCTGACGCGGTTACAGGAGCGGGAGATGTCGGGCCAGCCGGATTTGATCCTGCAGTTAGCGCACCGGATCCGTGACGATTACTCCGCACGTTTCGGTGCTCGAGTGGAAGTGCGGGCGGAGGCGTTGGTTTCGTTGAACGGGCGCCGACTATCGCCACTCATTGATCCCGAGATTGATTTGGCGGCGATTCAGGATGGTCTTGCGCCCTACGAATGGGTATTGCCTGCCCCCGCCGCGCGCCCACCGCGCATCCGCCCCGTTTGATTGGGAGAGCCGTACTCGAACTCTCGTGAGGATCGTCATCTTGAACTTTCAGCTGCTTCAGCGGCCTGTGCACTGCGCTCGCGCCTGCTCTGCTCACAACCGTCGCTTCCCCTACGTACCGGTGCTTGCGCTCACTCTCGGCGTGCTCGCGCCCGTAAACGCTCATGCCGCCGATACAGCCACACCGCCCACACCGCCGGCGGACGTCGCCGCCGTCCCCGAGGACCCGCCGCCGTCAGGTCCGACACAAGGCGAGCAGCAGGTGGTCGCCATCGAAGTCGACGCAACGGGCGGTTCCGTCATAGAGGTAGACGCCTCAGGCGGGGATGACGTGTCAGGTGACGGCATGGGAGAGCCCATAGAAGTGGTCGTCGCCGACACCCCCTTTCGACGCGCCGCGGGGGCTGCCCAGGTCATTGGCGAGGCGGAGCTCGAACGCTTTGAATACGACGACGTCCACGCCGTGTTGAGTCAAGTTCCGGGGGTTTACGTGCGCACTGAAGATGGCATGGGGTTGCGCCCGAACATCGGCTTGCGTGGCGTCAATCCCGAACGCAGCAAGAAGGTGACGCTGCTCGAAGATGGCGTATTGCTTGGGCCGGCGCCCTATTCAGCTCCCGCGGCGTACTTCTTTCCCCTGATGACGCGCATGTCGGCAGTACGTGTCATCAAAGGACCCGCGGCAGTCAGCTACGGCCCACAAACGGTCGCCGGAACCATCGATCTAGTTTCTCGTTTCATCCCCGGCACACCGACGCTCGGTCTGGACTTTTCTCTCGGTCAGCACGACGCCTACAAGACGCACGTGTATGCCGGCACTAGCGATGAGCAGCTGGGCGTGCTCATCGAGGGAGTCCACCTAGAGAACAGTGGCTTCAAGGTATTGCCCAATCGCAGCGACACGGGGTTCTCACGCAACGAGTGGGTGATCAAAGGCAGCTATGACTTCGATCCCCTGGCAGAAGACCGGCAGCAGCTGCGCGTCAAGCTCAGCTACGCCGATGAAGTCTCGAACGAGACTTATCTGGGATTGAGCGAGGCGGACTTCGCACGGGATCCAAACCTGCGTTACGGGGCCAGCGATTTGGATCAGATGACCAACTATCGAACCTCGGTCGTGCTCACCCACGAGTTCGAAGCAGCGTCTGGACTGCGACTTCAAACGGATGCTTATCGCCACGACTATGAACGTACATGGCGAAAGGTGAACGGTTTCCGGGGCGTGAACTTGTTCAACGTCCTGACGGACGACACTCCCCGTAGTGCTTTGTACCGCGCGCTGTTGACTGGAGAATCCGACGCCACTTCGTCGGAGACTCTGCTCATCGGTCCAAACCAGCGTCAGTTCGTGTCCCAGGGGATCCAGAGCCGAGTCCACGGTTCGTGGTCGACCGGCGAATTTCATCACAAGATCGAGGCGGGCGTGCGATATCACTATGATCACATCGCTCGACGTCACAGCGAGGACGGCTTTCTCTTGATCGGGGGAGAGCCGTATCCCGACGGCAGCGCCACGTCAGTGACCGCCTTCAACCGCGCGCACACCCATGCGCTGGCCGCGCACGTCGTGGACGCCATAAGCTGGGGGGACTTAACCCTGACGCCCGGGGTGAGAGCCGAGTTCATTCGTTCGAGTTTCGAGGATCAGATGTCCGACTCCACGAGTCATCGCGTCCTAGCCGTAGTTCTACCGGGAGCCGGCGCCTTCTACTCCCTCACCCCTAGCTTGGGCGTCCTGGCTGGTGCCTATCGCGGCTTCAGTCCGCCGCCGCCGGGAAGCGACAGCGAGATCCTGCCCGAATCGAGCTGGAACCTCGAGGCTGGGGCTCGCTACACTGGAACCGATCTCAGCTTCGAGGCGATCGGGTTTTACAACGCTTACGGTAACCTTACCGACGTGTGCACTTTTGCGACGGGCTGCACGGGGGATGACGTAGATCGCCAGTTCGACGCCGGGGAAGCGCGCATTTTCGGGGC
>CAZNZA010000008.1:17939-21534 GCA_964577325.1 uncultured Polyangiaceae bacterium
ATCTACAATCTACTGGATGAGCAGCGAATCGTTGCACATCGCCCGTTCGGAGCCCGACCCAACGCCCCTCGCTGGGTACATGTGGGCCTCAAGGCGAAGTTCTGAGGACCCGGTTGATTCACGGCTTGGGAATGCGCAGCGTAGCAGTGACCATGGCACTTCCGCTGAGCGCGTAGAGCAGGACCAAGGGGTGCAGGAGGAACGGGCCTAAGCGGGAGGCGCCAAGCCACAGATCGTCCTGCACGGAGCCCATGGCAAAAGCGATGGCGAGCACGCCGACGAGTAGCAGGCTACTCGGGATTGGGGTGCCCTCGAAGTGGCTCACTTTGCCATGATCGGTCGTCAGCGCGGCGGCCGTTACGTTGAAGCGCGCCAAGCGGCCTATCCCGCACATGACGAAATAGACCAAGATTAAGGCATCCCAGCCCCCGCGCATCCCGAGAGCATACGCCAGTACCGCCGGAGCCACGCCAAAAGACACGATGTCTGCCAACGAATCGAGATCAGCGCCGTAGGGAGACGAACGGTTGCGCGCGCGCGCTACCAACCCGTCGAGCACATCACAGATCAGGGCCACCGGAAGCAACGCGATTGCCAGCCACGCCAGGTGCGTGGCCCGATGCTCAACGTACGCCATGCTCAGCAAGATGGACCCCATCCCAGCGCCCGCGTTGGCGAGCGTGATGAAGTCTGCGGGGGTAAAAGAACGCAATAGGGAGAAGCGGCGTCTGCGTTGAGGCGGAGAGGGAGACGAAGCGTTCATCGCTTCGCTACATATCACACCCGCGGCGCTAGCCCCCTATTCGAGGCGGAACAACTCTTCCAAGTCAGCTTTGCTCAGCTTCTTTGAGCCGCCGTCGTCTTCGCTCAAAACCGACGCCACGAGCTCCCGCTTCTTCTGCTTCAGCTGCAGGATCTTTTCCTCGATGGTACCTTCCGCTACCAAGCGGTACACCGTCACCACGTTTTTCTGGCCGATGCGGTGGGCACGGTCTGAAGCTTGGTCCTCTACCGCGGGGTTCCACCAGGGGTCATAGTGGATGACCGTGTCAGCCGCGGTCAGGTTAAGGCCACTGCCGCCAGCCTTGAGACTGATCAGGAAGACGGTAACCGTTGGGTCCGTCTGAAAGCGCTCGATGGCCACATCGCGCTCTTTGGTAGAGCCGTCGAGGTATTCGTACTTCACCTTGTCCTCGTTGAGCGCCTCCCTGATGAGCTTCAACATGGTCACGAACTGACTGAAGATGAGGACCTTGTGACCTCCCGACTCGGCTTCGTCCACGAGCTCGCGCAAGGCAACCAGCTTGGCGCTGTCCTCGTGACTGTACGGGCGGGGCAGTCCGAGGAGCCGCGGGTCGCACGCCGCCTGGCGAAGCTTCGTGAGCCCCGCCAAAATGTGGAGCTGGCTTTTCGCTAGACCCGAACGCTCGACCTCCCCCATCACCTGCGCCCGCACCTCGCGCAAGACCTGAAGGTAAAGGGTACGTTGCTCCCCTGTCAGATCGATAATCTTGTCCGACTCGATCTTGGCGGGTAGGTCCTCAGCCACTTCCGTCTTGGTGCGCCGCAAGATGAACGGATGAATGACGGCGCGTAGACGAGCCGCTACTTTAGAATCTCCTTGATCGATGGGTCGTGCGAAGCGCTCTTCGAACTTCCGTAGCGGACCCAACAGGTTCGGGGATACGAACTCGAAGATGGACCAGATCTCGCTCAAGCGATTTTCGATCGGAGTACCTGTCAACGCCAGGCGCCGCCGAGAGTTGAGCTCCCGCGCGGCCTGTGCCGTGGCGCTTTCGGGGTTCTTGATGTTCTGCGCTTCGTCGAGGATTGCGTAGTCGAGATCCAACTGCTTGAGCAGTTCAATGTCTCGCCGCAAGAGCGCGTAGCTCGTGATGATCACATTGGCGCTTTGCAGATCCTCGTGCTGCTCCTTGCGTGCTGCGCCGTGCCAAAGCGCCGTCGAGAGACTCGGTCCAAAGCGCGAGATTTCCCGCATCCAGTTGCCCACCACACTAGTCGGTGCAACGATGAGCGCGGTGAGACTCTTCTGCTCCTGCTTGACACTGAGCAGAAGAGCAATCGTCTGCACCGTTTTTCCGAGCCCCATGTCATCTGCCAACACGCCGCCCGAGCCGATGTCATGCACGAAGCGCAACCAGGACAGCCCTTGCTCCTGATACGGTCGTAGTGTCGCCTTCAGCGCCCGCGGCTTCTTCGCCTTCTTGATTTCGTCGATGTTCTCGAGCTTCTTGAACAGCGCTTTGGTCGTTGCAGCGATCGTGGCCTGATCGGCTTGCTCGAGGAACTCTTGAATGCGGCCAGCCTGCGACAGCGGCAGCTTGCCCGTCTTTCCGGCGGCGGCGATGAGTTCGATCTCGCGGTCCACGAGCGCCTGCATCCGGGCTGTATCTATGGGGGCATAGGAATTGTCTGCCAACCGAACGTATTTTTTCCCCTCACGCAGGCACTGCTCGAGCTCGCGGCGGTCGACCCCAATGCCTTCGCTTTCGTAGGAAATTTTGAGAGCAAGCCAGTCCACTCCGCTGGATACACGAGCGCTCATGCTTACCGGCTTCGAACGAACGTGGGCGCCCACGAGCTCGTCCGGAACATATAAGTCCCAGTTTTCGGGCAAACTTCCCACACCTTCCGACCAGAAGCGGATCGCGGCGTCGCCCTTGGCATTGAAGCCCTCGCCTGTTTCATCTTGCTTCAAGCCCAGATCCAGCAGCAGCTTGGCGGCCTCTTGCTGAGCCACTATGTCCGTGCGGACGCACCTGGCCCGCTTCTCGCCGGGGTCTGGAGGTTGAATGATGATGGGTGGCGAGATCCCGTCGGCGCGTACCTCTACCTCCAGGTCACCGTAGGCGGCACGCAACGAAACTTTCGCCTCCAACAGGTTACCTGAAGCACGCATGCGAAAGTCTGGCGTCAGGTCCACGACGTCTGCGACTTGCGATAGATCCGGCAGGTCCGCTCCCACCTCCAAAGCTACTCGGGGTAGAGCATCGGTGATGATCGACATCAGATCGTGCACAGGTTCAGCGATAGTCGGGCTCCGCAGCAGGCGTCGCAAAGCGGCCGGCGAGACCTTGTCATCTATCGGGCGTGCAATACCTTCGGTCGTGTCGATGTGCCAACCCGGACAGCCTTCAAACCAACCACCTTGGCTCAACGAGAAGCGCCGACCTTCCCCTTGTTCAAACGTCACCTTTGCGACCATCGTTCCTTCACCCACCATCTCCAGCTCGAAGCGTGGTTTGAGCGGTAGGTCGACGAAGCGAAGTTGCATCAGTGCCGGCTCGAGCAGCACGCTTCTGTTGCGCAGCACGGGGAGAAGATCGCTGACGTCTTCTCCCCTTATATCCACCGCTGGGTGTCTGGGATTACCGCTCTCGAAGCGGGATAGAATTCTCAGAGCAGCTCGATCTGGAGTGGGTGATAGCGATTGCCACGTGAGAGCGACGCTTGGGAGCAGCGGCAGGCGAGCGTCTGCATCCAGCACCGTAACCGTTAGCCCGCCTTGACGCACGTGAACGCGATACTCGAGATTCAGCCTCTTCACGGCGCCTGGCGGTGACAACCAAGCTCC
>CAZNZA010000008.1:21634-26543 GCA_964577325.1 uncultured Polyangiaceae bacterium
CCATCGCTGAGGCCGATGTTCACCGCGTAGGGTTCAGGATCGGAGCCTTTGACTTCCCCTCGAGCGACCTGGCTCTCTACGTGAACCTGCTCAACGACTCCGCGCTTGGCGTAGTCGAGCCCGCGCAAAAAGGTACGGGCTCCGAGCAGACGTCGCAGACCGCGATCAGACAGGGTAGATAAGGCTTCAGAGATGGTGGACACTGAATAGATCCTTTGGATTCCAACGAATGGTGGATGGAGGTCGCATGCACACGGCGTTCCCGTTACTACACCGAAGTGATTCTTTTAAGTAAACAGTGGAGGGAGTGTCAGCGATAGGACGGCTACGACGTTCACGAGCAAGAGAGCCGCAGGAGCCAACGCGGTCCCGCCGAGTGCCGACAGCCCACTGCTAGGGCTCGCCGAGCTGTTCCACGCGCCCGTGCCGGGCCGACGGAGCATCCGCGTGAGCGCCAGATGCGAGGCAATCCCACCGCCTGCTAACGAGGCAGTTATACCTGCAGCTGCCGCGAACGCCAAGAACGACAGTTGACGAAGCCAAGGCTGGTGTTCGGGTTGGCTCGGGAACCGGATACAGACGAACCAAAGCCAGATGAACAGGGCCAGGATTGTCGCGCATTGGAAGGCGGCTCCCCGCATGCCTCGAGAGCATGTTTGTTCTAAATAAACAGCATACCCCGGCTTGCTCGAGCTACCAGCGGATGCACCGCCGTCTGCTAGGCGCTGCTGTCGATTTGATTCGGAAAGCCCCGTACGCGCCGTGAGCTGCGCTTGCCGCACGAAGAGGCTGAGCGCTAGAGCGATGGCCATCGTGGCGGCGAGCGCGGTCAGTGTTGCTGGCCAAAGCTCCTCGTTCAGCGGCGGACGAGCTGCAGAAAGAGTTGTAGAATCTGCGCCGACGCCCAGGATGCCGGCCGCCAAGCAAGCAAACAGGCCCGTGGATACACAAGCGAAGCGGTGGGTATGAGCCGCACTGTCTACCGCCAGGCTCGCGTGGGCACCAAGCGCGGAGTAATGCTCTCCGCGGCCTGCTTGATCACGCAGTGAGCTTAGACTGAGCGAGCTATCGAGCACGGGTTCGAGCAAGGCCTGTGATGTCAAGTAAGGCAGAGCGATAACCCACCCCAATGTCAGCCAGTAGAGATGCTGGAGGCTCTGGACGAACCCTTGGGCGAGAATCCAAGGCACGAGCAGTCCAAGGGCAAGGGCCCCCAAGAAGAGAGGAGCTTGGTAGAGCGTGTGCAAAACAGCAGTGAAACCATCTAGCGGCGAGCTGTCGTTGCGCTCCCCGCGATCCTCCAGCCTGAGCGAACGTCCCGACAGGCTGCGTCTGGACAGAGCGCTGGCCGACAGTGATAAGGCGGCGCCAGCGGCGCTACACCACAGCATGAGCGGACGCTCGGCTTCCGGAAGAAGCCAAAACGCGCAGCCTGCCACGCCGCACATGGACAAGACAGCGGCGGCAACCTGCCCCCGCCAGAGTGCTGAGGGCCACCCGTTCGGTCCGTCATCCGTCCTGAGAGTTAACAGTATCGCGGCGCTGCTCAGCAGTGCAATGGCCTGGGTACACAGCAGTATGGCCAAGGCGGCCGTCGGATCCACTAAGCCCTTGGGCAGGCTTATCGCTACGAGTTGCAGCACCAAACTGCTTACGAAGAGGAGCTGGGAGCGCGCAGTGCTCAGGCTGCTGTGGCCGGCGACGAGATCGAGGATCAGATTTGGGTTAGACGCCTCGACCCAATGAAACGAGCGCGCCGCGGGAACAGCCTTACCGTGGCGGCTCACGACACAGGCTATGCGCAGGGCACTGCCTATCATCAGACTGAACAGGGCCGCAAACAGGGCACCGCACACCGCACCCCCCGTAAAGGCAGCGCCGGACGTCCCGTACTCGCTCGAGGTGTCTTGCGCGGCGAACGAGAGCAGCACCGCGCCGCAGGCGAGAGCTGCGACTTGAACGACTAAGACAGTGGCGCTCGCCGTTCGCACGGCCACCAACACAGCGGAGTCGGGCGCCGCTACCGCGCGATTGGCATGGGCGGCTGCCGCTAGGGAGAACGATTGAGCTATTTGCCCCAAGGTCCAACAGACCAATCCCCCCGCAGTTGCTCCGACAGAGAACCAAAACAGCGCCGTGCGCGAGAGCAACCACGCCGAGGTTGCTCCGACCGCCAACGCCAGACACACGCTCCACACCAATTGTCTCAGTTGTTTGCGTGTGATGCCGTCGGCCGCGCTGCGCAGGGCACGGCTCAAGCGCTGATCCTCCTCATCCCCAGGACTCAATCGCGATAGCCAGCGGCTGGCCCAACCCGCCGTAGCAAGCGCCGCGAGATCCAAAGTGAGAATGAGCGAGAGTTCCGCCACGCCAGTCCGAGTGGTGATGCAGTGCGGCAAGTGCGCCACGCCAACATCCGAGCCGCATCGCCAAAGCAACACGGACGGAGCCAGGGGAACTGAGCGCCTTCGTTTCGCTGAACCCCCGAAACGTCGCGGGGCATACCAGCTAGGCAAGGGGCTGGCAACTAGCAATTGTCCCGCCGCGCCACGCCAAGCAGCGTCCGCTTCTGTAGCGCCCGCTCCTCGGGCGGGCGTTGGCGTGGCTCAACGGAACGAGCTCAGCTTAGGAACCGGTGCCTTTGGACTGCATCACCATCAGGTGGTAGCGTCCGAACTCACTCTGACCGAGGGTGAAGAGGACCTCGATGAAAAGCCGCCAGGGCGTGGTCTCATCAGCGATGATGACGGCTTCCGACATGGAGGCGTCCTCTCCCTTGGCCTGCTTGATGGCTTTGTCGACTCGGCGAGCATCCTGTAAGGCGCTGCCCAGGGGAACGATGTACAAATCGTTGGGCCCACCCTGCTTGTGGCGCGCTCCAACGCCGGCTTGCACGAGAGACTGACGCCCAGGCAATTGGAGAATCGCGTTGTCGCCCACCAAAACTTGAGACTTACTTATGGTGACGCGCACGCCTTCTTGACTTGGCTCACTCTGCAGAATGCTCTTGGGGATGCTTAGATCCTCACTCTGCGGGATCGAGGCGCTCGACTCACCCAGGTTCTTCAGAAGAAACACGAGGATGATCGTCATGATGTCGAGCATCGCCGTGATGTTCAGAAAGTTGATGTCCGGATCGCGCGCATTGCGTCGAACCGACGTCCGCAGCGCGGCTTTGAACCTGGCTTTGGACGCTCGTTGCGGTTGAGCCGCCGTTGATGTGCCGTCTGCTTCGCTCATGCTTGCCCCGCCCTCTGGCGCCTAAAGATGGATCCTATGCTCATACGCGTGACCTAGTGTTGCGGCTCGCGGAACATTCGTTCGTGCAATCACTTTCCGACTTTGAAGTTGACGTCGGGGAATAACGGATTGCCCGACGTGTCGGTTCGAATGGCGTCAATCGTCGAAATGATGGTTTGGTAGTCCGTGGCTGGATTGCCAGAAAGAAAAGCTTGAGTTTCCTCAGCGAAGTCTGGGGAAGACTGCTTCAGGCGTGCCACGCACTCCTGCAGCGCGCTGTAGTCGTACTGATTGCCTTCGGTTTTCGGGATGGCAATGCCCGGTCCGGCTCCATTGCAGCCTGGAGCCACGTTGCCCCCTTGCGCCTTGATGGAAAATCCCTGATTGACCACCATGATGGTCAGGCCCAGTGACTTCTTGGGTTGCTCCTGACGCACCCCACCGCCGCCTGAGCCAGGCGGGTTGGTTTCGATGGATGCGGTGAAAGTCACAGCCACAGAAGCCAACACGAAGATGAGGATGTTCATGATGATGTCGAGGAAGGGGACGATATTGAGCTCGCCTCCCTCTTCATCCGGCGATAGCTCCCGCGGCTGCGACAGTCGCCGGATCCTCGCTCGTTGCGCGGCTGAGAGTTTCTCGGACATCGGTTCATCCTTGGCAGACGGAAGGCTAGGTGAAGCTGGCTAACGCACCGTGAGACAGTGGTGCGTTAGCCCATCGCCTAGCGTTGCTGCTGAATGGTGAGCAGGTTGAAGGTCCGCTCCATCACGGTCTCCAGGTCGTGCTGGATGGCCTTGACGCGAGTGTGAAGGATGATGTGCGTAATCATGCAAAACACGGCGATGCCGAGGCCGAGCGACGTGTTGTACATGGCTTCAGCGATACCGTTCGAAAGCATGGCCTGCTTGTCCGCTTGGGACAGTCCCGGCGCCGCGATCGCGGCGAAGGTTTGGATGAGGCCGCTCACGGTTCCGAGCAGCCCGATCAGCGTGGCGATGTTGGCCAAAGACCACAGAGCTCCCACGCGCTTCTCCGCTTCTGGCTTGAGCTCACTGAGCTTCTCACTCAAAGCGGCGTCGATCTCCTCCTCGCTCTTATTCGAGTGGGTGAGCCCGGCACGAACGAGTTGCAGAATCGGGTAGTCGCTGGCCTCACACAACTTGATGGCGCGATCGATGTTGCCCGCGTTCACCAGCTTCTTGATCTGCGCGAAAAACTCTTTTGAGTTCACGCGGTAACGTGTCAGCTGAAACGCGAAGCGCTCGACCACGATGGTCAACACCACAGCCGAGCAAAAGAGGTTCATGACCATGAAGGTCGGATTGTGCTTGAATGCCTCTACGAGTGAACCTGACCCGCCAGACTGAGCTGCAAAGAGCAGAAGGTGCATTCCCCTGATCCCTTTCCTGACGCGGAGTCGTTCTCCACGCCTCGTTTACTAAGACGATGTTGACTATAACTTTGGGTTGAGAGTCAGCGCAAGCCGACGCATTTCCTACGTATCCCACATTCTTGGCCGATGCCGGTAGTAAGCATCACCAAGTCGAACGACGGAAAGAACGGCACTTTGATAAGTGATGTCGCCTCCGCCACTAGCGTGGGCATCATTTCCACAAGCAGTTGACGGCAGGCACGCTTCGCTCCTTAACGCTCTTTGCTTCTCTCG
>CAZNZA010000008.1:26643-28022 GCA_964577325.1 uncultured Polyangiaceae bacterium
GTGTAGCGGACTGAAAATACCGTACGTCGGACCGGGTCAGCGTCGGCACCTCCGTCTAGCCGGTGTCAAATGATTCGCTGCAGGCGAAACGATCAAAAAAAAGGGTGATATTACCTCTCGCGTATTGGATTCCACCCACGCTAAGGTCAGCCCACTCAGCAATCTACGCGCTGCGCCGTCGGACTTGACGTCCCCCAGTGTAAGGCGTGAACCCGGGTGACCCCGGGGTAGGCTGTCTCCTGGCCGAACTCGAGAGCATCAAAGTCTAAAACAGCATCGGATGTGGACCGGGCGCTGGAGCGCAGTCCGATTCAGCCCGTCGCTGGGCACGGTTCACCCCCGCCCGATAAGGGGGATGCATGAGGAAGATCCAAACACGACAGATGAACGGACGAACGAGGTGGGCCAGGCCTGATGGGCGGTTCTCAAAGGGGCGGTTCTCTTAAGGGCAGTTCATTCAGGGGCAAAGGTTCGGGCTCGTCGGCGCTCCCGGGTCAATCAAGACCTCAAAACGCAGTCAGTGCTCCTCGACCAGTTCGGGCTCGAGGAGACAATACAGTAAAGGTAAGAAGCAGATGGCAGACTTGTGGCATAGGTATCAAGAGGGCGGTTGGGCCATGTGGCTCATCATGTTTTGGTTGGTTTGTTCGATCGCCGTGATCGTCGAGCGAGTCATCTATCTGTATGGCGCCTCGATCAATAAGGACGTGTTCTTGGCGACGATGCAGAAGTGCATCCTTGCAGGGGACATCGCGAAGGCAGTCAAGATGTGCTCTGCCGCAAACGCGCCGTTGGCCCGCATCGTTCAAGCCGGCCTTCTGAAGGTCAATCGACCCGACGAAGAAGTCCAAGCGGCCATGGATGAAGCAGCTCTGCAGCAGCTTCCCCAGGTGAACAAGCTGGTCGGCTTCTTGGCGTTGTTCGCGAACCTGGCAATGCTTTGCGGCCTGTTCGGGACCATCATTGGTTTGATCAAAGCATTCGGCGCTGTCGGCGGTGAAAGCGTCGACCCGAGCCAGAAAGCTCGCATCTTGGCGGAAGGTATCAGCGAGGCAATGATTTGCACCGCCTTCGGTCTGCTCGCTGCCATCGTTGCTCTCATGGGGTTCGCCTTCTTGAACGGCAAGACGCAGAGCATGGAGGACGACATCAACGAAGCGTCCGTGCGTGTTCTGAACCTGGTCGTTGCCAACCGTCAGAAGGTAAACCTTCAGGGACTCGAAGGTCAGATCTGAGACTGAATTGCGTGACTGCGGAACGAACCCAGGCTCCTGGTGTCTCAAGGAGACCTGGGTTCGGTCGAGCGTGGATGGACAATCAATGGTCCGCGCTCACAAGCCGTAACTCGAGCGGACGAACTGAACGACGACTGAACGACG
>CAZNZA010000008.1:28122-36892 GCA_964577325.1 uncultured Polyangiaceae bacterium
ACTGAACGACGACTGAACGACGGAGTGTATTCAAATGGCTGGTATTGACGTAGGCGGGCATGGCGGAAAAAAGAACGTGAACCATGAGATCCCGCTGATCCCGTTCATCGACTTCTTGCTCTGCTTGGTCTCGTTTCTGCTGATCACGGCAGTGTGGACGCAAATGGCGCGCATCAACGCCAACGCTCAGGTTCCTGGTCCTCCGGACCCGAACCGCGAAATCGAAGAGCAAAAGGACAAGACACTCCACGTCGAGATGAAGAGCGAGAACAACTTCCAGTTGGTGTGGAAGGAAGGCAGCACGGTTCTGAACACGATCGACGTGCCCCGCCCCTCGACCAACGATGACGAAACGGAAGTGGCGTATCCCGAGTTGGCCTTGAAGATCGAAGAAGAGTGGCAGAAGAACGACACCCGTCACTTTGCCGCGACCGACACCAAGGTCGATCAAGCAGTGCTGCACACGGACAATACGACGCCCTTCAAAGAAGTCATTGCCGTCATCGATGCCATCTACAAGCCGAAGCGCGACTGGAAGGACCCCACCGGTGCCATCTCCCAGCGCTCCGCCTTCAACGTGACCTTTTCGGTCAATTAACTCTGACCCGCGTCACGACTATCTAGAGAGGTTTTCCCCATGTCGGGCAATAAAGCACTATCGAGATTTCATCAGCCCATCAGCGTCCCTGGGCGCCGCCTGATGCACCAAATCCCCCTGAGGTTTGTTCAGAAGCGAGCAACTGGTGGCGGCGGCAAAGCGGTCAATCACGAGATCCCGCTCATCCCGTTCATCGACTTCTTGCTGTGCATCGTGCTCTTTTTGCTGGCCAGCTTCTCGGCCTCCGGTGAGCTTCCCATCGACAAGAACGTGACTCTGCCCAGCGCGGAGAACGTCGAGGACATGAAGGACGCGCCCATCGTAGCCATCACGGGCACGCACATCATCGTGGATGGGTCTCCCGCGGGGAATACCCGCGCCATCGAGGAGGCGAACCGCCTACAGAGGGTTGAAGAGCTCTTCGACATTCTCAAAGCCAAGCGGGAGCTATGGACACAGCTCAACCCCGGCAAGGATTTCCACGGCATCGCGATCCTCCAGGTTGATGTGAAGGTTCCGGCACTCATCGTAAAGAGCGTCTTTCAGACGGCGGCGATGGCAGGCTTCCCCAACGTCAGTTTTATGGTACGCCGCCGCGGTGGCGAGGGTGGCGCCGAGTAAGCACCGCGTGTTGATTCAGGACCGCTCTTCTTAGCGGCCACATCCAGACGAGGGCCCAACGTTGTTGGGCCTTTTGTCGTTGTGTGTGCGGAACAATTGCCAACTAGGGGCTGTCTGGCCTAAGCGAAACTCGTGGTGAGAAACGACGACAGAAGGCGCGGCCTAGCGGCTTTGGACCAATCGCGACAGCAGCGGCGCCGAGCGCTAGTGGCAGGACGCGCGTACGTTCGCGGAGGGGCGCCACAGTTTTGGCTGTGGACGGTGGTTGTCTTCGTCGCCTTTGGCGTCGTGTACTGGAACATCGCAGAGCGCCAACTCCAGAGTGCCAAAGGTGAAGTGATGGCGCGGCAGCGCACCATCAAACAGGAGCTCGAGCCACGCATCGTGCCTCTGCGCGACAAGATCGAGTCGTGGGTGATGGACTTAGCAGGGCCGTGGAAGTCAGAGTCCGTTGCTCCGGGCCTGTCGTTACAGGAGGTCAGCGAGAACAAGGGGATCTATCTCCGCCTCCTTCACGAGCAGGCGAGTTCTCCAGAGGACATCCGTGACGGCATGCAAGTCTCGCTTCACGACGGTTTCACGTCTTGCTTGTTCAAGCGCGAGGAGCACTACCAGCAAACTGACCGCAAGCGTTGCTACAGCATTGCCCAGTGCCCGGCCGGAGAGATCTGCAATGACTGGAGCCTCTGTGCGCCGCCCAGCCAGCCCTTCAATCTACGCATGATGTACCGGGCGCTGCGGGTGTTGTCCCCAGCTTGGAGCGACGACCTGCACCAGACGTCTGACGACTACCAGCTGCGCGTCTTTTCGCGCGACCTGGAGAAGGCCGCGAAAGAGGACGTGCCGCTGGCGATTCAGATGATCACCCAAGCCAAGTACTTCACGGCGGTGCTCGATGAGGAGCCGGTTGGTGGCATGCCCCGCGGTCCCACTGGTGCTGACGCGGGAATGGCTCGTCCGGAGCTGCGAGTGCAACTCGTCGAGCATCCGGTGCGCGTAGCCATCTGGGACATCGAAACCGGCGAACAAGTTCTCAGGATGCGAACTCACGCTGGCTCCACAGTGGTCCCCATTGGTCGCAGCCACATTGCTGAGCAACGTATCCTCGACGCGCAGCAGCGGCAGGCGAACAACTGCGGTATCGCTCTGGACGTCAAAGAAAAGATAGAGGGCGTATCCCAGGGCGCGGGCGACCAGTCCGCGGTGCCTTAACGCTGGGTTGACTCAGGCTGGCCGAGTTTGCTGAACGGCAAAGTCTGCCGCGTCCTCTATGTCTCACCATACGGGTTGCCCCATCCACCTCCACCGGGCGTCTCGATGCAAAGCACGTCGCCCGCTGCCACCGTGAACTCACAGCGGCCGGGTAGCAGCTCGCCGTTCAAGCGATTGATGCCCGGCCGGCCAGGCTCACCCCCGACCAGCCCAAAGGGGGCGATGGTGCGGCGCTCAGTGACTAGAGAGACTGACAGCGGACGCAGGAAGCGGTACTCACGGATGCAACCGTCGCCGCCCGGTTGCGCGCCCCGCCCTCCGGAGTTCCGCCTCAACGCGAAGCGTGTGATCGTTACGGGGTAACGAGCCTCGACGATCTCGGGGTCCGTAATGCGCGTGTTGGTCATGTGCGTGTGTACGCCACTGGCACCTGAGAAGCTTGGCCCAGCTCCCGCACCACCAGCGACCGTCTCGTAGTAGCCAAAGGAGGCATCGCCAAAAGCGACGTTGTTCATCGTGCCCTGGCTTGCCGCCGCCGCACCGAGACAGCCCAAAAGCACGTCGACCACGCGTTGCGAGGTTTCGACGTTGCCACTCGATACGGCGCGCTCGGGACCGGGATCGAGCAAGGAGGGACTCGGGATCTGGAGGTCGATAGGCCGCAGGCATCCGGCATTGAGTGGCAATCGCGTACCGAGCAAACAGCGGAGTACGTAGAGTAGCGCCGCCACGGACACCGCTCGGGGCGCATTGGCATTGGTGGGGCTCTCGGGCGTATACTCGAAGCGCACCTGAAGCCGTGGACCACGGGGCGTTACCTCCGCTCCGATGGGGGTGCCGTCGTCGAGCTGGTCACGGAAAGTGTGGGGGCGCTGTGGCAGCTCGCGAATCAGATTCACCGTCAAGGCAGCGGCATAGTCCTGCAGGTGAGCCATGTAGCTTTGCACGGTGTCTGCTCCAAAGCGTACCTCCAGCTCATGCAACTGGTTCACACCCAGGTGATTGGCCGCGACCTGCGCCTGAAGATCGGCGATGTTCTGCTGGGGATCGCGCGCAGGATAAGGCCCGCTAGAAAGAAGTTGCACCAGTTCCTCGCGGCAGAAGTGATTCTCATGAACGACCTTTACCGCGCTAAGAACGATGCCTTCTTGAGCGAGCGACGACGAAAACGCAGGCATGGAGCCCGGAGTGATGCCTCCCACATCGCTATGGTGACCACGATTGGCGACCCAATAACGCAGGCGTCCCCCATGCTGGTCGAACACGGGCGTCACTACGGTAATATCTGGGAGGTGGGAGCCACCGTAGCGGGGATCGTTTGAGGCAAACACGTCTCCAGGACGCGCTCCGGTGTGGATGCTCGAGACGTGACGCACCGTTTCTCCCATGGCGCCGAGGTGCACCGGGATGTGCGGCGCGTTGGCGATCAAGTTGGCTGTTGCATCAAAGACCGCGCATGAAAAGTCGAGGCGCTCGCGAATGTTGGTACTCATCGCCGTGCGCTGCAGGACGCTACCCATTTGTCGCGCCAGCGACATGAACGCCTGGCCCATGAGCTCGAGCGTTACCGGATCCGGCTGCGCGCCGTTCTCAGGAGATGTGGCTGTGGTTTCGAACGGGAGGTCCTCGCCCAGGTCCCGACATACGAGATGGCCTCGCTTTACCGTGAGCTGGAAGCCCGGCTCGACGATGATGCAGCCCGTTGCTTCGACGAGGCAAGCTGGCCCCGGCAGTACGTGTCCCTCAGCTAGCTCATCGCGACGATACACGGGCACCTCGTGCCAGCGTCCCGAAGCGGAAAACATCCGCGCTTGGCGGTACGGTGTGGGTTCTTGATGAATGTCGCGCGCCTTTGGCTCCTCGAAGGGCGACGTCAGGGGGCCGTCTTCAATCACCTCGGCGCGTAGCGTTACCACTTCGACGGGATCGTCGGGTCTGCAGTAGCCGAAGCGCCGCGCGTGGGCGTCGTGGAAGGCATCGATCAGGTTTGAGTAGTTGTCGTTCCAGTCGAGCGTGAGACGAGCGTCGCCGCCACGATAGCGGAGGTCTATGCGCAGAACTGCTGGGGAAGCGGAAGGTGCGAGCACAGGAGCTTCCACCAGATCGTTCAGGTGGCGCGCTATATGCGTCATGTTATCAGGCGCCAGCAGTAAAGACCGGGCGTCCATCTGGCGGTGTCTTGCCTGTCTCGCGCAGGCCATACCGCATGCCGAGAGGATCCCGCCGTACATGGGGAAGACGACAGTCTTGATGCCAAGTTCGCGCGCTAGAGCACAAGCGTGCTGGCCCCCAGCGCCGCCGAAAACGATGAGGGTATCCGCGCGCACATCGAAACCTCTGCGCAGCGACACCTCCCGTATGGCTTCGGCCATGGTGTAGTTGGCAATTCTCAACCAGCCCGATAGGGCCTGCTCGCGGTCGGCTGCGTTTCCGGACTGGTGCACGCGGCCGAGCAGGTCAGTCAGGCATCGTTCGGCGGCGGCGCGTTGCAGCGGGAACGGGAAATAGTCCTCGATCAGTCGACCCAGAAGCAGATTTACGTCGGTTACTGTCAAGAATCGGGCGTGGGCAGCGCCGTAACATGCCGGTCCGGGATCGGCCCCAGCACTATGCGGCCCGACTTGGAAGCGGGCGCCGTCGTACTCACAGATTGAGCCCCCTCCAGCGGCTACGGTGTGAATATCCATGCTCGGAGCGATAACCGACACGCCAGCTATCGTCGTTTCGTAACGGAGCGGGTAATCTCCTGCCTCTACTCGACAGACGTCTGTGGAGGTTCCGCCCATGTCGAGGCCAATGGCGGAGCCGAGCTCGAGGACGCGCGTGAGGTGCTCGCACGCCACCACGCCACCGGCGGGGCCCGACAACAGGCTGTGTGGCCCCCTCAGTTCAGCGGGGGCGACCAGGCTGCCACTCGATTGCATGGCCAGCATGCGAGCAGCCGGCGCTCGTCGTTGTAAGTGTCTGAAGTACGTGGTCAGACGCGGCGTCAGGTAAGCATCCAACACGGTGGTCTGTGCCCGAGCGAGCAGGCCTACCTCGTTGGCGCACTCGTGTGACATCGACACGTGAGAGAAACCAGCAGCGCGTGCACCTTGCTCCAAATCTCGTTCGAGGGTGGCCGCCACATGACCGTTCAGCACCACGACAGCAACGCTTTCGAGACCACTGCTGCGGGCTTCGCGTAGCGCCGACAGCACCGTCTCCCGTTCCGTCTCGAGCGCGACCGTCTCACAGGCCACTTCGCCGTCCGGCTTAGCGCGAGCGCAGCTCTCGATCACGCGCTCGTACAACACTTCTGGCTTTTTGATGTCCAGGGCAAAAATCTCTGGTCGCGCCTGCGTCCCTATCTCCAAGAGATCGGCAAAGCCACGGGTGATGACGAGTAAAGTTCGCGCCCCCTTACGCTCGAGCAGAGCATTGGTCGCAAGCGTGGTTCCCACTCTCACCTCGCAGCTGGGGATGGCAGTCTCCTCGTCGAGCTTCAACAACTGCCGAATCGCTAAGAGCGGAGCATCATCGGAGGACAGTACCTTGATGGCTTTGCGCGTTCCGTCGGGGCCAACGCCGAGACAATCGGTAAAGGTGCCGCCTCGATCGATGAAGAACTGCCAATCGTCCACGGCCAAAGACTATCGGCGCCCAACCAGCGACGCAAACGATGCGCTCGATTGTAATTGCGGCACGCTTTGCCGCGACCGCATGGCGCTTGACGTTTCTCAACAAGCGTGCGAGCAAGCCCGCATGCCTGACTTCCCCGCGCCTCGACAAGAACCGTCGCGCAGCAGTACCGTTATCATTCTAAAGAAGATGCAAGGCAGCGTTTGGCGGGAGACGGGAAGGACGGGTATGTGCCCAACACCCGAGTGGTTGTTGTCGAGTTACGGGAACGGGGAGTACGAGCTGCGCTTGAAGAGTGGGAACCGCGTGTTGTGCATGGTGGGAGTCGATACCGGACCGGGTCCCGTGTCCGCGCCTGCTCGCACGCCCGCCGACCCGGGCCCGAGTGTGCGGGGCGAGGCAGACGGGATGCGCCGTGGTTCATTCCAGCAGCATCGTCGTCGCTAGAAGCCAATGAATTACAGCCGTCCCGAACCGGACGAAAGCTGTCGCGGGGTTTCGCGATCCGTTTCAGGCGTCGTGCTTGCGGCTCGACGTCGCCGCCAGACTGCGCTACACGGCGCTCGTCATGGGTTTTTCGTGTGGAATAGTCGGGCTCCCCAACGTGGGGAAAAGCACCTTGTTCAACGCCTTGTCTTCGGCAAAAGCCGAAGCACAAAACTTCCCCTTTTGCACGGTGGAGCCGAACGTCGGTATCGTACCGGTGCCTGACGTGCGCATCGACAAGCTGTGCAAGCTGTACGACCCCAAAAGCGCGGTGCCCGCGAGCATCCGTTTCGTTGACATCGCTGGCTTGGTTCGAGGTGCATCCAAGGGCGAGGGTTTGGGTAACCAATTCTTGGCGAACATCCGCGAGGTTGACGCGGTAGCTCACGTCGTTCGCTGCTTCGTCGACGATAACGTGACGCATGTAGAGGGACGCGTCGATCCTATTTCCGACGTCGAGACCATCAACACCGAACTGGGGCTCAAGGACGTCGATACGGTGAGCAAACGCCTCGACCGAGCGCGCAAACAGAGCAAAGGCGGAGACGCTGTCGAGAAGGCGGCGGTTGGCCTATGTGAGGCGCTTCTCGCGCACTTGGATCGTGGAGCGCCGGCGCGCACGTACACCTGTGCCGGTGAGGTCGAGGAAAAGATCCTGCGCGACATGCAATTGTTGACGCGGAAAAGCACGTTTTACGTCGCCAACGTGGACGAAGCGTCGCTCAGCGACGTGGAGGCCAACGCCCACTTCATGGCGCTGAAGCGCCTTGCGGAGTCCGAGAACTCCTTGGTCGTACCCATCTGTGCCGCACTGGAATGCCAGATTGCCGAACTGGACCCGGCAGATCGTCCTGAATTCTTGGAGAGCGCCGGACTGCAGGAGCCGGGGTTGAATGCCGTGATCCGCACCGGCTACGAGTTGTTGGGACTCGAGACGTATTTCACCGCCGGTGAGAAGGAGGTGCGGGCGTGGACGATCCCCAAAGGAGCTACTGCGCCGGAGGCGGCCGGAGTCATCCACAGCGACTTCCAGCGGGGCTTCATCAAAGCCGAGGTGATTTGGTGGGAGGATCTGCTGCGCTATGGCAGCGAGGCGAAGTGCAAGGATGCGGGAAAGCTGCGCATCGAGGGGAAGGAATATGTCGTGCGTGACGGCGACGTCATCCACTTCCGCTTCAACGTCTGAGCAAGTGGCTCGGCGCAGCTTGCCGTGCGCAGCTCAACGCTTGAATTTGCGGTACACGAGATAGAGACCGCCGGTGAACACCGTGAGCAAAACTAGAGCTAGCTTCGACTCTGGCTTGACATAAGGCGCGAGAGAGTCGTCCGCCGAAACTGCTGCCAAGGGCTGGGTTTCGGGCCCACTGTCCATCGCTGGCACTCCCATCGCTGGCGTTCCCGTGCGTACTCCGGCGTTGGCCGCGAACTGGGGTTTTGCGTGCGCCATCGGGTCGGTGGGCCGCGGAGTACCAGCCACCATGGTGCCGCCCATCGGATCTAGGGCTGCGGCAGCGGGCATCTGCTGACTCATCACGCGCGTGCCGCCGTACGCGCTCACTTGATCCTCACGTACGGTGGGACCAGCGGGTGTACCTGGCAATCCGGGTTCGGAGCGAACGGTACCTGGAGCGTCCATGGCATCAGACGCGTCCCACGTTGGTTCACCTCCCGCCGCCCACTGCGCCGCGGTGGTGCTTGGCCCGGGGACGGTGGGCCCGGTGGCGCTTGGCCCGGCGACGGTGGGGCCGGGGACGGTGGGGCCGGGGACGGTGGGCCCGGCAACGGGTCCGGTAGCGCGCGGTCCCGCTGCTGAAGGGTGCGCCACAGCGGGTGGGTGGTGTCCGGGCGCCGTGGGCCCTCCGGCGACCGGAGCCGGTGGCGCTTGAGGCGCTGCAGCTGGGCTGGGGGGAGGGGTGAAACCCAGAGGACCAATCCCGGTACCGATCATGGTCACTCCACCTCGAGGCGGCAATCCTGGCGTAGGCTGGCGTGGCCTTGCCGTTTGCCCGCCGGGTGGCGTGCCCGGCTTAGCCCCTGAAGCGGAGCCGGAAGGCTTGAGCACGCCCAGACCGGGAGGCGCCACGCCTATCATCGTCCCCTTCAACCTCGCGCGCGTACGAGCCGCTTCGTCTGGCGACCCGGCAGGCAGGTCGCTGGCGGCGGACGCGGTTGCAGCCGGCGGGGGCGCCCCTTGCGGCGTCGGTGCAGCCGTGCCCGCAGCGCCGGACTGTG
>CAZNZA010000008.1:36992-38974 GCA_964577325.1 uncultured Polyangiaceae bacterium
GCCGTGCCCGCAGCGCCGGACTGTGCAGCCGTGCCCGCAGCGCCGGACTGTGGAGGCGAGGAAGGGCGTGCTTCAGGTGCACCCACGGCACTGTTCATCATGAGCATGGTGCCCTTGAACTTGGCACCCGTGCTGTCCTTCAGATTGTAGCCGCACTTTTGGCAGTTCGAGTCGGCGTCAGAGTTGCGGGCTCCACAGTTAGGGCAAAACACTGGGTGGTCCTCCTTGTTGCGCTCCAAGCGGAGGCGTAGGTCCACCCTAGTTCCGGATTGGTCAAATCACAATGCGGCGCAAGGGGCTGGCCCCTCAGTTGCTGGTCAGGGGCCCAGTTGCAACTCGACCTCCGGAGAACCCACACCGATGATAGCCGGGCGATAAAGGAGCGATGTCGGCCGGGCCGCGTCCGGAATGTCGAAGGTGATCCAGCCGCGCGCGCTCTGCCCGCGCGTGAGGCGCTGGGCCGTCAGCAGTGGTGCACATCCTGCGAGAGTGCTTTCGTACTGCTGCCCCTGCTCCGTCATGAGCGTCGCATAGAAGGGATTGGCGGGCACTTCGACCTGGCTGAGGCCTTGCAGCTCCACTTCGACGGCGAACTTCTTCACACCGTCTGGTGGGGCCAGATGCGGCTCGACGGTACACGGCCGGCTGCCCTTGAGCGTCACCAAGAAGTGCGGTGTCTGCACTTCGCTTCCAGACTCGGCCACGGGCTTCGTCGCCGGTACGACCTGCGGGCGATGGTCGGCCACCGGGGTGGGCGGCACGGCGTTGCACCCGCTGGTGCCCCCCCAAAAAACCGCGGCCAGCAATCGGAGCAGGGGGAGGTTTAGGCTTGTTTGCCGCATCGACACGTCAGTAGGGTAGTCATACCCGAATGAAGTATGCGCTGTTATTTGCCGTTCTTGGCCTGTTCGCGGGCTGCCGGTCCGAGACCAAAGAAGAACCGGTCGCGGTCGAACCCACTGCCTCGACCAAGGTGGACAGGCAGGAGCTGTCTCAGGAGCGCTACGCGGGGGCAACGGGTACTGTTGCGGGGGTCGTACGCATCACCGGTGACCCCGCTCCGCCGCTACCGGGGCTGGCGCAGATCCCCGTTGGAGAATGTTTCAAAGCCCACGAACGGCATAAACACCTGTTCCGCAAATCGGCGGACGGTGCCCTAGTCGATGCGTTGGTCGCGGTCACCGAGTACGACGTGCAACTGCCCGCTCCGAAGGAGCCGGTACGCGTGAACATGGAAGACTGCTCATTCAGCCAGCGCACCGTGGCCATGATGATGGGTCAAGCCTTGGAAGTAGTGAATCGCGGACCATCCGCGGGCACCCCACAGCTGATTGGATCTCCCGTGCCGGCCCTGCGAGTTGCGGTGCCGGGAGGAGATCCCGTGCGGCTGATCCCGCACGCGCCTGGCAAGTACCGCCTCGTCGATCGCAGCCACGAGTTTGCGTTCGCCGAAGTGTTCGTCTTGAATTACCCTACCGCCACCGTGACGGATACGGCCGGGCGCTTCGAGTTGAAGGGCGTGCCCATCGGCAAGGCGCGCATCAATGTTTTGGTACCGTTGACGGAGTTGACCGCCGGACAAGACATCGAAGTACGGGCCAACCAAACGACGGACGTACAGTTCGCTCTGAACTTCGACTTGGCGAGCTGGAAAGCGACCTTAGTCGAGGAAGCGCGGGCTAAAGGCGCCACCGCACCAGGCACCGCTGCCAGCAGTGCGCCACCTCCGGCAACGCCCAAGGCTCCCGCCCAGCCGGCGCCCTGAGTTTACGGCGCTGGAGTAGCTGGCGATGGGCTAACTGGCGATGGGCTAACTGGCGCTGGAGTAGCTGGCGACGGGCTAACTGGCGCTGGAGTGGCTGGTTCTGGGGTAATGCCCATTGATGCGCCGGACACGGCTGCGCGTTCCCTGAGCAGAGTGTCCAAAACTTGTACGGCGTCGTCGTCGAGGCTCGTCATCAGCGGGGGCAGTGCGAGCCATG
>CAZNZA010000008.1:39074-60759 GCA_964577325.1 uncultured Polyangiaceae bacterium
GGGCAGTGCGAGCCATGCGCCGAACGCGGCGTCATCCCCGGCACGATGAGCAGCCAACAAGCCCCACAGTCTGGCTGCAGTATCGTGGGGTGCCGCGCCAATCAGAAGTCGCGATTGCGCCACAGACAGGGCTGGTTTGTCCAAGCGCAACGCCAGGACCACGATGTCGAGCTGAGGGAGCCCGATTTTCGTGGCCGCCTGCTGGGCGCTCGCCAAGTCCCCTGCCAGTATCGCCCCCCGCACTTGCCAAAGCCGGTCACCCTTTTCGTCGACGTCGCAGGCTTGTGAGCCCCGGCACGGAACATCCCACTCATGCACGTTTTTGGGGGCTGCGGCTCGGGTCCGAAGTCGTTTCGCCGCGTATGCAGCCCAATGCGGCAGCTCGTGGCCTCGGGCGAAGCGTTCCAACTCGACCCAGCCTCGTGCCTTGTTGGGGTAGCTCAGGGTGTAGCCTACCAACTGGGCCTCTGCCGCCTTCAGGGCGCGCCGCTTGACGTGGATGTCTTTGAGCAGGAGGGTGGTCTCGATGTCCTTGGGATCAGCAACCTGAGAGCGCTGCGCGAAGCGCATAGCGCGCTCCAGGTGACCACGGGAGAGCTCGCACCGAGCCCGCTCGCGCCAAGCTGGTGCGTACCACGGGTCGAGTTCCAAAGCCGCTGCCATCTCGGCGTCAGCCATGGCCAAGCCGAGTCTGCACGACAAGGCGCCAATACGCGTCCACAGCTCCGGGCTCTTGGCGTCGTCCTCCTCGGCGGCCAGGTACGCGTCTCGTGCTCGCCGCAGGTCGCCTCTTGCTTCGGCTACGGCTGCTTCGAAGTACAGAGCGTAAGCTCGCGGTGAGACAGGCCGACCGGTCACCAGCTTCCCGTCAACCATGCGCGTGGTGTGGGCGTACCCTCCGCACGAGGTGAGCAGCAGCAGGGCGAGCAAGACCCATAGCACGCGCCGTGCGTTCGCTGGACCACGCACGGATGTGGCGACGCCGTCCGGCATGATCCTAAAGCTGCTCCGGCGACGCTCGCAGCTCGTGGAGCAGTTGGATGGCTTTGTCCACGGTAACACGTCCACATCGGCTCAAGCGGGCGGCGAGAATTTCCACTTCGTTGCCTTCGGCCCCCGCAGCGGTAGCCACGCTCCTGGCATGCAGGGACATGTGTCCCCGCGAAATACCCTCGGTGGCCAGGGCGCGTAGCGCCGCCAAGTTGGATGCCAGACCTGCAGTGGCAGCGATGCGGGCCAGCTCGTCTGCGGTTCGTGCGCCGCACAACTGCAGGGCGAGCCGCGCCGCAGGGTGAACCCGTAGCGTGCCCCCAACGATGCCCACCGCCAGTGGTAGCTCCATCTCTCCAACCAAATCGTCGTCCTGGCGTCTCCAGACGGACAGCGGAGCATAGCGGCCGCTGCGTGCGGCATAGGCGTGCGCCCCCGCTTCTATGGCTCGGGCGTCATTGCCCGTAGCAATGACCACGGAATCGACGCCGTTCATGATGCCCTTATTGTGCGTCGCTGCGCGATAGGGATCGAGCTCCGCGAAGCGCGACGCTTGAACGATAGCGTCGACCACGGCTTGGTGATCGGCGTCACTCAGCGTTGCTACCGCCAAGTCGCGCGCGTGGATGCGCGCGCTGACCCGCACCCGCCGTCGGTCGCACAGATTGGTCAAAATCCGCAGACCGAGCTTAGCGCGGGCAATTTGAGCGGCTCTGGGTCCCATGGCTTCCGCAATCGCGTTGACCAGGTTCGCTCCCATGGCGTCGCGACAGTCGACGTGGGCATGGACAACGACGATGCCTTGACCCAGGTTTCGCACCTCCATTTCTCTCACCCCGCCTTTGCGGTCCACGAGATTGGGCACGGCGGCATTGCCCAAGGCAATGAGTTCCTCGCGGTGCGCCTCCAAGGCCTGACAAGCGCTGGCTGGGTCGCTGACTTCAAACAGCTGTACTTGCGTCGTCATCAGAGCGTCGACCGTCGTTGCCGTAAAACCGCCAGCTTCGCGCACCATGCGGGCGGCGTTCGAGGCCGCAGCGATGACGCTCGGCTCTTCCACCACCATGGGCACGAGTACGTCTCGGCCGTTGATCGTAAAGTTGAGTCCTACACCGAAGGGCAGGTTGTAGATGCCCAGCACGTTCTCGACGATCTTGTCGGCCGCTGAAGGCGGTAGCCCCCCAGACTCGACGACAGCTTCTAGATCAGCCAAGTCGACATCAGCACAACGAGCGATGGACGCTCTGCGTTCGGGGAGAGGCAGTTTGTAGAAGCCGGAGAGACGAGACGAAGCCATGTCAACGAGCCATAGCCTTCGTGGCTCGACACTTCAACAACCGGCCTGCTCCGTCGGCTCGACCACGTGCACTCCCCGCGCTGCCAGTTGCAGTCGCAGCGGCTGCAAGCCGAGGCGCTGTCGCGCTTCCTGAAGCGCCGAACTGGGCGGCTGATGGCCGATGAAAAGCGCGATGTCACCGCCTCCCGCGCCAGCCGGCAAAACCACCGCGCCGTCCGATTCTGCCAGTCGGCGCAGGGTTCGGACATCGGGGGTAAAGATGGGGATGCCGGCGTGGTGACCGAGATCGTCGAGAGCCGTAGCCTGGGCATCGAGCGCTTCGAGCCAGCGGTCTGCGCGGCCCTGCACACAGGCGTCGTGAGCGTCCTCTGCCGCCGTTCCCAGAGCTTTCAGCACCTGCGCGTGCAACGCCGGTCGCGTCGCGCGCAGCTGGGCGACGCGTTGTAGAAACTGGCGCGTCGACGCCGCGCTTTGGCAGCTCCAGACCGCATAGTTAACTTGTGGCAGTTCAACAGGCGCAGCAATCCCTGGCTGCTCGGCGCGGAACCAGTACGCTTGAGTGCGCCCAAAGGTCGACGCCGCGACGTCGACACCACTGCCCCCGCCTTGTGCACTGCGATGCGCGTGCAGGGCCCGGGTATACAGCTCGTTCAATCCAGCAGCGCTCGTCAGCCATTCCGGATGCCGGGTCGCCAGGCTTGCTACCACGATGGCGGCACTCGAGCCCAGACCCAACTTGCGCCCCTGCTCCCGCAAGGCAGTGGCATCAATGCAAGGGAAGGGAGGCTGCATGGCCGCGACGACCTCGTCGGCCACGTACGAGGCGTCACGCTCGTCATCGGCAACGACGTAACGATCGACCGCAGTGACGATGCAAGGCGCTCCCTCCAGCACCGCGTACGCGCCGGACACGACGACCTTGCCGGGCGCTCGCGCTTTCAACCCTCGGCTCCAGAAATCACCGCTGCATCAGGCCCCACTTTGCAATGAATGACACGGCTAACACCAGAGATCCCGCGGAGCAAAGCGGCCAACGCCGAGGCATCCTGCGGACGGGTGATGACTTTGACGTGCGGGCCCGCGTCCATCGTACAATAACCAACGACGCCTTCAGCGCGGGCGCTTCGTACGGCGTGCAACACATTCAGCGTTGCAGCCGAGAAGTAAACGATGGCCGGATCGGCGCCCAGCATCGACGCGTGCATGAGCAGAGCGCTTTGCTCGACGATTGGACCCAAGCGCTCGAAGTCTCCCGCAACGATGGACTGCTTGGCCTGATCGTACAGTCGCGGCGCGGCCTGGAGCCAGGCGTCGTAGTAAGGGCTGGTGCGGCGAGTGTGGTCCATGCCCGCGGTCGAGCCTATGCTTTTTTGGCCTTCGTGGGTGACCGCCACGAGTAGCTCGAGCTCGAAACCCGGCGCTGCTCGTAGGGGCTCTGCACTTTCCGCTCCAAGTTCGAGCAGCGCGAATCCCCCGAAGATCGAACGAGCTGCGGAGGCGGAGCAGCGCCGCGCCATGGCGCTCGCGGTCTTTTGCTCCTCCGGCAAACCGCACGCGGCTCGAGCCGCTAAAATGAGCGCCGCAAAACCAGAGGCGCTGGAGGCCAGTCCCGATGCCGTAGGGAAATTGTTTTCCGTCTCTACCGATGCTCGCCAATTCAGGTGCGCTTCGTTCCGCACCAGATCCAACGCTGCTTCGATGCGTCGGCGCTCGACGTCGGTGGCGTCGCGACCGTTCAGTTTTACTCGGTCGGTCGTCAGTGCGGAATCGAAGCTGACTCGGGTCGTCGTCGCCAAGTTGTCTAGCGTCATCGACAAGCTGGGTACTGCCGGCAAATTGCGTTCGACGTCCGCTTTGCCCCAGTACTTGGCCAAGGCGATGTTGGAATGGGCAACGGCTACTGCAGTGCGAGAAGAGGAAGGAGACATGGCTCGACGTTCGGTGTTGAAGTGCGGCGTATTAACCTTGAGGCGGATCATTGGATGACGTGGCATCGATGCAGACGGAAAGCGTTTGTAGCTCCAGCTGTTCCCATGCGCGTGCGATCAGCGGTTGCGTGTGCGCGTCACCAACCGCGAGCACACAACCGCCGCCGCCAGCTCCGGTGAGTTTGGCACCGTATGCGCCCGCCGTTCGGGCTACGCTGCATGCCTGCTCGATGGCAGGTGTGCTGAGCTGCCAGTTGACGAGCAGACGGTGGTTTTCGTCGACCAAAGCTCCGAGCTCAGCATGGGCACCTGAGGCTACCGCTCGTTGAGCACTCTGCACGATGGTCTGGAGGTGATCGAGCGCTAGCTCGAACTGACGGTGATCTCGTTCACGTATGGCGGCAACCCGTGCGACCATTTCTTTGGTAGAGGAGGCGGGGCCCGCCACCGCGATCGCCAAGTACAGCGGACGGCCAACCGTCGTCGCGACCGGGCCCCGGTGCCGGTTGTACAAGAGACAGCCACCCAGTGCTGCACACGCCGCATCGACGCCCGATGGGGTGCCATGAAACTCGCTTTCCCATAGGTGAGCCGCGCGCAAGAGCGTTTCCTGATCGCACCCTCGCTCGTAAAGCGTTGCGACGGCGCGTGTGACCGCAACGGCCATCGCCGCCGAGGCACCGAGACCGACCCCCACGGGCATGCGCAGCGTGACATCCACCGCACAAGGCGGAGTCTTCAGCGTCTGAGCGATACAGGCCAGCGCGGTGACGGCCGGCTCGTCTGGTTTCAGGCGTCGGCCATCGATGCTCAGAGTGCTGGTGTCAGCCCTGACGGCGCGTGCTTCTACTCCGCACGGCAGTGCAGCGGCCAGGGCATCTCGCCCGTACACGACGGAATGTTCACCGCATACGATGACTTTGCCGTTGGCTGTGGATGTATTGGTTGTTTGCGACATGCCGTTGGCCGTGAACTTGCGCGCTCGAGGAATCAATGACCGCGGTCGACGAGAGCAGTGATGGCGCCCGTCAGCAGCGTGTGCGCGGCGGGGGCCAGAGCCATGGCCTGTAATTGTTCGGTCGCTGTTCGTTTGAGGGAGGCGATGTACGCTTCAGCTGCCGCGCGGGCGCCACTCGAATCAAGCGCGCCAACCGCCTGCCGGAGCTGCTCCACACTCGCGTGCTCTTTGCCGAAAGCTGCTTTCCAAGCGTTTTGGTGTACTGGGGCCGCATGCTGCTCAACCCACTGTGCCAGCCACGTCCACTTGCCCGCCGCGATGTCCCGACCAAATGGCTTACCCGTCAGCGTGGGGTCGGCAAACACTCCCAGGAGGTCGTCGCGCAGTTGGAAGGCTATTCCAAGCGGCTGGGCAAAGGCTTCCAGGTGGCGAAGCATGGATGGTTGTGCGCCCGCCAAAAGTGCGCCCACGAGCAGCGGCCCGCACACGGTGTAGCTACTGGTTTTGAGCTCGTAGACTTTGAGGCTGTCACGGGTGAGGCCCACGACGTCCAATTGCTGGCCTGCGACCGCTGCCAGTTGCATCGACGTAAAGGCACGCAGAAGTTGCTTGCTTTTGGGGTGTAAGGCTTGGTGCTCGTCTCCGGGCGTACCGGTCTCCAAAGCGATGTGAAATTCGCGCGCCGCGAGCGTCATCATGTAATCGCCCGCCAACACGGCACTGCAAGCTCCGAGATGCTCGTCTTGGAACTGGTGCGTCAAAGCAGCATGCACGGTCGGTCCGCCGCGCCGTGTTGCGTCCTTGTCCATCCAATCATCGTGGATGAGAAAGTATGCCTGGAGCAGTTCCAACGCCAGCGCAGCCTGCAGCACTGGGGGTGGGAGAGGCTTGGAGCTGTCTCCGGTAACGGCGCGGTGCGCGGCGACCAGCAATCCAGCTCGCAAGCGTTTGCCTCCTCGACACAAGAGGGCTTGCGCGGCTCGCAGCATGCCCGCCACTTCTCGCCCCACCTGGCCCACGTCGGCCACTTCGACATCCAAGAGCGCGTTCAGCGCGGGGTCCAGATCGGCTTTCACCGCGGCTGTCAGGGCCAGGAAGGGATTGTCTGTGGAAGGGCTCATGCGGCGGCCAGCCTAATGAGGGTCTGCCTTGGGAACAACGAATTACCGCGACTCACTCCCTCCGAACGGGTGTCGTACGCCGAAGCGCCGTTCGCAACGCCCGAGCTCATTTTCCGGCGCCTGGTCACGCGCTATGGTAGCACCTGGCCGCGGCGCGTTTAGCACGGCAGCACTGTTATGAGTGAGATTCAAAGCCGCAAGGCAGATCACCTAGAGCTCACGGCGCGAGGCGCGGTGGGATTTCGGGAGCAAGGCACCCTGTTCGACCAGGTCCGGCTGGTGCACGACGCTCTGCCCGAGTTGCACTTGGACGACGTGGACCTCAGCGTCACGATCTTGGGCAAGCGTTTACGTGCCCCCATACTGATCGCTGGCATGACTGGAGGTACCACTCAAGCCGGTGAGATAAATCGAGTGCTGGCAAAGATCGCGCAACAACAGGGCTACGCCTTCGGCTTGGGAAGCCAAAGAGCCATGCTCGTGCAGCCCGCTACGATCGCGAGCTACCGGGTGCGGGATGTGGCGCCAGACGTCTTGCTCTTGGGCAACATCGGCGCCGTACAAGCAGCGGCTCTCGAAGGCGACGCAGTGGCGAGCCTGGTGGATGCCGTCGGCGCGGATGCGTTGTGCGTTCATCTGAACCCTGCCATGGAGGTCGTGCAACCAGGCGGCGACAAGGACTTTCGGGGTTGCCTCGACCAGCTGTCACGGCTGGCGCGCGAGTTACCCGTTCCCGTCGTGGCCAAAGAGACGGGCTGTGGGCTCTCGCTCGCGGTTGCCAAGCGACTCGCGGCTGCAGGGATCGAGCATGTGGATGTGTCGGGTGCCGGGGGAACGTCCTGGGTTGGAGTAGAGACGTTGCGGGCATCAGGATCCGACCAGGCGCTCGGAGAATTGTTTTGGGATTGGGGAGTGCCCACCGCTGCGAGCGTGATGGCCGTCGATAGCGTCGGGTTTCGCACCATCTTCGCCACGGGTGGCGTGAGCAATGGCTTGGATGTTGCCCGAGCCCTAATCCTTGGGGCCAGCGCAGGTGGTCTAGCTCGGCCCGTACTCCAGGCTTACTATCGCGGCGGAGAAGCGGCGGCGCGCGCCTTCTTGCTGCATGTGGAGCGCGAGCTGCGCACCGCCATGTTGTTGGTGGGAGCGGGTTCTGTGAGAGAGCTGCGCCAGGTGCCGAGACTTCTGACGGGCAGCCTGCGGGATTGGGCCGAGCTTTGGGCACAGGCGCGCTAGACCGCGCTCACACAGCCATGCCGATCCAAATCAAGATATGTGGCGTATGCAATGCCGAAGATGCGCTCTCCGCCATCGAGTGCGGCGCAACGCTGCTTGGTTTGAATTTCGTATCTACCTCACCGCGGCGCGTGGCGACACCGCTCGCCCGCCGCATCATTGCAGCCGTCGCCGGACGCGCAGAGGTCATAGGAGTGGTGGCGGACATGTCGCTAGCGCAGCTGGAGCAGCTGCGGACCGAAGCCGGTTTAGACACTCTGCAGTTGCATGGCGATGAAACACCGGAGCTGCTGGCGTCGCTTTCGCAGAACGACTACAAAGCCGTGCGCATCGGCAGCGCCAGCGACGTCGCCCGCGCGCGCCAATACCCGGGCCGCCGATTGCTGGTCGACGCAAAAGTACCCGGCGTGCTTGGCGGCAGCGGGCATTCGTTCGATTGGAATCTGGTTCTGGAGCTGTCTACGGAGCGGCAACTGCTGCTTGCCGGTGGCTTATCCCCGGTCAACGTGCAGCAGGCCGTACAACAGGTACGCCCCTGGGCGGTGGACGTGGCAAGCGGGGTGGAAGTGCAGCCCGGGCTCAAGGACCCAGCTTTGATGCGGCGATTCGTTCGCAACGCCCTCGGCTGAGGCGACCGCTGCGTCACCGCTTCCACTGGCAGAGTCAGTGCGCGGGCATGAATAAAAGGCGCGATTTCTTCGTGGGGCACCATTAGAGTGCGCCGCCATGACGACCGTCGAGACCAGGGTAGCGCCAGAGCCCAAGAGCATCCACCCGCAGGTGAACGACATCGCATGGAAAGATGCGCCACGCATCATCGGCAGTGGCATTTGCATGGGAACGGCCGACCTAGTTCCCGGAGTGTCGGGGGGCACCATGGCCGTGGCACTTGGCATCTATCGAGAATTTCTCGCGGCCATCACTTCCGTCAATGTCGAAGCGGCAAAAGCTCTGTTGCGCGGGCGTCTGGTTCGCCTTCTGACCATCGTGCACTGGCGGTTCATCGGGTGCTTGGCCACCGGAATGGTAATCGCTCTGGTCATCATGGGGAAAGTCGTGAAGTTACCGGAGATGGTGTCGACGAGCCCGAAGCCGGTTTACGCGGTGTTTTTCGGTTTGGTGTTGGCTTCAGTCTGGGTACTCGTGAAGCGGGTGGACAGATGGGGCATGACCGGACTGACTTCCCTTGTTCTCGGTACCGTGTTCGGCTTCGTCGTCGTGACGCTGGTACCCGTACAGACTCCCGACAACCCGCTGTTCATCTTCTTCTGCGGCGTCGTTGCCATCAGCGCTATGATCCTGCCAGGGATCAGCGGTTCCTTCATTCTGCTGGTGCTTGGAAAGTATGAACACGTGATCAACGCCGTGCTGACGTTCGATCTCGCGGTGGCCGCGCCATTCGCTTTGGGCTGCTTTGTCGGAATCGCCGCCTTCAGCCGCGTGTTGAGCTACCTCCTCGATCGCTTCCACTCGGTAATGGTCGCCGGCTTGACCGGATTGTTGGTTGGCTCTCTGATCCGCATTTGGCCCTACCAGCAGCTCGAAATGGCCGTGGTCAGAGGCAAGGAGCGGGTCGTGTCCGCACATGCGTTTTGGCCGCAGCAGTTCGAATGGTCCGTCGCGGCCCTGATGGTGTTCGGCTTGGTGCTGGTGGTTGGCATCGAGATGCTCGCGGCCCGACGCGCACAGACTTGATTTGCGAAACCGATGCTTCTCGCCCCGACGGGGCAAGTTGTTCCGCTCGCGGTGGCTGGGGAACGGCTGACGCGGTGGATGAATGAGAAGTCTCACGCACGCTTCTGACCAGCGCGCGGGCGCCGGTTTAGCCGCTTCCTGAGCCGAATTGGCCCGGATGTATGACTTGGTCCGATGTTTGCTTCTTCCCGATGTGGTTGGTTGGCAAGGATTGTCGGCGCCTCGCGCCCCCGATCAAGGAAGACATGGCTGAACGCGAACAGAAATTGAGGTCGAAGAGCAACGGGTGGGAGCGGTTTCGCCGCGTGTGTGCACTATCTGCCATGGGGAAAGCACCGCATCCCCCCGTCGCCGAGTTCAAGCTCACCGAGCTCAGCGTCTCACAGCAGGAACAACTCACCCAGCAGGAACTGCTCCTGGACTTGTACCAGCAGTACGACTTGCAACGGCGACTGGCTTTGGAGTTCGCCCGCGCCCTGTCCGACGTCGAAGTCACGCAAGAACGTATTGAGCAGCGCGGTCAACGAGAGCTCGACGCACGTCTAGAAGCGCAAGTTCTTGAACTTGCCATCTGCGAAGAAGCGTATGAAATCGTATGCGAGGAGGTGGAGAGCCTACGGCGAGAACTTCGCCAGGAGCAGCCTGAGTAGCGGCTAGTCGCCGCTGTCTTCTTGCTTGGGTTTGCCCAGATCAATCAAGGTTTCCAACGCCTCGATGGTCCGCTTCATCCGGATCTCCCGCTGTCTCAGCTTCTTCTGCTGAGCCTCCAGCTGGCGTTGCTCATTCTCGAGAGACTTGAGGGACTCGCGCAACGAGTCGCGTTCGCTAATCAGCGCGTTTGCATCAATCGTCAACCTGACCTCCTGGGGAGACGATAGTCAGATGTCAGCCTCGACCGGAACCCCTTTTGACGTCCCGCCCACACGGCTCGCGCGACTACTGGCCCACGACTCGATTCCGACCGCTGCGCTTTGCGCGGTACAACCGAGTGTCCGCCAGTTCCAGCAGTACATCCGGGCTGGGCTCGGAGCAGCACGAGATGGCCGCACAGCCTACAGATAGCGTGACTCGAATGTCCTGACCGGCGAAGGGGATACAGGTTTGCTCCACGGCGGTCCTCAGCCGTTCTGCCGCTCGAATAGCGTCTTCGATGCCAACGCCTCGCAGCAGGATGACGAACTCTTCGCCTCCGTACCTGGCCAGGATGTCCTCGCTGCGCAACTCGGCCTGGAGCACCGCTGCTACGGCTTTCAAGGCCGAGTCCCCGGCTAGATGTCCGTAGGTGTCGTTGACCTTTTTGAAGAAGTCGATGTCAATCAGCAGCAACGAAAGCTGTGCGCTGTGACGCACCGCAAACGAAAGTTCGGCGGTGACTTGTGCGTCGAAGTACTGGCGGTTGAAGATTTGCGTCAGTGGGTCTTTGACGCTCGACTCGTACAGTTGTCGCAGCACACGCTCTTCGGCCGCCGAGGCAATGCTGAAGCGGAAAGCCACGCGTGGACCCAACTGCAGGGTGTCTCCGTTGCGTAGCTCGGTGTCGTCTGCGGGTTGGCCGTTGACATAGGTCCCGTTGCTGGAGCCCAAGTCTCTCACGACGCAACGGCCATTCTTGAACACGATGTGTGCGTGGTGGCGGCTGATGCCCTGGTCATCGATGCATCCGGTGTTGTCCGGGTGCCGGCCGAGGGCGAAATCTTGACCACCCATTACCGTGTACACCTGGCCTGCGTTGATGGCATCGATGCGCACCAGAAGGCCCCTGTCCCGGGCATGCATCTCGGCAGAGGCGAGCTGAGTAATGGTCAGATCGTCATCGTGGTGGAGCACTGTCGCCAAGCGCGGCCGTGCCCCCGCGAACGGGCGCTCCGACTCTGCTGTCGGTTTCACCACACCACCTCAGGGAATGGGGCTCCCGGCTTCGCCAGTAAGTAGCCCTGCAATAAGTCGCACCCGAGCTCGACCAGAGTGTCGCGCTCCTCAATGGTCTCCACGCCCTCGCCCACCACGAGCATGCCCATGTCTTTGCACAACGCGGCCATCGACTGAATCAGCTTACGCCGCGTAGGACTCTTGTGGACGTCGCGGATCAAAGACATGTCGAGTTTCACGATCTCGGGCTCGAGCAGGGCAAAGCTCGTTAACCCAGCGTATCCGGCGCCAAGGTCGTCCACGGCGATGCGGAAGCCCATTTGTCTCAACTGGGCGACCCTCTCTCTGACGTCGCTGACCTTTTCGATGGACGAACGCTCGGTCACTTCCAGCACGACCCGATGAGCTATCTTCGATAGGGGAGCGCTCTTCGACAACAGCTCCGGGTCTAGCAAATCGGTGGTGTGAAGATTCACGAACAGCACGGCATCGCTAGGCGCCAGGGTCATCGGCGCGGCTGAACTACGGCGGATGGCCCTGCCGAGCAGGTCGAGCTGATCGAGCTGTTCGGCAGCGTCGAGTACCGCGCCGGGATGCGGTAAAGTTGGCTCCCTGCTGCGTAGCAGCGCTTCGTAGCCAAAAACGTTCCCTGAAGAGGCGTGCACGATGGGTTGGAAGGCCATCCAGAGGGTATCGAGGGCGCGGCTGAAGTTACCTTGCAGCTGCGCGATGTCCGAGCGCGCGCGGCTCTTGCTCAGTATTTCAGCCGCCTCACGCTTCATGGCGGCCATGCGCCGCATGCACACGGCCTTATCCACCACTTCTTCGAGCGTGGTGAAGTCCACCGGCTTGGTGAGGTAGTGGTAGGCGCCGCACTCCAGCGCCTTGACTGCAGTGCCGACCGATGGCTCGCCAGTGATGAGAACGACAGGCACGTCGGGATCGGAAGCACGCACCTGCTGGAGTAGCTCGAGACCGTCTGTCTCAGGCATACCAATGTCGGTCACCACCAAGTCGAAGCTTCCTTCGCTGTACCTCGCGCGCGCTTCACGTCCATTGGAGGCTGTCACCACCGCGTATCCTCGAGCGGTGAGCAAGCGCGCGAGCCCACGCAGGAGCGCGGGCTCGTCGTCGGCTATCAGCACGTGACCACGGCGCGCGTCACCGCCAATGGCTGGCCGCCCATCGGCTGGTGAGTCGACTGCGGAGGAGAATGCGGAAAGAGGACGCTGCGCGGCCGGGGCCATTGCCACGAGAAACGGCAGAGGATTCTAATCCTGAAACGAAATGTGGTAGAGGGCTCGGCGAGGGCGAGGCTCCTCGGGTCGAGGTGTGAGATAAAGGGGGGAATTTGACGCGGAAGCGAAGCCAGTCGGGGCCAACCGTTTCACCGGATTTGGGGCGGGAAGGTAATCATCTCACATCGGGTGACCTCGCCCGCATGCTGCACGTGGACTTGAAGACGATCCACAATTGGGTAAACCAGGGGCATCTTGCCGGGGCGCGCACCAAGGGGCGGCATTTGCGATTCGAGCGCCCCGAGATCGTGCGCTTCATGCGTGCTTATGGCTACCCCTTGCCAGAGAACATGGGGGCGCCCCAGGCCCGTGTTCTCGTTGAACGCGCGTTGTCCGGAGCGTGGTTGAAGGGACTACAAGCCGTTGCCAAGGTGGTCGTGGCTTCGAACCTGTTCGACTGTGCCTTGCGCCTCTCGGCAGGTGGCCACGAGTTGGTGGTAATCAGTCTGGAAAAGGAGCTTCACGCCGTGCAGCAATTCGCGTCCGCCGTGCGTGCCTGGGAGCCGACGCGCTGCCTGACCTTGGTCGGAGTGGGCGGCGATGCCAAGGTCAGAGCCGCGTTCATCGGCGTGGGCGGCGACGCCGCCCTTCCTCTGGAGAAGCGCAGTGCGATCAAGCATGTATGCCTCTGGCTAACGGGCGCATCGAGCGCTTGTCCGCCAGGGATTGAGTTCCGCTCCAAGTCAGATTAGCGGGGTTGGGGCATCTTTTCGTTTCATCAGGCGAAGCCTCCCGCCCGTCGAAACGACGTAGTAGGAGTACCTCGCGTCGTAGCGCCGTGTGCGCACTTGACGCCGCAGGTAAGCCATGGGGTCAGTGGGTGCTCCCGCTCGGCTGGGGAAGCGCTCGATACGCTGCAACCATGTCCCTGTTTTCAAACGCAGCGTTGCCTGCGTCTCCCAAAGCACTCCCGGGCCCCGATCGAGTTGAACGAAGAGCGCTTCTGGGTGGTCTTTCACCGACTGCCACTCCTGACCGTCGAAGTAGCACCAAGTCGTGCGGCGAGTGCCGCCGTCGACGACCCACTCGCATGCCGACAGTTCAACCACGAAAACAGCGTCGGTGGGCGGGTCTTCTCGGCGCGCTATCATTGCGCGTAGTTCGAATTCGGCGGCGGCGCGATGGGCTCCTCTTCGACTGCAGGTGCTTGGTCCGGCGCGCTGGAATCGGTGCTGTCAGGGCCCGCTGCGCTTTCCGAAGCAGCTGCGCCCTTCGTTGCTCCGGCGCTACTGGTGGTCACTCTGCCTCCCGTACGCATTCTAGAAAAGCGCGGCGGAGCACTGGGGTTGCAGCGTCCCGTGAAGCCACTGGCGTCGAACTCCGAGTAGGCTTGCGCTTCAGTGGGCTTCCCCTCGTCATCATGGTGACGGACCCGCACCAGTAGTGAACGGCTTCCAGCGCGTGCTGGTGAACAGTACGACACCAAGTAGTAGCGGGCGTAGTCTTCTTCCAACGCGCGAGCGAGCTCACTCAAAGGTGCTTCGATGATCTCGAAGCGAGCGGCGGTTTCGTGACCATGAGGGCCCAAAGCTTCAGCCTCGTCGGGATCAGCCCAGGTGCCGGCCGTGAGGGCGAGGACGCGGTGCGGCGAGTCATTGATGGCCTCCAGCACGCTGTCGTGCGACGTGCGACCCGCGAGGTCCGGGCCGCGGGCGATGACCAGCATCGAACCCAAGCCGATGGGGGCGCTCGACGCGGCTAGGGTGGCGGTGAGTTGATTCAGACCCGTGACCATCGCTCCATGCAGGTTGCTCGAAGGATCTTTCTGCGGTACCGACGCCAGCCGGTCGAGCCCGGGCGCAGTCGGATTGGCTTGCTTGCGAAAAGTGCCCAGCGGCGTGAGTTTTTCGGAGCCATCGAAGCCGTAGAGGCTGACGCTGTAGTAAGTCGTTACCCGCCCCACGAACTCCGATACTTGGCGAGCAAGCAGCGAACGTGTTCCTGGCGCTTCGACGGGTCCGCTGAGGTCGACCAGCACGAGCAAGTGGTGTTCGACGACGCCGTCGCGCGGGAGGAGTTGCAGCTTTATCTGCTGCCGATCGAGGGGGATCCCGTCTTCCTCGACGTCGAAATTGGATTCGGCCAGGCCTTTTACCCCTTCACCGCTATCCGTCACTGAGGCGAACACGGCAACTTGTGCGGAACGCGAGCTGCTAACGGCGACCGGCTCAATCTCCAGCCCCCCGAATAGACGGCATCCCGGTGCCAGAAAACAAAGGACCCCAAGCAGCAGCAGGCGGATGGGCAGCATCGGTGCGCTCCCCAAGGTGCGGTGACGACTCATTCCCAAGTGACCTCTCGAGCTAAAGTATTGCGAAGCATGTCATCCATGTTGTGCGAAAGCGATGACGGCAAATCCTCTGCGCTGAACAAGCCCACTTCGGCGATTTCCAGCGTGTTTTGCGGCGCGTGTACGGGGGGCGTGACGCGCGCCCGAACGACGATCGTCACCGCATGAAAGCGCCAGTCGCGATCGGGTCGGGAATAGACGCCCGCGAGCTCGCCGAGGCGAATGACCTCGACGCCAGCCTCTTCGCGCAGTTCCCGCCGCACGCAGCTTGCCAACGTCTCACCCCATTCCACCGTGCCACCCGGCAGCGCCCACTTCCCGGTGTCGCGACGCCGAATGAGCACGATGCGTTCATCCTTCGTTTGTCCAAGGGCGACCACGCCGACCACCGGGCGGCGCAGCACGTGACGAGTGGCTTCTTTGATGAGCGAGAGTAGGGCAGTGGGGGCCTTCAAAGCATTCCTCAACGGCGGCGTTGGGCGGGGAGTGTGCCGATTTTGGCTTTTCGTGTCGCGTCCTTTCGTGGATAAACCCGCCGGTGGTTTTGCTTCTGCGTGTCTTGGTACTGCTGTTCGTCAGTTCCTGCCAAAACGCGGAGCCTCCGGCCGGGCCTCGGCGTGAATCGATCCACATCGAGCTCCAAGCACAAGTACCCCGCCGAGATGACCGACATGCAAGGAGCGATGCGCCGCTGACTGCGCGCGGCGCGGAGCTGCCGCAAGGCGTAATAGGCACCGTCGATGACAACGTGCCGTTCGAAGCTACGGGCGAGCAGCTGGCGAGTACCGCTTGGCGCACGTGGATCTACACTGACACAGGCCCCACGCGCACACGTTTGGGCTACTTGCGGGCAGGGGCCGTCGTAGACCGCCGCGGCCCTCCGATTCGCAACGAAGGTTGCCGGGGCGAGTGGTATCGGATCAATCCCCGAGGCTTCGTTTGTGTCGGTAAAGGTGCCACTCTCGATCTAGAGCATCCCATCGTGCGCGCGCTGCCACGGCGTGCGGAGCGCGGCGCGGGACTGCCATACGTCTACGCGCTTTCCGGTGAGACAGCCCCATACTTGTACTATCGACTGCCGTCGGTAAGCCAAATGCAGGAGGTCGAGCAAAACTACGAAGCGCGTGCTGCGCGGTGGCTGCTCACGCACCGCGACGAAGGGCATCGTGAGTGGTTGAGCATCGAAACTCCTCCCAGCTGGTTGGCTTCGGGTGAACCGCTGCCGAAACCGTACGGCATCGACTCGGGACTTCGTCGCACCGTACATGCGGGTCAATCAGCAGCGGACAGCGGCTTTGCGGTAACCCAGGTGTTCGAGTGGCAGCAACGAGCGTTCGGCTTGAGTACCGAGCTCGACTTGGTGCCGATGGATCGGACCAAACTCGTTGTCCCGAGCGATTTTCAAGGGGTGCCTCTCGGCGAGGGGCAAGAGCTGCCCGTGTTGCGGGTGACGGCGCATTGGGTGAACGTCTATCCCATCGAAGCCGGAGAGAGCGTTGGCAAACCACGTTCAGTGCCTCGACGCACGCTGATACCCTTGACCGGTCAAAAGCGCCGACTTGGAGGCGTTTCGTACTGGGAGACGACGGACGGCGAAGTCGTGGCTGGCGTGGGCGTCGAGGTCGTTGCTCCGCGTTCGTCGTTCCCGAGCTTTGCCACGGGCAGTCGCAAGTGGATCGACGTGAGCATCACTCAACAAACCTTAGTTGCCTACGAGGGCAAGAAGCCCGTCTTCGTCACGTTAGTCAGCACGGGGGCGGGCGGCCTCGGAGATCCAGAAAAGGTGCCGTCCACCATCCAAGGCACGTTCATGATCCACTCCAAGCACGTCACTGCCACCATGAATGGCGACGAGGATCGCAGCGACTCTTACAGTTTGCGAGACGTACCCTTCGTGCAGTACTTCCACAAGGGGTACGCATTGCACGGGACCTACTGGCACGATAACTTCGGACGCTGGCGCAGTCACGGATGTGTAAATCTATCAGGCAAAGACAGCGCCTGGCTCTTCGAGTGGACCGACCCCCCCGTACCCCAGCACTGGCACGCCGTGCTGAACAAGGAGCGGGGCACGGTCGTCGTCATCCGACCCTAGGCTCGCGGGCGTCGTTACAGCAAATCGCTGCGGTCGACCAAAAACTCGAAACCCGTGGGGACGCGACCGTCTCTCGTACTCGTATCGAGCTCCAGTTCGATGAGTGCTCCGCTGCGCGGGGCAAGCTCCCCCTCGAGGACCCATGTTTGCTCGACGATCACTTGTGGCGGCGGCGCCAGAGGACTGCGATGATCGAATGCACGATCCATCCCCCGAACTTTCACCCCAAGCTCTTTCTGCACGTCTGGAGTTTGATTGAACACGCAGGCGCTCACTTGGCGTATTCGTCCTTCCTTCGAGGCACGCCAGTCGCATGTCATGACGTCCGCCTGAGACAACAACACGCGGTCCAGGTAGGGCTGCTCGGATTCCCGCAGCGCCTCTCGTAACTTGACGGCGCCACCCTTGGCGCGAGCATCTCCCAAGAACGCCAGCATCATGGCTCCATGCAGCCGCACCGGACGGTGGTTGGCATTCAGCAGCTCGACGAATGCATCGGCCTGGGCAATCTGATCGGCGGCCAACGGTTCACCCATCGGGTTGTGCACGACGAAGCTCGTCCCTCTGGCGTTCACGCTCCATTTCACGGCCTGACCGGGCCGCAGCCGGCTTCCGTAATGCAGGGGTCGTTCCTTGGTCGGTTTACGTCCTTCGTTTTCGAAGAATTGCACGACGAGATTGACCTCGGGGATCGGCTGGTTGCTGTTGTTGACGACGCCGAGCTCCAGTTCCAGATGACTATGGTCGTTGTGTTGCCGGGAGGATTGGGCAATCAACAAGGTGGAAACGCGCGGGAAACCCCCTCCCCACAGCACCGAATCGGCGCGCTCGCACACGCAAGGTCCGCGTGGGCGGGCGAGGTCCGTGCGGTCAGAAGCCGGGTTCGGAACGCTGGGTTGTGCAGCGGCCGGTGCGGGCGGCTCAACGAGGGAGGGGGGAGGCGGCGCGGGGGCAAGAGATGCTTGGCGATGCTCCGACCGCTCGACGGTTTGCTCTTGTGCTCGGAGCGACGCCGTGTCGCGGTAATGTCGCTCGGGGGGTGCGGCGAAACGAGCCGTAGTCAGAACGAATGCCAGCCCGGCGGCGGTCAAAGAGATGATGACGGCGAAGGTGGAGCGCGGCATGCGCTGGATGAGCGCGTTCCAATCGATGGGAGCCACCTCGGCGGGCAGGCTTGCATTCGGTCGCCCCACCGACACCGGCCGGAAGCGTCGCAGCTCTTGGACGAAGGCGTGCTGGATCTGTTCCTCGCTCTGGGGCTCGGGCAGCCATACCCGTTCCACGGCGTAACTCGCGAGCAACGTTGCAATGGCCGCAGCCAATCCCAAAGCCAGCGTCAACAGCCCGTCGCTGCGGTGAGACCAGTTGGGCAGCTGGATCATCACCGTTATCCCCACCACCAAGGTTGCGGCCAACCCTAGCCAGCGTACGAGCCGTCTGCGGCGCTTGCGCTCCACGACATCGCCCGACGTGCCGTCCGAAAAATGAACTAAGGCGAGGCGGTGGTGGGGACTGATGCGGGATTCGAAAGCAAGAAAGAGATGGTCTGCGCGGAGTTGAGCCTCCTGAAGCGCGGCCCAGGGGACAATGACCTGGGTTCCGCTGGTGACTGCCCCTGGGGCGTACCCCGTTTGGTAGGCCCCGACCCCGAGGTACTTGACGAGCAAACCGGAAACGGTGCACTCGAGCTCAATCGGACCGACGGCGTTGCTCTCGGTGCTAGGGGCGGCAACGGCGCGAACACGCATCGGTGCGTCGCTCATAGCGGCCGCGCCAGGGTTCCGTCAATCGGCAAGCCGTGCTCGCGCCGGCACGCGAAAAAGCCGGCTACACGAGTAGCCGGCTTTTCAAGCCACTGCAGCAGCGCGTCAGCCCTCTGACGACGACCGCTCCGCCGCCAGCATCGTTTACGACTCCGAGGAAGCCAACTTGGCGGCAGCTTCAGCGGTGGTCCCTGTTGAGCCGCCCGGCACGTGACGCCCGGCGGTCTGGCTCGAGGTAAAGTGGTAGCCGGAGTTGCCGTGCTCGCCATAATCCAAACCGTCAATCTCTTCTTCGGGATCGACGCGCAGTCCCATGATGGCCTTGACGGTACCGAAGATGATGACCGAGCAGACGATGGTGAAGGCTGCGTAGGCGCCCACGCCGATGAGCTGGGTCACGAAGCTGTGGTCGGGGTTGGTCGAGAAGATGCCGACCGCCAGCGTTCCCCAGATGCCACACACCAAGTGAACGGAGGTAGCGCCGACGGGGTCGTCAATTTTGGCCTTGTCGAAGGCCAACACCGACGCGACCACCAGACCACCCGCAATGAAGCCAATGATGAGGGCTGACTCGGGGGCGACGGAGTCGGCGCTCGCCGTAATACCGACCAAACCTGCGAGGATGCCGTTCAACGCCATCGACAAGTCCGGCTTTGGCGAAACGAAAGCGTAAGCGATCATGGCGCCGAGACCACCGGCCGCTGCTGCCAAGGCGGTCGTTACCAAAGTCAGAGAGGTTGCGGCAGGATCGGCCGACAGCACCGAACCACCGTTGAACCCGAACCACCCGAGCCACAGGAGAAACACGCCGATTGCAGCCAAAGGCAGGTTGCTCGGGGGAATGGGATTGATCGAGCCGTCCTTGCTGTACTTCCCGAGACGCGGTCCCAGCATCATGGCGCCCACCAATGCGGCCCAACCGCCTACCGAGTGCACCAGCGTCGAGCCAGCAAAGTCGTAGAAACCCATCGCATCGAGCCATCCGCCGCCCCACTTCCAGGAGCCGGCAATGGGGTAGACGAAAGCTACGAACGGGATGGCGACCAGCATGAAACTCTTGAGTTTGATGCGTTCTGCCACCGCTCCCGAGATGATGGTGGCACAGGTGGCCGCAAACATCCCCTGAAACAGGAAGTCCGTGTAGTAGGTGTAGCCACCGCTCGCATACTCGGCGGTGTTTCCGTTTTCTGGTACTGATAAACCTGCACCAGCAAATCCGAAGATGCCGTTGAAGTCGCCTGGATACATCAACCCAAAGCCCACAGCGTAGTACGTGACGAGCCCAGCGCACACCATGAAGGTGTTCTTGAACAGAATGTTGATGACGTTTTTGGCTTGCGTCAGCCCCGACTCCAGGGTGGCAAAGCCAAGGTGCATGATGAACACCAGGCCTGCAGCCAGCATCATCCACACGTTGTTCGCCCAAAACTGGCCATCGGTGACTGTCGTCTCCTCGGCTAGCGCAAGTCCCGGGACGAACATTGCGCTCAGGAAGAATGGAATCCAATGGAACTTCCGAATCATGGTTTCTCCAACAAGAACGGCAAATGTTGCCGAGGTTTCGGGCGGCGTGACCACCCTTGGTTTCAATGCTGAGTGGGATGCCACTCGCCTCGAGCTCACGCTCGGAGGAGGGGAGCCCGCTACTGCTGCAATTGCGGTCACTCGTGTGCGACCGATGTTGATGAGTTTTCCAGGCGATTGTTTCGTGCTGTTTTCCCCGACGTATTCGGAGAAAGAAACGCGCGCTATTTTCGCCGGGGCAAGTTTGCTTCGTTTCGAAACAAACGCCCGCCCCCAGGGCCCGCTGAAGGCTAACTCGCCCACCCCGACTGCCGATCCATGCCCGCTCCGCGGGCGTTGGCGCTGGCTTACCAGTCTGCTAAATGTGCTCTCTCGCCGCACCTTGCGATTCGGGTGGCGTGGCAGCGACCAGAGCGCGGGTTAACGTCCGCTTTCTAGAAAAGACGGCGTTGATTCGGCGACGGTGCTGGAACGTTCAGATGTTCATAGGCTTTGGCCGTCGCGACGCGCCCGCGCGGCGTGCGTCCCAGGAAACCCTGCTGGAGCAGATACGGTTCGTGAACGTCCTCAATCGTATCACGGGGCTCGGCTAACGCAGCGGAGAGAGTCTCTACTCCCACGGGGCCACCATCGTAATGTTCAACGATGACCCGCAAGAGTCGGCGGTCCATTTCGTCGAGACCGGCTTCGTCGATGTCCAGTCGTTCGCAAGTAAGCGACACTATCTCGCGGTCGATGATGCCGGTGCCGCGGATTTGCGCGAAATCTCTGACACGGCGCACCAGGCGGTTGGCGATGCGCGGTGTGCCTCGGGACCGGCGCGCCAGTTCCATGGCTCCGTCGGATTCACACGGGATATCGAGCAGCCCAGCGCTGCGCCGCACGATCTTTTGCAAGTCTTCCGGCGGATAGTAATCGAGACGCAACGTGACTCCGAAACGCTCGCGCAACGGCTTGGTGAGCAGCCCAGCGCGCGTCGTCGCACCGACTAAAGTAAACGGTTTGATGTCCACCGGAATGCTTTCCGCGTAGGCGCCTTCTCCCGTCATCACATCGATACGAAAGTCTTCGATGGCTGGGTAAAGCGCTTCCTCGACAGGAGCACTCAAGCGGTGGATCTCGTCGATGAAAAGCAAGTCTCCGCGGTTGCAGCGCGTGAGCAGACCCGTCAATGCACCCTTGTGATCGATGGCTGGGCCGGAGGTGATGTGGAGCTGCACGCCCATTTCGACGGCGAGAATGTGCGCCAGCGTCGTTTTGCCCAAACCGGGTGGCCCGGCGAGCAAAATGTGATCCAGAGGTTCAGCGCGCTGGCGCGCTGCATCGATGTATACCCGCAGATTATCCTTGTGCTTCTGCTGACCGATGAAGTCTTGCAACGAGCCCGGGCGAAACACTCGGTCCAAGCGCAGATCCTCGTCGCGCGCCATTACGTCGAGAACCCGCTCGGAGCCGTCTGTGTCCATGAGCTGCTTCTAGCGTGAATGGGCGGCGAGTGAAATCAGCTGTTTGGTTTCGGGTCACGACGGGACGACGCAGCACCGCTCTCAGAGAGGCTCCGATCGCTGCCGGGCCCCGATGCTGGCCCCGATGCTGGCCCCGATGCTGGCCCCGATGCTGG
>CAZNZA010000008.1:60859-73680 GCA_964577325.1 uncultured Polyangiaceae bacterium
TGCCGGGCCCCGATGCTGGCCCCGATGCTGGCCCCGATGCTGGCCCCGATGCTGGCGGTGGGGTTTGCCGGAGTTGCCTCGACTCGGCTGATTTAGGTCGTCGAAACGGTCGCGCGACGGTGGGTAGTGTCACGCAAAACATCGCGCCCTTCTTGCCTCGATCCACCACCCGGACCTCGCCGCCATGCAGCTCCACGACCGAGCGTGCGAGCCGCAGGCCCAATGCGAGGCCGCGGTGGTCGCGCTTGCGCGCGCTCGTTTGCGTGGACAACATGGCCTCGAGTTCGGGGGGCGCATGTTCCGGCGCGGGAACATCTATGTCGACGCGCACCGAACGTTCGTCTTCGCGTTCAGCTCGGATCCACATCTTGCCTCCCTTGTGGCTGCGAACGCTATACGCGACCAACGTAGCGAAGGCCCGCAGGATCCGCACTCGGTCCACGAGTAGCGGAGGAATGCCGTCTTCGACTTCTTTGTATACCTGCAGCGGGTAACCTGCGCTCAGCTCCGCGGCCTTGGAAAGGGCTCCCCCGTACAAGTCCTCGAAACCCACTTCATCGCGCACGAGAGAAAGGTGCCCATCTTCCACCCGGGCGGCATCGAGTATGGTCTCAATCAGCGCCAACAGCTCCCGCGCACGGCTGTGTATCGCCTGCAGACTCTCGCGCTGGCCCGCAGTTAGCGGCTCGAGACTCACCAATTGAGTGAAGCCGAGAATGGAGTTGAGCGGAGACTTGAGATCATGGCTGACGGTAGCGAAGAATAAGCCTCGGGTGCGGGTAGCGGCCGCTCGTGCACGAATAGCGTCCTCTTGGGCCTGGGCAAACACGGCAAACCGATCGGCAAGCCGCTCGATGGCGTTGACGAGGTCGCTCACCATCTGGAAGCGTGGACGGCGTAGCAGCGTGACGCCGCTCGCCCCCAGACCGGGGTGCGTTCCCAACGCGCGCACGCGCCGCGTGGCTTGATACAGGTCGGTCGTCAGCAGGTTACCGAGCAGAAGCCCGAGCAAAGCAGCGGCGGTGGTCGCCAGCAGCGCGACGAGGAGCGGCGCGGCCCCAAGCACGGGAACCGTTGACGAGTCGTACCGCACGCGCGCGCTGCCTACGTCGAGCGGTGTCGTCAACTCGGCGATGCCATCGCGCTCGAGAATGACACCGTAACGCGCACCATGAGCGTCAATCTGAGCGGGAAAACCGAGTGCGGTGGCCTCTTTGATCGCGTGCTCGAGAGTCTCGATGGGACCGGGCTCGAGCTCCAGCGCGGCGCGTGCCAAAATGCGAGCTGTTTCGGCGCGAAAGCGCTCGTCATCACGCCGTAAGTGGGCATTCACTATCAACGCGCCTCCCACCGCGACGAAAATCACGGGCATGGTCACCGCCGCCACGATGCGCTGATTGCTTTGGCGACGCGCAATGTTTTGCCGCTCGGCCTCGAGCATGACTTCTTGAACGACGGGGATCGGAGCTCGTTCGATGACATTCAGGAAATCAGCTCGCAAAACGACGAGCAGGGGCAATGATGCGGTGCCCAACATCAAGGCCGTTAACGCGGCGACGGCAATCGCGGTCGTCAGATCGAGAGGAGCCGGACGTAACGGCGTCACGAGTAGGGTTAGCGCGATGCACTGCGGGTATAGCCAAGCCCGGGCCAGCTTGGGTGGCTCCAGCATGAAACTGCGCACGGCTTTGGGGTCGAGGCTCGTCTGGCCCAGGCCCAAGCTTTCGACGGAGAACGCGCGCAACAGAAACGCGTGCTTCTTGAGTCGCAGACGGATCAATAGCCCAGCTGCCAGTCCACTGGTGACTATCGACGCGAACAAAGCCCAGGTGACGGAGCTACGGACTGGCTGAGCCAACAGCAAAAGAAACGGTACCGTCCACGAAAGCAAGGCAGCCCCAAGCAGAGAAAACAGCAGATGCCACTTGTGCACGCGCCGGCTGAGCGCTTCGGCAACGGTCATGTCTTTTCACGCTCCGAAGGCATGAGTGGAGCCAAGTGAACGGGGGTGATCCGAGCCTTCGAATACGACCGTCCGCGCCGCATCTTCGGCAGTAGGATGGTGAAGCGAGAGCCTTGGCCGAGCGTGCTCTGCAATGAGATTTCGCCATCGTGCATGCGCACCAAGCGCCGCGTAATGGCCAATCCAAGACCGCTGCCAGCTCCTCGACTGCGCACGTCCCCGACTTGCGTGTAGTCATCGAAGATGGACACCTGCTCCGTGGTTGCAATACCAGGTCCGGAGTCCGATACGATGATGGCGGCGTGCTGCTCACGCGGCTCGATTTGGACCCTTACGGCCCCCGAGTTGGTGAACTTGACCGCGTTGCCCACCAGGTTTCCGATGATCTGGCGCACCCGCAAGGGATCAGCCCACGCCTGGCAGGGGCGGCCCGTCAGCGACAGTTCGAGGTTCTTGGCTAATGCTGCGACTCTGTGTTCCTTCAGCACGTCGTCGGCAATCTCGTACACGTCGGTGAGCTCGCGGGTCAACGTCAGCTCTCCAGACTCCAAACCAGACAGATCCAGGATGTCTTTGATCAAGGCTTTGAGATGCATGCCGGAGCGGCGCACCGTTTCGAGATTCTCGCGCGCATCCGCGCTCAGCGGCCCTTCGACTTCACTCAGCAGAACGTCGGCGAAACCGAGGATTACGTTGAGGGGGGTCTTGAGCTCATGGCTGAGAGCCGCAAGAAAAGAACTCTTGTCGCGCTCTAGCGTCAACGCCAGGTTGAGATCCTCGAGGTACGAATGCTCGGCTCGGGTGAAGCGCTCGACCAGGTTGTTGAACGCCAATGTCATGGCACCCACTTGATCGATCGAACGGATCGGAATCAGGGCGCCCGCCGGGTTGGCGTCGGGCCGCGCCATTTCAACGATGCGTCGGGTGACGAAGGCCACGTCCGAGCGCGCATCGCGCGACAAGGCAAAGGCGACGAGTGCTGCGACGCCGAGTAGGATGCCGGTAAACGCTCCGACCAGGCGCACCAAAGATTCGGTGCTCACTGGCTGCTTGGGCGCCGGCACGAATGCCAGCACGTTTAGAGCACCGTTACCTGGTACATCTGCCGCGGTGAAGCGGACGCGCCCGAAGGTGGTCTGCGTCTCGCCTTGTCCGACCCGCAGCAGCTGCACGATACCAGGCGCGTGAGGCGGGACCACCGTCCCGTCCACCATCACGCTGCCGTCCTCGTCGACGAGCAGGAGCTCTGCTCCGCTGCGGATACTGGCCCGCTCTATGATCCATTCGCGGTCGGCAAGCGGCAACCCCGCGAGGCGCGCAGCCAGGGTCCGGGCAAGCAATTGGCTGCGCAAGGCCGCGCTCTGGTCGCTCTGCAGACGTAGTTGGTTGACGCCGATCGCCGTGGTCGCAATGGCGGCCAAAAGCCCGCACGCCAACACGATCGCTGGCACGATGCGCGTGAATGGCATCCGCCCAGTCCGCAATGCGGTGCGGAAAGGATGCACATTCAGCTTCACCGCGACGCATCCGTTGCCAAACGCGAGAAGACGGCGTGATCGACCCACCGTCCTCCGACGAACTCGGCCTGGCGCGATATGCCTTCGAAGTGAAATCCCAAACGGCCAATGACGCGCAGGCTGCGATGATTGTCAGTGGCGGCAGCACAGCGTACTCGACGCAGCGCTAGATCGTCGAAGGCGAACGCCAAGCACAGCGTTGCCGCTTCATGCATCAGGCCGAGTCCGGTAAAGGCGCTGTGGAGCCAGTAGCCTAAGTCACAGTTGCGGTGCAGGTGGACACAATTGTCCAGACTCACCACTCCGATCAGTTGCTGACTTCGGTTGTCTCGCACGCCGAAACGCAGCGCTCGACCAGTATCCCAATCCGCCGCGCAGGCCTCGGCATAGCGCTGACTGGTAGCGGGCGAGTTGTTGTAGGGCACCCAGGGTAACCACTGCGTCAGCTGTTCGCGGGAGCTCTCGACGGCCTCCCACAGTGCTGGGCCGTCTGCGGGTTCGATGGCATTCAGATGCACACGCTTCCCCAACAATGGATGATTGCGCAGACTGGCGCGCGGGGGCACCGAGAGATTGCCAGCGGGCGGCTTGGTGGAACGAGACGACCAGATCACGGGCAACTCACGCGAGCAACGAACGGTTCTGGGGTAGCGGCTTCGTAGCCAGTCCAGGCTACGAGCCAATCATTGTTGTCAGTAAACACCACTGGAGGACGCTGTTTCAGCACAGCGCTGATGCGACCTAGCGCCGTGGCGGGATTGATGGTGCCGTCGGTCAAGGTAGCGATCTGCACCCGCTTCTTTTGCTCGTACCACGCCAGGGCAACGGCCTTGCTCCGGGCCGTGACGCTCGGGCGGCTGGAGTCTTCCGAAACGTGCCGGCGCCAAGCGACACGTCCGTCCGTACCCACGAACGCTAGATGTCCCGTCACACCCGTTTCGTCCCAGGCCACGTAACAACCGCTATCCACGCAGGCCGTCGAACTGAAGTCGTGGTTGCCCGAAGCCAAATTCAAGTTGGTGACGTTGCCGAGAAAACGATCTGCCTCCTCGTCGCCCGCACTACTTTGAGGGGCCATGGGTTGAATTCCCGGGCTCTTCTCCACCGCTTGGGGCGAGACACGCAGCATCAGCAACTCCTGCTTCGATCCCCGTCGCAGTGTGTAAGACACGTGCAGCAGTTGGTTGCCGTAGGATATGGCGGGGCGATCGGCTTGTGTCTTGCCGAACCTGGGTGTAGCGTATGCGGTGAGCGCCGTGGCTTCAGTGATCGGTTGCAGTCGAGCATCCAACTTGCGCGCGAACAAGTCGAAGACGCGGTCGCGCGAGGGCTCGACCCAGACGACCCAAAACTCGTTCTGAACCTGCGTGATGGCAGGATAAAAGGGATGTCCGCTCGTTTGGCTACTGATGAGCAACGGCGCGCCCGTAGCGCTACCGTCGCGTTCCAGATGGCGGACGTAAACCCCGGCACGCTTGCCGGCGAAGTCCCAATACAGCAAGCCCACGCCATGTGGGGTTGCAAAAAGTTCGGGGTCGCGGGCGCTTTCTGTCTCCGGTGTCAACGTCTGTACACCTCGAACACGGCGAAGCGCGGCGTCCAAGACCGTCAATCTCACTTGAGACGCGGGTCCGCTGTCGCTGTCCGCCCACACCATGAGCAGGCCCGCATCCGTGCGTAGGGCTGAAGGTCGCGAGCTCTCGGTACTGGCGTCGAAGGGGCGTGGATGTCCGATGGCCCGCAAGCCACACGGGCCGACTTGTTCTTTGGCCGTTGAAACGTGCGTAAGCAGAGACCGTGCTGCCTTGGCTTGACTAACGTCGAAGGCGGCACGAAAGCCCTCCAAAGCCTCCTCGATATCGCCTTCTGTCAGCTCGTCTTGTGCTTGCGCGATGGTCGCGGCCCATGGTGCCGTCTCGATGGGCGGTGGTAAGTTGTCACCGACTAGAGCCGAAACCCCCCCCAAGGCCCATACCGCGCCCGCCGCTGTCGCTACGGCGGCGGTTGCGAGCAGCCAGCGCAGCGGTTGCGCTGAAGATTTGGAGAGCGGTAGCGGGGTAACGGATCGGGCTGGCTGCGGGGGCGGTGGGTTGTATGATGGTACCCGGTAAACAGGGCTGGAGGCAAGGGCTTCTGATGGGGCGCCGTCGGCATCGCTGCTAGACGCCACCCCGGTGTTGCCAGGCGCCGCCGTGCCGAGCGCTCGGGCGAGTGAAGACACGAACGTTTCGGCATCTTGAATTCTGTCCTCGGGTTTACGAGCTAGGGCATGCTTGAGCCAGATATCGAACTCCGGCGGCAGTTCAGGTCGGTAAGTGGCAGTTTCCGGGATTGGCGCGCTGGCGATTTGCGCCAGAATCATGGCGACGCCCTGTTCGATGTCCCACACCGTTCGTCCGGTTAGCATCTCGTAGACGATGCAGGCTAGCGCCCACAAATCAGTCCGATGGTCGACGTTGCCCTTTGCCTTGGCCTGCTCGGGGCTCATGTAAGCCGGCGTTCCAAACAAAGCCCCTTCGCGCGTGAGCCTGACGCTTTTCGGATCTTGATTCGGTTCGTAGAATTTAGCGAGCCCGAAGTCGACCAACTTCACATGCAACCAGCCATCATCTCCCCGCGTGATGAAGATGTTTTCCGGCTTGAGATCGCGATGCACGATGTTGTGCTCGTGCGCCGTTTTCAGTCCTCTGGCAGCCTGTTCGGCGATGCGCACGGTATCGTACACCGAAAGCTGGCGCTCCCGAGCCAGCTTTTCGTACAGGCTTTCGCCGTGCAGCAGTTCCATCACGATGAAGGGCCGACCATCGAACGTCCCGACATCGTAAACCTCGCAGATGTACGGGCTCTTGATTTGGGCTGCTGCGCGCGCCTCCCGCATGAAACGTTCGGTGACGGTGCGGGAGGATACCAAGTCAGCCGCCAACAGTTTCACTGCGACTGGTTTACCTATGTCGACATGCTCCGCCGCATAGACCGTGGCCATGCCTCCGCGGCCGATCTCTTGTCCAATGTGGAACTTGCCGCCGAGCACTGCGCCAATTGGTGATTCAGTCTGGCTCTGGCTCATACGGATGGTGGGAAAGCGAAGTGAAAAGGCTGTGTCGGCAGAGAAGGCACGCTAGCGCGCCTTCGTCCGATTGTGAACGCGGGTGTATAACCCAGATTGTCCAAATTAGTGAGTTTCGAGCGTTGTTCGCGCAGCATCGCGGTTAGGCGCGCGTAAGCTCGTGGTCGAGCAGCAACGCTCGCATTGGTGCGCTCCACTCGTGCATGGGGGGACCGTCTGCGAGCCACGCCGGCATCGGCCGTTGCGATACTGTCTGCCAAAAGACGACAGTGTCCCGCGGCGTGTCGGCCGCCAAACGCTGGGCAATTGCAAAAGCTTTGCCCGTGTAGGTGTGCTCCAGAGTCAGACCACATTGCGAGGCCTGCTCCAGGGCGATCTCGCTCTCGAGCGTGGGGTAGCCGTATCCGCGTCCCACTGCGCTGCGCTCGACGACCAAGGCTTTCGCGAGAGCCCTGGCGCTCACTGGTGCGCCTGCCAATCGTCCTAGGGCATGCGCCTGAGCCAAGACCAGGTGCCGGAGCGTTGGGTTGTGGTTTACGGCCACGGCTATCACTCGGCCGGCAACTCCGCGGCTGACCATCCCAAAGAGCAGCCCGGCGGCGGTACCTCCGGAGCCCGCCGCCACCACGTGCTGCTCGAAAGCCTCCGCCGCGCGCCCCGTCTCGGGTCGCTGTTTCAGCCACTCGGCGAAGGCATGGTCATAGCCCGTCGACGCCAAGGGACCCATCGCTCCGGGACCAACCCAGCACACTCCCGGACCGAGCATTCGGCCGAGGCGCTGGAGTGCGCTCAGCGGACGAGTGGTCGGGATGAGGTGTGCTCGTGTCGCCATCATGGCTCGAAGAACCTTTGCCACGTGGGGGGTATTCGGCTGGGGAAACAGAAGCGCCGTCACCTCCACGTCCGAAGGCGCGAGCAACGCGGTGGCCAAGACATGATGGCTCCCGGCGGCCCCCACGGTCACGATCCGCGACAAGCCTTGCCGCTTCAAATGCGCGAACAACGGGGGGAGTTTGCGCAGCTTGTTGCCCCCGTAAGTCGCGCCTGTCTCGCCGTCATTCTTAATCAACAGGCGTCCATGATGGATGAGTGGGCTGGGTAAGGTGGTTTCTAGCTCGAGCTGAGCGTTTCGACTTTGATCGGTGCGCACGAACCGACACTGTGCCTGTTAGGTAAAAGAAACGGAAGCCGCGCGTGTCAGTGGTATCTAACGGGGGAGGGACGTTGAGGAGCCTGGTAATCGCCCCCGAGTTGCGGATACCCTGCCCGCATGAAGATCGCCATCAACACCGGCGGAGGAGACGCACCAGGCTTGAACGCCGTCGTGAGAGCCGTCGTGATAAGCGCCGAGGCGCGCGGCTGGGAGGTCTGGGGTATCAAGTACGGCTACCGCGGCCTAATCGAGGAAAGTGAACAAGGCTTGGTACGCCTCACCCGCGAATCCGTGCGCGGCATCAGTCATCTGGGCGGCACCATCTTGGGTAGTACCAACCGCGGCGATCCCTTCAATTATCCGGTAAAAAACGCGGCGGGAGTCAAAGAGCCCGTCGACGTCTCGGCGCGTCTGGTGCAGCGCTTCAAAGACCTTGGGTTCGATGCGCTCGTGGCCTTGGGCGGCGATGGATCCATTGCGCTGGCTTCACGCCTGCTCGACTGTGGTTTGCCGCGCGTCATCGCAGTGCCCAAAACCATCGACAACGACCTGCCGGCGACCGATGTTACCTTCGGTTTCGAAACGGCGGTGGCCACGGCCACCAACGCTCTGGACAATTTACACTCGACGGCCGCAGCTCACGAGCGGGTGATGGTGGTTGAAGTAATGGGGCGCTATGCGGGGTGGATCGGCCTGCATGCGGGCATTGCGGGCGGTGCCGACGTCGTGTTGATCCCGGAAATCCCCTTTTCTATCGAGACGGTAGCCGCCAAAGTGCTCCAACGCGAACGTCTGGGTAGGACGTTCTCCATGGTTGTCGTTGCCGAGGGCGCGAAGCCCGTCGGCGGTTCGATGATCTACCAATCAAAGAAGGACAGCTTCAAGCAGCACGGCCGCTTGGGTGGCGTGGGTGAGGTGGTAGGCGCTGCGATAGCCGAACGCACCGGAAAGGAAGCTCGAGCCGTGGTGCTTGGTCACTTGCAGAGGGGTGGGGGTCCGGTGAGTTCAGACCGTTTGCTCGCCCTACGCCTTGGTACGGCAGCGACGCGCTTTCTCCAGGAATCTACGGAAAGTGGGATGGTAGCGACGAGACAGGGCGTCGTGAGCTTGATCCCCCTGCGTGAAGCCACGAACGGCATTCGCACCGTACCGCCAGATTCCGACGTGGTGCGCGCTGGGCGAGAGCTGGGGGTGTGCTTCGGGGATGAGCCGCTGGACCACTTCGGGTGAAAATCGTGGATCGTGCATCAAACTGCACCGTGCGCCAAACCGCACTGTAGCCGAAACATTTCGGAAACTTCTGACCCGCTAGGTACCAAATCACCACCCCGCCGCGCTCGTCACGCGGTTGGGCCATCAAACCACCAACCTCGCTCGAGCACACACAAGCTGCGCGTGCGAGCAGCTGTAAGGGACAAGGATTCACACCATGAAGAAGGTCGAAGCGATAATCAAACCGTTCAAGTTGGACGAAGTCAAGGACGCGCTGTCCGAGGTCGGTGTCCAGGGCATGACGGTCACAGAGGTCAAGGGGTTCGGCCGAACCGGCGGCAAGAAGGAGGTGTATCGCGGATCCGCTTACGTGGTGGACTTCGTGCCGAAGGTCAAGCTCGAGGTAGTGGTCGCCGATAGCCAGGCACAATCAGTGCTCGATGCGATCGAGAAATCCGCCAAGACGGGTCGCATTGGCGATGGCAAGATCTTCGTCACCAACGTCGAACAGGCCGTGCGTATTCGTACCGGTGAGCAGGGTGAGGAAGCCGTCTGAGGCTAACGGTGCACCGATGTTTCGTCGGTGATTGAGATACGAAGAAGGCGGCTTTCGGATTACCGAATGCCGCCTTCTTTCGTTAGTACTGACCAACCGCGGTCGAGCGACCGCGGTTGGTTCGCCGGCAGGCGCCGAATTAGCGTACGGCGTCCTGCAGCTGTTCGACGCGTGGCGTCTGCTCCCAGCTGAACTCGGGCCTGCCAAAGTGGCCGTACGCGGCCGTGGGGCGATAGATCGGGCGCAGGAGGTCGAGCTCCTCGATCAAGGCCCGGGGTCGCATGTCGAACACCTCGGTGATGGCTTTGGCGAGCTTGCCGTCGTCGACGGTTCCGGTTCCAAACGTATTGACGTTTACGCCCACGGGTTTGGCGACACCGATCGCGTACGCCACCTGTACCTCGACTTTGGTGGCAAGCTTCGCAGCAACGACCGTCTTCGCCACGTAGCGCGCGTAGTATGCCGCCGAGCGATCTACCTTGGAAGGATCCTTGCCGCTGAACGCTCCACCGCCATGACGTCCAGCGCCGCCATACGTGTCGACGATGATCTTTCTGCCGGTCAGACCAGCATCGCCGCACGGACCTCCGACGACGAAGCGTCCGGTGGGGTTGATGAAGTACTTGGTCTTGGGAGTGAGTAGCTTCGCCGGGATCGCCTTCTTGACCACCAGCTCCATGACCGCCTCGCGAAGCTCCTTGTTCTTGACCGAGGGGCTGTGCTGCGTCGACAGCACCAACGTTTCGACCCTCACCGGGCGATCGTTTTCGTAGACCATCGTGACCTGGCTTTTGGCGTCAGGACGGAGGAAGTCCACCTTGTTGCTCTTCCTGACCTTCGACAGCTGGAGCATCAGTTTGTGCGCAAACATGATGGGAGCAGGCATGAGCTCGGGCGTCTCGTCGCACGCGTAGCCGAACATCAAACCTTGATCGCCGGCTCCCTGCTCTTTGTACTGGCCCACGCCCTCGGTGACGCCTTGGGAAATGTCCGGCGACTGTTCGTCGATGGCGGTGAGCACGCCGCACGTATTGGCGTCGAAGCCCATGTCCGAGCTGGTGTAACCGATATCGCGAATCGCCTCGCGAGCGAGCTTGGCGTAATCGATCTGTGCCGTGGTGGTGATCTCACCGCCGACCACGACGAATCCAGTCTTGCAAAATGTCTCACAAGCCACGCGGCTCTTGGGATCCTGGGCAAGAAGTGCGTCCAAAATCGTGTCGGAGACCGCGTCACACAGCTTGTCGGGGTGACCTTCGCCAACGGATTCGGATGTAAAAAGATAGCTGCTCATACGATTCGCTGTTTCCTCCAAAGGGGCTGCCGTTCCTGGCGCGGCACCCTACATGAGCCACTGGCGGTTGGCTACGGAATCCCCTCAGCCGCGTGGCGATACCGGACATCACCGCACCATATGCCTTGACTCCGCGCCCTTCCTGCGTAGACTCCGCCCACTTTTTGCGCCAACTTAGCTCAGTCGGTAGAGCAACGGTTTCGTAAACCGTAGGTCACCAGTTCGATTCTGGTAGTTGGCTCCAGCGCCCCGTCGTGCGGCTCGGCGTGGTCGCGGACGAGGGTAGACTCGGTCCAGAATGGCTGGTTGCTCGTAGCGCCCGGTGACTCGTGCCGACTTTGGGGCATTCCAGACGAGCAGCGCTTTGACGAGCTGAGCGACGGACCACTCGTCGAGAGAGCCGCACCTAGCCGCGAGCACGGCCAGGCCCAAGCGGGAGTCGGTGCCTCCTTCTCCCTTTCAGCGCAAGGGCAGCGGCCAACGTGGTCCCGGTGCTGGCGTAACCTGAGCCTTCCCAGGCCATTTCTCTATCGCTGGGCGTGCCGTTCGGAGATGATCCGGACTGACTCTCGAGCATTAGGCCGGCGGTGAGCGATGACTGAACGATTAGAGTCAAGGGGCATAGGTACATTCCGCGTACTCACTCAGCGACTACTGCTTGCCTCCACTGTGTGTTGCTTGTTCAGTTGCTCCGAGAGCACCATCGGGAGGGAAGACACGGACCGGGCTGGCAATTCAGGCGGCGCCGACGTGGGGGCTCCAGACGGAGGTCCAGAAGTCGAGGCGTCCGACGCTTCAGGGCGCGATGCCGGATCACCGCACACCGATCATGCCCCAGATCAGCCGCCCTCTTTTCCGGACACATCTCCAGGTACGCCACCGGGTTATCAAGCGCCGCCCCCCGGAGATGCGGTGGCCGTCGACGGAGTGCTCGGATTGTATGGCGAGTCCAACGAGTTCCGATCTTGTCACCCGGATTACCGCGACGAGCGTTGGGCCGTGAGCGCGGCGGGAAGCGCCTTTACGTTTGCCCATACCTGGTACGAGGCGCAGGCAGAACTGGAACTATGCGCGGTACCGGGCAATCCAACCGCATGTTTCGTCTACTACTCAGGACGAGCGGTGGTGGGTGAGCTGGGTGACATGGACCTTGTCGAGCATCCCGGATTGGCCCGCGTCGATCGCCAAGCGGTGTTTACCGAGCTCACAACTCTGCGCGTGGCCCAGTCGCTGGATGATTGTCCATGACCGAGGGGCGCCGACCGATCCTCGTTTAGAAGGGACCGCTGTGGGCCAACATGAACCGGGAGGCATCACTTTTGCTGCAGGTACTTGGTGTGCCTCGTGTTAGTGACACAAGCGATTGCTCATCACCATGTACTTCAGCCTGTACGTTTGGTATTCGACCCACACCACAGCAACAGTCGTAGCCCCTGATGCTGCCGCGGACGCGCTGGTTGACTCGTAGGTGACGGACACCGCCGGGCCTAACGAGCAACTCTCCGACACTCCGTACCACTCTACTTGTCGCGGTTGGACGTTTGTACGAGTAACGAGCGTCAGGTAGCCGTCCTTCATGGGCGTCAGCCCCGCCAACGTTGCCGGTTCTGAGCTCAATAAAGTGGGCCCGCAGGCTAGTGTTTTGCCATCCTCCCCATACTTCGCGAAGCGAACTTGATCGTTGCCCCGATTCCAGGCGAGGGCGTACCCTTCAGACGTCCCGACGACCAACGGCGTGCCGCTGTTGGGTTCGTCTATACTCGCCACGTGGGCGAGATCGAGGGATGGGGACAAAACGTGAAGTTGCGCTTCATCTCGCGTCCCGCGCGTCAAAGCTACTCGAGGTCCTTGCGTGTCTACAGCGGGCAACCATGGCTCAGCCGCTAGTGGCTGCCACGTTGAGCCCACCGGCTGCAGTGTCGCGTCCAAGCGTTGAACAACGCTAACTACGTTGCTGCCGTTGAGCAGGTGCCAAAACCCCAAGAAATTATCATCGACCGCGGCCAACTCGAAGCCATCATCGAGCGACGTATCTGATGGCCACTGTCGTTCGCTCAGC
>CAZNZA010000008.1:73780-75869 GCA_964577325.1 uncultured Polyangiaceae bacterium
GCCAAGGCCGAACTTGGAGCGCCCCTCGTGAAGACGGTCGCGTACACGTTCAGCTCAGGGAGGTAGAGGATGTCGAGGTCGTTTGGCCCAAAGGACCCGACTGCGGGACCCAAGTCGCCGCTTGCTATGGTCTCGTTGCAGGGGCGAGGCGTAGCGGAGTCCGGCTCGGCCGACGTCGGCGAACTTGACGCTCCAGCTTCCGGTACGTTTGACATCACCCTGTCTGGTGCGCTTGCGTCCCGATTGGGAGGCTGCATGTTGACCCGCGAGGCGTCAACATTGTCCGGTCCAATTGACCCATCTCTACGAGTGAGGGTGTTCGCCGCGGAACCTTGCGCGTCGGTGATGGCGCTTGCATCGAGGGGCGCGGTACCTGAATTCTCGTGATCCGGAAAACTACCGCCATCGACCGTATCCACGCGGTGTCCAAAGGTGGGCCTATCGCCAGCGCAACCCGACGCTACTTCTAAGAGCGAGAGCCATAGCACTCCGGCTGAGGCGAGGGCTTGGCGGGAGCATGTAGATGGGCGCATGGTTTCGAATAGTGCCAGAGCCATCGCGATGACTCCAGAGAAAGGGGTAGAGCGACGGTCAAGTTGTGTAGATAGGTTTACATAGCCATGTCACCGAGGAAACGGCAGTGAACACCAATACAGAATCTCGCATGCAGAGCATGACCCCTTCCAGTACTTGCTTCACCTGAAGGCGGCGCATGGTCGAGTCGCTGCCTCTAAACACTGCTGAGGTAGATGTGCCACAGGAGGGGCGATGTGGTGGCACTGGGGCAGGTTTGCGGCTGGTCCTGGGAACCTCCGAGCACAGAATAGGTCGGCTTTGATGCGTTGTGACACAGGTTGCGCAGGGTCTTTGCCGCTCGAGCGAAAGCGGGTAGCCGTTTTCTTGGATAGTTCGTGCTCGTCTGAAGTATCGTGGGAGATTGTTCGGGCACTGCTGGGGTGAGTTGCTGACGGGCAGCATTTTTCCCAGCGACCTTACTTAACAAGGAGCGATACATGAAATTTGGCTTAAACACGACACACAACCGTTCGGTCTGGCTACCCCTCGTGATGGCGTTTGCGGTGGCTGGCTGCGGTGACGATGACGGCGACCCCACACCTCCAGCTACCGAGGTAGACGGCGGCGCCGATTCTGGTGGTCCCGTGGACACGACCGACACGACCGATGACACGGATACTTCAGACACGTCGGACGATACGGACGCCACCGACGATACTGATAACACCGACGACACGGATGCCACCGACACCAGCGATTCGACCGCGCCCGATGATGACGCGGGCACCACTGATGTCGATGACGACGGTGGGGTAACCAGCGACGTGCCCGACACGGGTGTGCCGATGGATGACGGCGGCGTGCCGGATGCCGCCATGGGCGACGCGGATGTCATCCCGTCGGATGCGATGGTTCCGGACGCCGAGGTCGAAGAAGGTGGAGTAGTCGCGTGCTTTGGACCTTCCACGGCATCAGACATGGAAGAAGACTGCTCCATGTATGTCACTATCTGTAGTGGCGAACAGGTGTCGAGGCTGGCTGACGTTTGCTTCACCCAGGATGAAGGGGTGTTCCAAGCGGTACTGGATTGCTACGCGGCGGCCGGAGAGGAACTCGATGACTGCTCAGCAGGAGCAGAACAGGTGGTCTACGAGTGTTGGGCAGCAGCAGAGGCCAATGCGTGCGTCACGGACGTTCCTGAATGTGAAGCAGTGACTGGGCAATGTGATGACGTCACTGAAGCGCAATGTGACGCACTGGTGAGCGCCTATCACGGCGACTATCTGGCGGCGTTGTTGCCGGACTGCATCGAGAACGCAGACTCGTCGAGTTGTGCTACGGACATCCCGACTTGTTTGAAGGCCGAGGAATAATTATTCGTACGCAGCCAGTCGTTCCGCCGCCCTCGGTGAAGCGACTTGCCCGTAGGCGTGATGTCCGTTCAGCGCTCGTGGCAGCGACTTTGGTCGCTGCCACGGGCGGCTGCCGGGGGGACCGGGTTTCGGACGCGCCGGTACCTGCCGTAGCTTCTCAGCCCGCTGCTCAGGGTACAGGCGCCGAAGAAGCATTGCCC
>CAZNZA010000008.1:75969-86759 GCA_964577325.1 uncultured Polyangiaceae bacterium
TGGCGCAGCCGCCCCCTGCGGCCCCTACCGCTGCACGCGTTATGACACGGCCGCTGAGGCCTTCGACGCGGTAATGGCCAAACGTCCCCGGGTGTTGGCGCTAGGTGAAGCTCACCCGCGCCGCGACGCTCCCGATGTGCTGTCCGCCACCGAGCGTTTCGCAAGCGAGCTTTTACCCGTCGCGCGGCGGGCTGGAGCCGATGCTCTGGTCGTCGAGCTGCTGCAGCCGCCTACGGGTTGTCCCACCGAAACGGAAGCCGTGCGCTCCGCACAGAAGCCGGTCGTCGAGCAACAGGACCCGGGTAACATCGACCGCTTCGTCCAATTGGGTCACCGCGCGCGGGAACTAGGTATGGTCCCGCTCGTCCTGGAGCCTTCGTGCGAGGAGTTCGCGCGCGTGCGCCAGGCGGGCGGGGATGGCGTGGTCGCCATGCTCGAGCTCATCACCGAGCATTCTGAAGAAAAGCTCGTTCGACTTTTGGAACGTACCCAAGCTCGAGATTCGTTGATCGTGGCCTACGGCGGAGCCATGCACAATGATCTGTCCAAACCTGACCAGACTCCACCTGCGTTTTCCTTTGGCCCGCAGCTTCTGGAACGAACCGCGGGCCGCTACGTCGCGCTGGACTTGATCGTGCCGGAATACATCGCCGACACTCCGGCTTGGCAAAAGCTAGCGTGGTATCCTTACTATCCCGCCCTACGCCACCCAGGTGTGACGCTCATCGAGGTGGGTCCCCACGAGTACACGCTCATCCTGCGCCCAAACCAAGCACGCGCGGGCAATGCAACGGCACCCTGAGTTCATACCCTGAGTTCGTATTGGAGCGTGCGTCGGGTTAGCGATGGTCTTTCGCCGCCGCGTCCGTCTGAAGCCAATGTATGATCTTGCCTACCGCGCGCCGGATCGAAGCATCCGTGTCGACGGTATCGAGCTCCGTCAAGGCGACCCATCTAGCAGCCAGTGCGTCGCTACTGGCCTCGAAAGCATCGCCTGTGGCCAAGAACAAGTAGCGAACGTCGAAGTGTTCGTGAGCGGGGGCATCAGGGCGCGCGGGGATCAGGTGCACGTCGACATCGACGGGGTGTCCGAGGAGCAGACGCAGGTCCCGTTTGCCCGTCTCTTCTTCGGCTTCACGGCGAGCGGCCGACGCGAGGTCGATGTCGTCGGCGTCCACGTGACCCCCCGGCTGCAGCCATAGGCGCAGCTTGCTGTGGAAGATGAGCAGCAGGTGTTGTCGGTCGGGACTGAGCACGAAGGCGCTGGCCGTGAAATGGCCGGGAACGTAGTGGTCGCGCGCCAGGCAGCGCTCACCCCCCTCAGCTAACGCCCGCATGCGCGCCAGATGCTGCGCCTCGAGCTCATCTGAAGCTACGTATGGCAGCAGTGCCGCGAGCAGTGCCTGCGCGCGCGGCATGGCCCCACCCTGCGTAAGCTCACCTGCCATGGATCCGTCAGCTTTGAAGCGCGCGTCGACGTCAGTCATGGCTGGCTACCAGATCAAGGACGGCGCGCCCGTACTTGTCGAGGACACCGGGGCCGACGCCGTGAACTTGCAGTAAGTCCGGCAAGCTGTTGGGACGTCGGCTAGCGATGCCGGCAATGGCTCTGTCCGTCAATACCGTGTACGGCGGAGCACCATTGGCCGAGGCTTGTGCCCTGCGCCACTCTTTGAGGGCAGCGGCCAAACGCTCACCGTTGCTATCGAGGACGATTTCCTCCAAGGGCGTGCGCTCGCCCTTTCGCTTGCCAGCTTTTGCTCGACCCGCGCTACGTGGCGACGAGGCGCGGGCCGAAGGACGGCTCGGGCTTTGGGTGAGCCTCATCTGCTCGAGGTCGCTCAATTGTACCGAGTAGCCCTGAGAAGTGAGCTTAGCCCGATAGAAGCGGATGGTTCGGCCATCCTTTTCGAACTCGTCCTCATACAGGTCAAGATAATCGGCGCGCCGCATGGCGGCGAGCAGGGCGTCGAACTGCTTGCGATCGAGCGTGCTCCCCGCTTCCCGGAACAGCTTGCCGGTAGATTGGTCGTCATAGGTTTTGAGTAAATCGACGACAGCTCGCGCCGCCTTCAATTCGGCAGCAGAGGGCGCATGAGCGACGACGCTCAACGCTGCCGCGGGAGCGCACACGTCACACAACCCGCACGGCTGCTTGTTGTCCTCTTGATCCCCGAAGTGGGAGATGAGCTTGAGCATGCGGCATGCGTGACCGTCCGTAAACCCACGCATCGCGGCCAGCTGAGCACGCTTGTGGGCGACCTGCGTTTCATAGTCGCTACGCCACTTGCTGTCGCCCCGGGTAAACTCGTCGTAGCCAGCTCGTTCGGCTCCTCCGTGGGCCAAGAGCTTCTCCAAAACGCGGTCGAGGCGGTCTTCGTCCAAACCAGTCTTGGCAAGCAGCGCGTCCTTGTGTTCGAGGTTCCGGCCGAGGGCGTCGAACACCTCTTGCAGTTCGGAGACCGGGGGGTAATCGCGGTCCATGAACCACTCGTGGGTTCGTAGATCTGCAAACGAGTGCAGGAGGATGGCGCGACTCGGCTGTCCATCGCGCCCGGCGCGTCCGATCTCTTGGTAGTAACCTTCGACGCTGCTCGGCAAGGCCGTGTGCACCACGGTGCGCACGTTTGCTTTGTCGATACCCATGCCAAACGCGACGGTCGCGACCACTACATCGATCTTGCCGTCCAAGAAGGCGCGGGAAACGCGATCGCGGGCGTCATTGTCCATGCCGGCGTGGTATGCCCGAGCGCCCATCTCGCTCAATGCTTCCGCTTGCTTCTCCGCTTCTTTGCGGGTCGGCGCATAGATGATGGCCGGGCGACGCCCGGCCGGGGCCAACAACTGCGCAACCAGTTGAGGTCGCTGCGCCGGGGTTACCTCACTGACTTCGATGGCAAGGTTATCCCGACGGAAGCCGAACACGAAACGCCGCACGGCGTGCACGCCCAACTGCGCGATGATGTCATCTTGTACGCGAGCGGTCGCAGTGGCGGTAAGCGCGACGACCGGAGCCGGCATCAGGTGCGGAAGACGCTTTTGCAGGAGTCGGTAGTCGGGCCGAAAATCGTGACCCCAATGGGAGATGCAGTGCGCTTCGTCGATGGCGATCAGGGCAGGCGTCTTTCGCGCCAGGAAGTCGGCAAAGCGCTGTAAGGCCAAGCGCTCGGGCGCGATGAACAGGAAGTCGAGCGCGTCGTTGAGGTAGTCGATGCATGCGGCTCGGCTATGTTCCCGCGGCTTGCCGGAGTGAATGGCGCTAGCGCGCAACCCGAGCTGAGTGAGCTGGCTCACTTGATCGTCCATCAACGCAATGAGTGGACTGATGACGAGGGTGGTCCCGCGGCGAGCCAGTCCTGGCAGCTGATAACACAACGACTTTCCCGCGCCCGTGGGCATGACGAGCAGCGCGTTTTCCCCGCGCTCGAGCGCTTGACACACCTCTTCCTGGTGGGATCGAAACGACTCATGCCCAAACACGCGCTGCAGGAGTTCGCGCAGCGCAGGGGCGTTTGCCTCATGAGGGGCCGCGGCAGTCATGGGCACGGCAGTAAACGACCTGACTGCTCGACGCAATCCCGCTCGCGGTGGAACTGTGGGGCGATAGGCTCCGTCAGCCGCAGAGCTCGTTCCAACGGCTGACGGCCTGGCGGCCAAGTTTTTGGCGCCCTATCACGCCGCCCGCTCAGCGCGCGACTTGACCTCTGTCTAACGACGGACAGCCCAACACGATCCGAACCTGTGCGTCAGGGAGTTGTTCGATCCGGTCACAGTCAGAGCCGCAAAGCAGAATTTTTCTACGATCTGACGAGTAGGTCCACCCGCTGTCTTTGTCATCACAGCTTCCCAACGGCCCTTCGTGCTTGCCCAACGGTTCCACGTCGTCCTCGCCACGCTCAGGCGTGTAAAGAGTCACGTTGACTTCGTTGAGGTTAACACCTCCGCCCTCAGGATTGGCGGGCACGTCGAACTCGCAGGACAGGGCTTTGGTGCGGGTGATCTTGTCCAAAACCAGCGCCAAGTCGGCTCCGAAGTTCGTGCTGCGCGTCATGTCGTAGTGACAGTCGCCGGCCTCGCTGTCGGAGCCGGGTTCGCACCCCGTGCGCGGTGCTGTCCCGCCAGCTACAGCCAGTTGGCTGAGTAGCGTACGCGCCTCCTCGCTACCGGGGGCGCCGATGACGAAGGTGCGGATGCCGAAGCCTTCCAAAGCCATGGGCGCGTCGTTGGAAATCAGCTTATCGAGTTCGCCCGGTTTGCAGGTCTCGTTGCCGTCCGTCAACAAGACGACGAACGTGTTTCCAATCAATTCACGCTCACGCAAGGCACGAGCCAAGTAGCCGTAACTGCGGATCGCTGCCCCGGCGATGGGGGTGTCTCCATCGGGAATAGTCGTCTCTAGCAGCGCAGAGGTGCGCTCGAGATGATCCGGGCTCAAGGCGGAGAAGTCCAGCACGGGTGCCTCAGCCACTCCGCACTTCGAACCCATCTCCGGAAACACCCCCACGGCCACCTGCAGGCTGTCGCGGTCCAGAAGAGGTTCTAGCGCTGTCACCAGGGCTTGCTGGGTGACCTGCCACTTGCTGGGGCCGTCGCCGCGCTTGCGGGGATCGGTTTTGCACAACTCAGCCTCCGCGTCGTCTCCGTCGGGCGGCACGCAATTCATGCTGCCGCTGGTGTCCAGCACGAACAAGAAATTTGCCGGGATCAAGTTGGCTTCGACCGCCACCGCCGCGCACTGGTTGAATAGAGGAGCCGCGTCAGTGTGCCACCAGTTTGCGCCGCCGTCATCGGGGCTGGAGCTCGGGTCGTCGCCACTCGAGGTATCGTCGCTGGTTTCGTCCGATGGGTTGTCGACGGGAGACGCGGCACAGGAGCTCAGTAGCCACGGGAGCGCGACGAGCGCAAGGATCGCGCGCAGGAGCGCGGAAACGTCAAAGCGGCGCATTGGCAATTCCTTTACGGGACGAACAGAATCTGAGGAACATCGAACAACCATCAACGCCCCAAGTTACCTCGTCGAAGCTCGCGTAGATGAGAGTCGTCCCCAAGCCCGACCCGCGCAACGGATCCGGGAAGTCCGGGGGGTTGCGCAGCGAACCGGGACACGATGCACCCTGCCAGGATACGTGGATCTCGACCTGATCGATGGACTGGCTGAGCGTTAACGATACGTTTTGGCTCTCGTCGACGGTTTTGGAACGGCGTTCGACCTCACCCAGGTACACCTCGACGCCCGCGCCGCGCAGCTCAGAGCTCACCTCGAGCACACCATGCACGATGGCGTTCGTCAGCGCTTCGGTCAGACCGACGTCCAGGGCGATGGGATCCACCCAAGCTGGCACTTCTTTGCTCGCCCACGCCACGGCTCGCGCTACCTCGTCCAGGCGCGGTGCTAGCTGAATTCGCGACCGCTGCAGAGCGGTCACATTGCCTCCAGGAGTACCACTGTCGCGTCGTCTTGCATCTCCGGCTGAGGCGTGCGTGTGGCTGCCCGTAAACGACCGTCTAGATCGTCGGGACCGAGCGTGCTTGGAGGACAATCCTCCTGGATGTTCATGCGCAGTAGCGCTCCTGCCACGTCGTCGCTGGCGCCGAAGGGCTCGGTGAGACCGTCGCTCACCAGGATCACCAAGTCACCCACGGCTGCCGAAAAGCGCGTGACCTCATAGGTGGAGTGGTCAAACATCCCGATGGGAAAGCCGCTAGCCACGGCGCTTATCAATTCTTTGCCCGCGCGGAGGGCCACGATGGGCGGAAGTCCGGCGTTGACCATGCAAACCTCGGTACCGCAAATCTCGACGGCCCCAACGCAGGAATACTTGCCCGTGTCTCGCTCGCTCATGCGCGTGTTGAGCACCTGCATCGCTTCGGCCAAGGGACGGTCGGCCAGCAATTCTCGCAGAGCCATGCGGGTTGCTGCCGCAACCAAGGCCGAGGCGGCGCCATGCCCTGAAACATCGACCAGCATGGCCACGACTCGTTCGTCTGACAGGTGAACGATATCGAAGACGTCGCCGGCAATTTGACCCGAAGGAACGACGGCCCCGACCATGTGCCAGCCCGGCCACGTCACGGGGATTTGAGGTAACTGAGCCCGCTGAACGGCTCGCGCCTCCTCCAGTTCCTGCCGCAGGGCGTCTCGCTCGGGCTCTGCAGAAGCTCGAGCGCGGTCCTCGTGCGCTCGAATGATGGACTTGATGCGCGTGAGTAGAATGCGCGAATCGACGGGCTTGGTGATGTAGTCGTCGGCACCAGCGACCAGGGCGCGTTCGATATCATCGGACGCCACGGAGGCGGTCAGCACCACGACGGGCAACTCTGAGGTGAGACGGTTTTTTCTCAACCGGCTCAGCACCTCTGCGCCGTCCATCCCTGGCATCATGAAGTCCAAGAGGACGAGAGATGGCTGCTCGTCTTCAATCTGGCGCAGCGCGTCGGCGCCGCTGGCTGCTGCTCGCACGGTGTAGCCCGCGCGCGTCAGCAATGCCCCATAGAGCATACGGTTGCTCGCGGTGTCGTCCACGACCAGGACTGAATAGCTTGCTGCAGGTGGAGTCACACGTTCCCAGCCTGCATGAACGGCAAGTCACTGGGGAGGTTGAGGGGGTTGCCGTACAAGCGGCGCATTTGGCCCGAGCTCTGCGTTGCGCGCGCAGGGCCAAGCGTCTCCCAGTGCGCACGCTCGCTCGTAGAAAAAGGCGGCCTTGCCGATGTCCCGGGCCACGCCCAAGCCTATATCGTACATCATGGCAAGGTGGGTGCACGCTTCCACCTGCCCACCGTCGCAGGCTTCCGCGTACAGCGCCGCGGCGCGAGGTAGATTCTGCGGAGCACCTTGGCCGGTTTCGTACATGTGGGCCAGTTGCGTACAGCTGCGCGAACGGTCTTGGCGACAAGCCCATTCGCAGTCATTGACGTTGGTACAAGCGGTGACGACGACCGCGGGCATGGCTTCGATGGCAGCCGAGGGCGGAAGGGTGACCGGAGCTGAGCACCCCGCCACCAACACGTGAGCGAACACCGGGGCGGCGCGCCATAGTGTTCGCTTTTGACAACTATTCGTCAACGACCGTCACCGAGTTGGCCGCCCGACAGCGAATCGCGGTCGCGAAGCCCTGGGACGACCACTTGCCCGGGGCACGACCCAGCCGCAAGAACCTCGTGCCGCAGGGAACCGTCAACCATTCGTTGGTCGCGCCGCTATCCACTCCGTGGAGAAACACCCGGGTAGAGAGAGGAGAACGCACGTAAAGAAGCCCATGCTTTGGCCCCAGTTGGGACGTATCGATGGGGGTTTCCGGAACGGGAGCTAGCGTGGGGCCGGGCGCAGGGCTCGGAGTAGGCGCGGTCGTCGGGGGCGTTGGATCGACGGCTGCTTCGGCAGGCACGGGCAGGCGGGCGATGTCGGACGGCGGCGCCTCGTCTTGGTCGGCCGTCGGTGGTCGCTCCTGGACAACAGCGCGGTCGAAGGGGCCATCGGCGTCAGCGCCCGGTTCGGCGGCGATATCCCGCTGCGGCAAGAGACGGACCGCCAAGCTGGCCACCACAACCAGTGCGGCCACACCGGCTATCAAAGGCCAATGGCGCCGCGGCTCTGCCTTTTCTACCTTGCGTTTGACGGTGGACTCTCCTTCGGCATGCGCGAAGGCCGGTGTTTGCGGGGGAGTCGGGGCGGTGTCGAGAGGATTGCTTGTTGCGGGCGCCACGTCTGGAGCCGGGGCGGGCGATCCATGGTCGGAGCTGCCGGGTGGTGTGGCACCGAGGTGATTGTAAATGTCGGGCAGTGGATCCAAGCGACGAGGCTCGCCCGACTCGTCGAAATGAGGGGCGAGTGAGTCGGCAGATTGAGCGACAGGGTCATCAGAGGATGGATGCCCAAAGGTGACTGCGGGAGGCGTCGTGGGGGACCGTCGAGCAATGGGGGGAGGGGCAGGCCGTCGTTCCGTATGAGGCCCGGTCGATCCGTCAGGCGCGTCCGATTCGAGCAACGTCGGCGGGAGTGACTCGAGGTTAACGGCATTGTGGTCGGCGAGCGTGGGTCGGTCGGAGATGTCTTCGGAGCCGTCCCCCATGACCTCTGGAGCGGACGGCGAGCTGTCGTGGGACGAGGCCAGCGTGGGTCGCGCGTCATCATCGATGGCTGGCTCACCGCGCCCGGCACGCGGGGGCGGGGGCGGCGCGCTGCTGCCGTAAACGAGCGTGCGGCCCGTAACCGGCGATAGACGTAAGGCTTCCGGAATGCTCAACCGTATGCGTTCCCGCGCGGCCTGTTCATCCGTCTCGAATAACGCCATCTCGGTCGGCGCGGCACGAGCCGGATCGACGCGGGGTGTGGATGGCGCTTCGGGGGCTGGACTTGGTGGGCGTTTCGGGGGGAATGATGAGGCCGCCGCAGCGAACGGATCGGAGGCTGGATTTTGGTCATTGGCCGAGCGCGCCGCCGTTTGCGGCCCAGCCGCCGCCGTTTGCGGCCCAGCCGTTTTGCGGCCGCTCACTACGGTCGTAGCCACCGACGAACGCCTTTCTTCCGGCGCCAGCGATCCGTCTCGGTTGAGCAATCCCAGGCCCAACACGGTCTTTTTGCCCCCGCGTGCCGACGGTGCCGGCTTCGGAGCGGGCGTCTCCTGCTGCGGCAGAAGGGGACGCGGCTTGAGACTCGATCCGGTCGCCGGTAAAGCGATGCGGTTTGGGCTAGGCACGGATAGACGAAGGGAAGGCCGAGCGGATATTCGTACCCGGCCTGCTCCCCCTGCCCCCACACGAGTGGAAGCGGCGGGGGGACTAGGTGCCGTGGCTTCGGCAGGTTGCGGCAGGGGAACTCCCGCGGGAACGGGCACTTGGTAACTTGGGACGGAAAATCTAGCCTCGGGCACCAGCGTCGCCGGAGCGCGGAATTGGAGGCGGCTCAGGCATTCGCTCCACAACGCGAGATCTTCGCCCAAGCCGTCGACGATCTGTACCCCGAAGCCCGGGGGTGCGGCCTCATCGCTGTCGACGCCAAAGGCGCGGCTCCAGGCTACCTTACCCACGAGGCGAACTCGGCGCTCCCCGTCGGGAGGAATGAGTTCGACCCAAACTTTTTCGGTGGGAGCTTTGGCCAGCGTACGCACGTACAGGCCCTGGGGGCTGGCGGTGTAGGAAAAGCCGCATTCGTCCCGGTATTCACCCACCGCACGAAACAGCACCACAGTGCTGAACAATGCTCTGACCTCTCCTCTTCGACTGGCCTCGCTCGGGTACAGGAGGTTGACGGCGAACAGCACGTTCTCCGGCGGTCCCGACGTACTCATCACCACGACGCCGCGTAACGACGACAGCTGCTGCTCGAGCTCACCCGTGTGCTGGGGTTTGGCCATGACCACCCACCGGCACTGGCACCCGTTGCGGCGCGCCTCTTCAATCAGGGGCCGGGGCTCCGTCAAATCGGCAGACACCACGAATAGATCGACACCCGGTTGCGATGCGTAGTAGCGCGCGCTCGCCTTGTCCGTGAGCTCGCTCACGTTGTAGCCTGCCGAATGCAGCGCGCGGCCCAACGCATCGCAGCGGCGGGGATCGGCATCGGCCACCACGGCGCGACCTTTTGCCGTGCGTGGTTGACGGGGCCTTTCGCTGCTCACTTGGGCGAGTCGCCCGTGCAACGGTTCGGCGGCGCCGAGCGCCACCACGTCATCGGCTCCCCAGCGCAAGGCGTTGAGAAACGCCAGATCGGTCAGGCGCGGAGACAGCGCGATGAGGGCGGTGTCGAGCAAAGCTCGATTGGCGCGCGCCTCAGCGCAGAAGCGGGAAGCGCCGGCAATCGTGGTGTCGACGAGGATCGCCGCCCACGGCTCGAGCTGTAGCGACGAGATCGCTTGCTCAACGTCGTTCAGCTCGGTTGGTACCAGCTGAAGGCCCTTGAGCGCCGTCGTCAAGGCGCTTCGCGAAGCGCCACGCAGATTGCCCACTACAAGAACGTTGCGCTCGCTCACCGGTGGACGATACCACGGGTTACGCGCTGCAGTGAAAGCTCTGGCAACGATCTTGTGCCCGGCTCGCGTGAGCTTGGTGATGTGGTTAGAGAAGCTGCCTCGCGCTCTGTCCCGGGCGTGAAGCGGCCTGAGCGTTGCGACGCGACAATATTTCCGTTTGACCCGGCGCCGGTCAGCGATAGGTAGCGAAGATGTCGTCTCCTGGTACCGCGGTCGGAACTGCCGACAGCAAGCTGGCCAAACAAGTCATCTACGGCCTGTCGGTCTTCGTCTCGTTGGCCGTCACCGCCGTCATCTATTGGTTGCCGCCGGCGGAGGAGACACGGGCTCCTGGAGCTTTGGCATCAGTCAATGCCGCCTTGAATGGAGCAGCCGGATGCTTCCTCATTGCGGGCTACGTGTTCGTGCGCCGCCGCCAGTGGGAAGCCCACCGCCGCTGTATGCTCACGGCTTTCGGGTTGTCCTCGCTGTTTCTCGTGACTTACCTTCTGCACCACTATCGCGTGGGATCGGTACCTTTTCAGGGGGAAGGGGCGATCCGAACCGTTTACTTCGCGTTGCTCGTGCCCCACATCGTGCTAGCGGCGCTCATCATTCCCCTCGCTCTGTTCACGATTTATCGAGGATGGACGGGACGCTTCGAAGCCCATCGTCGGGTGGCGCGTTGGACGTTGCCGGTGTGGCTTTACGTGTCGGTTAGCGGCGTGGCCATTTACTGGATGCTTTACCATCTGTGAGTTGGCCCATCTCCGGTATCTTAAGCACAAACCACCCCCGCCGATCCCGGTCGCTGCGACCACCTCGCTGCGGGGTCCCAAA
>CAZNZA010000009.1:0-2589 GCA_964577325.1 uncultured Polyangiaceae bacterium
CAGCGCTTGATGACAGCGCAGCGCTTGATGACAGCGCAGCGCTTGATGACAGCGCACCAAGTACTACAGAGAGCGCTTCCCGAAGGCGTTGGTCAACAACGCAACAACGGCCAAGATCAGGAACCCAAAGAATAGTATCTGGGCGATACCTGCAGAGGTTCCTGCTATGCCGCCAAAACCGAACAGCGCGGCGACCAAAGCGATGACGAAGAATATGAGTGCCCAACGTAACATATGATTCCTCCTTGCCCGCACGACCAAGCGGCGGGCGTTCCTGGTGCTTGTTAACAGGGGCCGTCGAATTCCTCGTGGCCCGGCTGTTGAACGGTAATGCAGGGCATGTGCCAACGAGTTGCTCGCGATTTCGGCTCTTGTTGCGGTCCCAAGCGCGTGTGAGCCAACGTTCTGGTCATTTGTGAGTCGTTTTGCGTCGCACCTGTGGAATTCCACCACATAGGTCTACGCCACCGAAGCTGGCAAAGTGGCGGGCATGAACGAAAACGTATCCAGCTCGTGGCTGAGTCTTGACTTCTGGTCCTTAATTTTCGCTCGAACGGTCGAATGGGCGCTCGGAGCCGTGCCGAAGGTCTTGGTGATCTTGCTCCTAGCGCTCCTTGTGCTTCGCTTGGTTTCCTTCGCAACGTCACGTATGGAAGCGCGTGCCCTTCGCGAAGGCGAAACTGATAGCGTCCACGACGCCCGCGAGCACCAGAAGCGCGTCGCGACGCTCATCGGCATCGTCAGGAAGACGGCAACGGTGGCCGTATGGACGCTCGCCATTGTCCTCGTATTAACCCAAGTCGGTGTTAATGTGGCACCTATCCTCGCCGGCGCCGGGATATTAGGCCTAGCCGTTGGTTTCGGCGCCCAGGAGCTCGTAAGAGACGTAATCTCTGGCTTCTTCTTGCTCTTGGAAAACCACGTGCGTAACGGTGACGTCGCCATCATCAACGGCGTTGGCGGGTCGGTGGAAAGCATGGGACTGCGCACCATAGTCCTGCGCGATCTTTCCGGCGTCGTGCACGTGTTTCAGAATGGAAAAATCGAGACGCTAGCGAACATGACCAAGACGTGGTCCGCCATGGTTTTCGACGTAGAGATTGCGTACAAGGAGAACACTGACCAAGTTGTGGCCATCATGCGAAAGGTCGCAGACGCCATGAGCGCGGAAGACCAATTCGCGGGCAAGATAATTGCTCCGCTCGAGATCTTTGGCGTCGACGCTTTCGGGGAGAGTGGCGTGGTGATCAAAGCTCGCTTTCAGACCATACCCGCCGAACAATGGACCGTCGGACGGGAGTACCGGCGGCGCCTAAAGCTTGCGTTCGACGACCACGGCGTCGAGATCCCAGTTCCCCACCGCACCCTGTACTGGGGCGAAGCTAGTCCGCCCATTGCCCTGGCGCGCGTCGGTGATGCAGAGGGCCTGGGGATGGAAGCCAAGGGCGATGGCCGCGGCGTGGCCGGGCGTAGCAACCCACGCCCGGCGTAGCGGCGCTGCAACACTCACAGCCGCGGGGGGGGGCCGGGAGCGATTTCCGGCCCCTCGCTTCTCAGGCTACCCGTGCTTGCGCTGGGGCTAGTCGGCGTACCGCGTCCGTTCGACATCGCCTCAAGAACCGCGACTGCGCGTTGAGCAACATCAGCGCCCCTTCCGCCATAGGCGTCACCAGCATCGGATTGCCTTCACTCAAGGGTCGAAGGACGTGCCGGTGCCATTTGTCCAGGCGCCGCTCGGCAGTTGCTACATACTCGCGGTATCGCTGCAGCACATCTCCAGCCACGCCCGCTCGCGACATGGCTTCGAGAAGCATCGGCCCCTCCGCGACGGTTTGCACGTCGACCGCACACAGCGCGCCGACGGCTTGGAAGGCGTAGGTTTGATTACAGACCAGGCCGACAACGAGATTCGTGACGCTATGGCTCTCCCAGCACTCAAGCGTGCCGGGTTTGCGGGGCCCGCCCAGTTCCTCAACCGCCGCCCGCAGCGTATCGCGTCCCGCCACCGCCTGTACCGCGTCCCAATGCGTCATCGCGCTAAACGCGAGGGTACAGCCCTCCGGTAGCAATCCGAGTTCCACCTGTCCAGCCAAACTCTCTAGGTGACACCGCACCGCCAGCTGATGCTCGAGGTAACGGCGCAACACCGGCGCGTCGCCATGTTCTTCCAACCATCGATAGAGCTGTGGCTGCCCCGGCCCCACCCTGCGAAGCTCGTCCATCCATGCACGGAAAGCGTCTGGGCACGCCGGCGCCCGGCGCGCCCAAGCTGCAACACTATGGCGTTCCTCCTCGAGGAACTCGCGCTCCAGCAGTCCGTCCACCGCATCGCCGAACATCTGATGCCAGGTACCGGTCATGCCGCGCTGAGGCATGAGGCGGCGCATGACATACTCGCGCAGCTTCTCGTGCACTGCATGGGGAGTAGTCGCCCAATCTGAGCGAGGCGCCACTTCATAGACACCCGATTCTCGTGAGGCACGCTCCGGAGCGGCGACACGATTGTCCCCTGAGGACGAAGCTCCCGTGCCCTGGGAATGATCGGCGGCGGTTACCTTGGCTGCGGCAGAGCGAGTAGACATCGTGCGC